>JARVCL010000040.1:0-16375 GCA_040405695.1 Halorubrum sp. | reverse complement strand
TAACTTTGATTTGATACCGGGTCGTTGGCCGACATACCTGCTGAATGTAGGGCGGGGCCCGGTCCCGGAACCCAGACGGGGGTCTGTTGAGGATTTTAAAGACATTACACACCTCGTCTGGTCCTGTACCTCACGTACGGACTCTTTCCATATCACTTCGATATATCGAACAACAGGACAGGGGGAGACCGTAATTTCAGACCACTCTCGTGTCGACCGGGAGATTCCGGGAGGAACTGGCAAAAAGAGGCCAATACCAACCGAACTGGATACTTTATCGGATGCGACTGAGCTCACTTACGCCAACAAAATAGACGTGATTGAGGATATAGGGCCGGATCTAATGGGGTTTTCTGAAACAGATGAAGCCAAAGCATTCGCTAATAATCACGTCGGATCGACTATCACGTACAAGAGTAGCGATCGACCACTCGTCGATAAAATCCAAATGACAGATATGGAGTAAGTAGACCACTTTACTGTTAACCGCCTCAGAAATCACATGCACTGTTCTGACGACTCAACTCGCGACTACCGTCTGTGAATGCGCTCTCTGTGTGAAGCGTACCAACTGGGGATTACTATTCGGAACAAACTCAAAGAAACCGATCTCGTCACCGCGTTCGAGAAGCTCGATCATTCGATAGATGCTATCGAAGACGGGTATCCAGCGTGGCATCCTGCGCCGCTCTCTTTTCGCGCAATGGTTCTCTCGTTCGTGTTCATGGAGATAACGGGTGACTCATACGCCAACTTCACTCGACGACTCACCCGGCAACCGGAAGTGGCGACTATCCTCGGTTTCAGCCGAGTGCCCGACGAATCGGCGTTCTCGCGGGCATGGCGGAACCGATTCGATGACGCGACCCACGAATACGTCCACGCTGCCGCACACTTTGTTGTCAAAGAGGTCCACGATCGTAACATCCCAGCGCCCGAGGTTCGGCCAAAGGCAGAGATCGTCGAGGATACTGAGGAAGCCGCAGACTCAATAGAAGACGAATCCTTTTCACAGGAGAAGATCATCCAGACGACGCGCCTTGCGCGTGATCACGCCTTTGGACACTTCGACTCTGATCGGGCGCCGAACGCCTCGTACGAGGACATGCAATTTTTCGAGTTACAGACGTTCATGGGGATGGTTCGGTGCGGAACCGGGCAGGGAGCGACTCGCTTTCAATACCGTCGTGGGGAAGAGTACGGTCCCCACGGTGACACCCACCTCCGCACCGTCAAGCAGTTCGATCCCGAAGAGCTCGTGAACGGCTTCGATGAAATAACGGACCGCTTGCTTTCCGTGATCGCCTCAGAAGCATCCTTTCGAAGGCCAGTCACTGCCGCGATCGATATCACGACTATTCCCTACTACGGGGATACCGAGGAGATGCCGATGGTCAGCGGGACCAAAGATAGAGACAGCCGAGCCTTCAAATTCGCAACGCTCTCGATCATCGGACAGAATATCCCGGTCGTTCTCGCCGTGGAACCAGTTCGAGAGAGCTCTGAGTGGGATGAGAACCCGTCGAATCAGATCCATCGTACTGTGCGACGGCTCGTTCGACGAGCGAAAAAGCATGTTCTGATCGAGACGGTGCTGTGTGATCGAGAGTTTGACTCGATACAAGTGTTCCAGACACTCTCAAACCTCGATGTGAACTACCTCATTCCGAAGCGGGTCTCCAGCTCCGAACGGGATGTACTCGAACAAATGGAGGAAGACGACCAGGAGGTGGCTGTTGAGTCGGCTTCTGTCCATGTAGAATCTGGATCGCATCCAATGCGGCTCCTGTACGTGCCGTCGACGAGTGGTGAGGGGACGGCCGTCTTTGCGACGAATCTCGGAGTCGGTCCCGAGGAAGCCGAGACGTTCTGTCAGCGCTACAGCCGCCGGTGGCAGATCGAAAGCGAGTACAAATCGATCAAAGGCGACTTTCTCGCGAAGACCTCCTCGAAAGACTACCGCGTTCGTCTGTTCTACTTCGTGTTCGCGGTCCTCTTGTACAATATCTGGCGGCTCACCGATTTCCTGCTGAAAGCAGGTGTCGACGGAGAGATGGACTACGCACCCGTGCTGACTGCGGGTGAGTGTGTTGAGCTCGTTGCCTCGTCGTTGATTCCACACGACTAACCCGCTGAGATCTCGCTGGGTCCGCCACTCAAGAGTGACAACCGTATTCAGGAGCGCTAAAATCCATACAATTTCGTACGCTTATCCGGTAGTTCAACTCAGAGATTCAAAAACGGTCCTTGAATGGTGAGAATAACCATGAATAGATGGCGATTCAACCCAAAACTAGTTCATCCTCCGAGACTGTGGTTGCCGTCTCTATGGTCGGATCTGAACCGATTGGGTACCAGCCACGCCGCTGAACGGTTCCGACGTGCTTGGTGAACTGATCCACGACAACGACGGTTTTCTCGCTCAGTTCAGCCCGTTTTTTCGACTGTCTCTTCGAACTCGGCCTTCTCTTCGGGGTCCGCCTCGTGGTGGCGAGGCCGTTGTCCGCAGGGACAGCCCGGCCTCTCTCAACGAGTCGTAGGCATAGTTCTCGTGATATTCGACGCCATACTCCTCTTTAGCGTGGTGGAGCAAGAGCTTCGCTGACCACGCTTGCTGGTCGCAGCCGAGTTCAGTCGGCGGCTGTTGCAGCTGTTCGAACAGCTGTTCACGGTTTTCTCCCTCGATCTTTGCTGGGCCTCCCGGTCGAGGAGCGTCGTAGGGCGCTTGCTCGATCGGTTCTTCCTCAAACCGATCGAGCCAGTTGCGAATCGTTTTCTCGACGACACCGTGGCGGTCAGCCAGCGTCTCCAGTTGGTCGCCCTGCTTGCGCTCAATCGCCGCGAGAACACGCTCTCGCGGCTTCCACTCGTCGATCTGGTCCTTTAGCTCGTAGAGTTCTTCGAGTGTGATTTCATCGAGCCGTCCTATTACCAATCCCAGCGCCTCTACGGGTAAAACACGTCCCTAAACACTATGAGACAACCGGCCCCAGCGGACATGGCGAAGAGAGAAGCGCCAGCGAAGACAGTCCGGCGTTTCATATACGGTATTCACCCGAGCCTCAGAACATGTCTTCGGGCGTACTGTAGTGATCGACCACCAGACTCCGCAGATTGCCTCTCACCCGTGCCACATTCGCGCTGTGTATGCAGCAGCTACCTGATAACCTCCCCGTTTTCTGTCAAGACCCGCCTAATCGACTGTTGAGTATATACAACACTCTGACTGTCGTTCTCCACCCCCCGGGAACCAGCGTGTAAGTTATTACCCTCTGATAACTAAACAAGGGGCGACAATTATGATGTCCGCCAGATCCCCGCATAAACCGGCACCAACACCGGACATAGAACGGGCCAAGCCAACGGACCCGTCCGACCGGATAGTCGCCCTCGACGCGCTCCGCGGCTTCGCCCTGCTCGGCATCTTGGTCATCAACATCTGGTTGTTCGGGTTACCGACGATAGCGCAGTTCAATCCGACCCTCTACGGAGATTTCACCGGCGCAAATTATCTCGCTTGGCTAGTCAGTCACGTGTTCTTCGAACGGAAGTTCCTCACGCTGTTTACGTTCATGTTCGGCGCCGGGATAGTTCTATTTCTAGAATTAAAAGCTCAGAAGGGGCAATCAGGCCGAAAGCTACATTTCTCGAGGACGTTCTGGCTACTTGTCATCGGTCTCGGCCATGCGTACCTACTCTGGTACGGCGACATTCTCGTCTCTTACGCACTCTGTGGTTTCCTCGTGGTCTGGGTCTGGCAGTGGCGTCCACTTCGTCAGTTCATACTCGGCGTGGTACTGTATGCAGTCCCTTCGGTCCTTTACCTCTTGTTGGGTGTAGGGTATCTCCTTAGCGCCGAGGATGAGCAGACCCTCCTTGAGGAAGAGTTGCTTGCTGCGTTCGGCGCGGAGTTCTCGCCCGACCGAGAAATAGAGATATACCAGAGCGGCTGGCTCGATCAGATGGCCCACCGCGTCCCCGTCGTCTTCGAGTATCACACACTCGGCTTCGCCTTCGAGTTGTTCTGGTCGGTAGGAGGACTGATGATCATCGGAATGTCGCTCTACAAGTGGGGGGTCATATCCAACAAGCGGAGCACACGCTTTTACCAGCGGATGCTGGTCGGCGTCGGCGGGGTCGGAATTACACTCGTCCTCGTCGGCGTGTGGGTCCGCTCGGAGTTCGCATGGGAGACGGTTCCGGTCCTCACGCTCGCGTTCCAGTTCAACTACTGGGGGGCTCCGCTCGTTGCAACCGGCTATCTCGCAGGGATTATGCTGCTGTGTCGGAGGCTTCGCGATGGACGCATCGTCAACGGGTTGACTGCGGTTGGTCGGACCGCGTTCACGAACTATCTGCTCCAGACCGTCATCGCGACCTCGATCTTCTACGGTCACGGACTCGGGTTGTTCGGTCAGTTGAGCCGCGTCGAGTTACTGGGGGTAGTCGTGCTCATCTGGACGATCCAGATCCCACTGTCGATGTGGTGGATGGGACGCTTCCGGTACGGCCCGGTTGAGTGGGTCTGGCGAACGCTTACGTACCGCCAGCGCCAGCCAATGCGGCTCGAACCGTGAGCATATAGAGCAGGTACCGACCGGTCACGCCTTGCGAATCGGCTCTCGGTCTGTGCCACATTTGCGCCCTGTATGCAGCAGACCAATTCTGACAGAATATCGGCAGATCGCTAAGTGCCTGCTGAATGTAGAGGATGGATGAAGCAGTCGCCAGTCATCTGAACGGACTGGTCACTCCAGCTTTCTCGTCTCTATCCCCATGGGCACCAAGCGTTGGAAAACGCTAAATCTACTGATTGCCACTATCTAACGTGAGTAATACGACCCGTGAGGAAATCGAGAAGGCCGTCGAACAGCTAATCAACGAGGTCGGAGAGTGGCCAGGTGTGACAGTCGGCGAACACCGGTTCGGAGGAACAGAGTGGCGCGTTGGGCCACGCGAAATCGGGCACGTTCACTCGTGGGGGATGCTCGACATCGCGTACCTGCGGGCACTCCGTGACGTGTTGATCGAGGAGGTTCACACAGGCGTCCACCACCTCCTCGACCAGTCGGGATGGACGACCTTCTACATCGAACATCCAGACGACTACGACCACGCCCGGTGGCTGGTGCGCCTTTCGTATCTGTACCACGTCAACATTCTCAAGAAAACTCCCGCGGGAGCTGAGGAGTACGCCGAGGTGAACGTAGAACGCGAACTCGACGCACTCAACCCTGGGGAAGCGGTTCGGGCAGCCTTCGAGCGCCGCCGTTCTGGACAAGCCGGCACGCCCGACAAATAATCACGAAACGCGTTTGCGGTGACTTCATCGAAGCTTCTTCGAGTACTGTCGTGCAAGATTCGTGCGCGGTATTCAGCACGGAGCACGTATCAGAGTTAATGAATTTCAACACAGCCGTTGATCTCGAAATCGCCACGGTTTATAATTCGTGTAGGCGATCGGCGAGTATGTACGACGTGCTCATCGCCATCGACGACGACGAACAGCGGGCGGTCGCACAGGCGCGGGCGGTCGCCGACCTCCCCGACGCAGCAGACAGCGTAACCGCGCATCTCTGTCACGTGTTCACCGACAACCCCGAGGGTGCGTCGATTAGCCAAGTCTCGGCGGTCCGTCGCGCCCAAGAGGTGCTCGATGCGGCCGGAGTCGAGTCGACTCACCACGAGACGAGCGGCGACCCAGCTACCGAGATCGGTGCCACAGCGGCGGCGGTCGACGCCGACACGATCTGTGTCTCCGGTCGCAAGCGGAGTCCGGCCGGGAAAGCCGTCTTCGGGAGCGTCACACAGGAAGTGATCCTCTCGAGCGATCGGCCCGTCTTGGCGGTGCCACGCTCCCGCGGGGAGTAGTTCGACGGTTCTGCGAGGGCCAAACAGCACCGCCCACTCCAGCGGTTAGTGTCTCGAACGGTCGGCCGGTCACACGCCTGCAAGCGTGGCTACGTCGGTCGACCGGTCGGCCGAACCCCGAGCACGTCCCTCGCGGCGTCGGCGACGGCGTCGACCTGCTCGGCCGGGCAGTACACGCCCAGCGTCCAGCGTCGCCGTTCAGCGGCGCGGAGACCCGCGACGAGGTCGGAGGCGTCCTCCAACCGCTGTGGAACGCCGTCGACGACGACGGTGGCGGTGGACTCCTTGAGGCCGGGGCGAGACGGCACGTCGACGATCACCGACGCACGGTCGATCCCGACGCGGTCGGCGATCTCGCGTTCGGCCGCGAGTTCGGCGTCGTGGCCGGCGTCGACGGTTCCAGTCGGGACGTCGTCGATCCCGACCCAGACGGCACGCTTGTAGAGGTCGCGCTGCTCTATGCGACTGCCGAGTTCGGGGGCGTGATCGCGGAGCGCGACGAGGAGGTCGTGGTCGGCCATGCGTCGAAACGCCTCGACGCTCTCGTCGGTCCGATCGAGGTACCGCTCGCAGGCGCGTTCGAGCATCGCGCCGGCGACCCGGGAAACGTGGTGACGGTAGACCACAGCGTTCATCAGCGATCGGGCGACGAGCAGGCTCTCGGCGGTTGCGACGTTCCCGTCTGCGAGAACCAGCTCTGCGTCGGCGCCACCGCCGGGACGCCCCGCTCCGGCGTTCGACTCCGCGCTGCCGGTGAGTCGAAGCTCGTTCACCAGCCGTCCGGTGTCGACGGTGCCGTACGGGACACCCGTGTGGTGGGCGTCACGCACGAGATAATCCATCCGGTCCACGTCGAGTTCTCCCGAGACGAGCTGACCGACACCGCCGCCACCCGCGATCAGCGACGCCACACGCTCCGGATCCAGCCCGTGTCTTTCGAGGACGTGACAGAGCTCACGATCCGGATCGGTCAACAGCCAGCCGACCTCGTCGTGGTCGCGGCCGGTACGCCGGCGGATGATACCTTCAGTCTGATGACCGTACGGGCCGTGTCCGACGTCGTGGAGAAGCGCTGCGGCACGGACGTGTGCAGCAGTGTCGTCGTCCACCCCGAGGCCGTCGAGCGCCTGGCGAGCGAGATGGTAGACCCCGAGGCTGTGCTCGAAGCGGGTGTGGTTCGCGGATGGATAGACGAGTCGGACGGTCGAGAGCTGTTTGATGTGCCGCAGCCGCTGGAACGCGGGCGTGTCTAGCAGCTCAACCGCAGCCGGACCCAGCCGGACGTGTCCGTGGACGCTGTCTTTGATCGCCGTCATCGACGAATCGCCGCCATTGCCGAGGAATCAGACGTGTGGGGGGTTGGTCGTTTCGACTCAAAGCGAGCGATCCACCACGGTACGCATCGACTCCGGTGTGGCGATTCGCCGCCGTCACCCGTTCGGGCACCTCGCGCTCTCTGTTGACTCACTCGTCGACGAGTTCGACATCCAGCCGCTCCGCGACCGCGCGAACGACGGAGCCGCCGACGTTCGCGGTCGCCGCTCGACCATCTTCGATCGCGTGGAGGTCGTCCGGGTCGGCATCGAGCTCCTCGGCCAACTCGTCGACGGTGAGCCCGGCGTCCTGTCTGGCGTCGCGCGCAGCGTCGCCGTATCCCGATACGAGGTACGGGAGCCGGTCGTCCTCGTAGTTCGTTCCCTCCTCTTCCCAGTGGCTCGAATCGCCGGTGGCAGCATCGTACACTCGGGCCTGTTTGTTGGCGATCTCTTGTGATCGGCTGCTCGGCCCGTCCGTCGGACCCGATCCGCCCGAACTCCCCGAGCTGGTACCCGTGCTGGACCTGCCCGTTCCGCCCCGGCTTCCGCCCGACCCGCCTGGACCGCCCGACTTCTGGGCGTCGTCGTGAGGACGACAGTTCGAGCAGACGAGCAGCTGTGCGCCGGCGACGTTCGCACGCTTGAGGTTCGTCGTCTCGCGCCCGCACAGCTCGCAGGCGTCGCCGTCGTCGCCGCCACCGCCGCCGCCCGTCGAGTATTTCGGCATGTCTGGAACCTAACACCCCCGCGGCGATAAAAGGTGACGGGTAGCGGGTCAGACCACTCACCACTCGAAAGTCGTCACGGCCCGCTGACGGGTCCGGGGATTAGCCGTACTGGGCGCCGACTCGAATCGGCATCCGTAACGAAATCTATCACAGTAACCATATTCAAAGTCACATTTGTAAAATGAAAAACTATCTTACTATTATTGGAGAACGAAAACGATATAGGTGCTTTTTTGATTTGTGGTGGATACTTCCGGGAGCGAAGCGAATGATATCCGACCCGACTACAGCGGAGACCCGATGATGCAAGGACGTAGTCACGACTGGTACCCGAGCCAGCTAGATCTGTCCGGGCTCGACCAGAACGCGCGCGACGTCGGCCCGTACGGCGAGGAGTTCGATTACGCCGAGGCGTTCGAAGAGCTCGACTACGAGGCGGTGAAAGCGGACCTCAAAGACCTGATGACGACGTCTCAGGACTGGTGGCCTGCGGATTACGGGCACTACGGACCGTTTTTCATCCGCATGGCGTGGCACAGCGCCGGCACGTACCGGACCACAGACGGACGCGGCGGCGCGTCCGGCGGGACCCAGCGGTTCGCCCCGCTCAACAGTTGGCCGGACAACGCGAACCTCGACAAGGCGCGTCGGCTCCTTCTACCGATCAAACAGAAGTACGGTCGACAGCTCTCGTGGGCGGACCTACTCGTTCTGGCGGGGAACGTCGCACTCGAATCGATGGGGTTCGAGACGTTCGGCTTCGCCGGCGGCCGCGAGGACGCCTTCGAACCCGACCAGTCGGTGTACTGGGGGCCAGAAGACGAGATGGAGGCACCCCAGGCCGAGCGTCGCGACGAGGAAGGCAACCTCCAAGACCCCGTCGGTGCCAGCGTCATGGGGCTCATATACGTCGACCCAGAAGGGCCGGATGGTGAGCCGGACCCGCTGCAGTCCGCCGAGAACATCCGCGAGTCGTTCGGCCGGATGGCGATGAACGACGAGGAGACCGTCGCGCTCATCGCCGGCGGTCACACGTTCGGCAAGTCACACGGTGCGGCCGACGAGGACCTCGGTCCTGTCCCCGAGGAAGCCCCCATCGAGGCGCAGGGGACGGGCTGGGAGAGTGACCACGGCTCCGGAAACGGTCCCGACACGATCACGAGCGGCATCGAAGGGGCGTGGAACGCTTGGCCGACGATGTGGGACACCTCGTACCTCGACAACCTGCTCGAGTACGAGTGGGAGGTCCACGAGGGGCCCGGAGGTGCGGTACAGTGGCGGCCCGTCGACGAGGCCGCACAGAACACCGTGCCGGACGCTCACGATCCGTCGGAGAAGCACGCACCGATGATGATGACGACGGACGTCGCCCTGAAGAAGGACCCCGAATACCGGGAGATAATCGAGCGCTTCCGTGCGAACCCGGACGAGTTCCAGCAGGCGTTCGCGAAGGCGTGGTACAAGCTCATCCACCGCGACATGGGTCCGCCGTCGCGGTTCCTCGGCCCAGAGGTCCCGGACGAGGAGATGCTGTGGCAGGACCCGATCCCCGAGGCTGGCTACGAACTCGTCGGAGAGTCCGAGATCGCTCACCTCGAGGGTCGAATCCGCGAGTCAGATCTGACCGTCCAGCAGCTGGTGAAGACCGCGTGGGCGTCCGCGTCGACGTACCGCGACAGCGACAAGCGAGGCGGCGCGAACGGAGCCCGGATCCGCTTGGCGCCTCAGCGGCGCTGGGAGGTGAACGAGCCCGACGAGCTGGCGGCCGTACTCGACAGCCTCGAAGCGATCCAGCGATCGTTCAACGAGTCACGCGACGACGACGTTCGCGTCTCGCTCGCCGACCTGATCGTCCTCGGCGGCAACGTCGCCGTCGAGGAGGCAGCGGCCGACGCCGGCTACGACGTGTCGATTCCGTTCGAGCCGGGGCGGACCGACGCCACTCAGACGCAGACCGATGTCGAGTCGTTCGAGGCGCTCGAACCGGACGCGGACGGCTTCCGGAACTACCTCGGTGCAGGGTACGACCATCGGCCGGAGGCACTGTTGGTCGACAAGGCGGAGCTGTTGAACCTGACGGCAACACAAATGACTGCGCTCGTCGGCGGCATGCGCGCGCTCGGCGCGACATACGAGAACACCAACCTTGGTGTCCTCACCGAGCGACCCGGAACGCTCTCCAACGACTTCTTCGTGAATCTGCTCGACAACGATACGGAGTGGGAGCCGGCCGACGACGACACGGACGTGTTCGAGGGACGCGACAGAGAGACGGGCGAACTCGAGTGGGAGGCAACTCGTATGGATCTCGTCTTCGGATCGAACGCCCGGCTCCGTGCAATCGTCGAGGTGTACGCGAGCGAGGGCGAAGAGGAGACGTTCGTCCGTGACTTCGTCGACGCGTGGCAGCAGGTCATGCGGCTCGACCGATTCGATCTCGAGTAGGGTCACCGACGCGGACGAGCGATCCACGCCGCGACCGGCGACGACCTCTGAAGTCGACAGTACGGCCGAACGCGACGATCCGTTCGTTCCGTTACTTCCCCTCGAACTCGGGTTCGCCGTCGCCCATGAACGCCGTCATCCCTTCCATGAGATCCTCGGTGTTCATCAGGTGGCCGAACGCCTGTGCTTCCACTTCGAGGCCGGCTTCGGCGTCCGTCCGTCCGGCGTGCATCGCGCGTTTGGTGTACCGCTGGGCGATAGGCGGGCCGGCGGCGAGGTCGTCGGCGAGCTCCCACGCTCGGTCGTCGAGTTCGTCGTTCCCCACCACCTCATTGACGAAGCCGTACTCCGCGAGCGTCTCGGCTTCGTAGCGGTCGGCGGTGAAGATGATCTCCTTCGCTCGGCCTTCGCCCACGATCCGGGAGAGCCGTTGTGTACCACCCCACCCGGGGAGCAGGCCGAGGTTGTGTTCCGGCTGACCGAATTCGGACCGTTCGGAGGCGACCCGGAGGTCCGCCGCGGTCGCGAGTTCCATTCCGCCGCCGAGGCAGTAGCCGTCGATTCCGGCGACTACGGGCGTGTCGGACGCCTCGAGCCTGCCGAACGTCTGCTGTCCGGTCCGGGATATCTCGACCGCTTCGAGTGGGTCCCCGCCGCCGGCGGCCATGCTCTGGACGTCGGCGCCGGCGGAGAACGCACGGTCGCCCGCGCCGGTGATGAGGATCGACCGCACCGCGTCGTCGCCGTCGAACTCGTCGATGGCGACCGCCAACTCGTCTAAGAGCTCGCTGCTTATCGTGTTCATCCGGTGCGGACGGTCGATCTCGATGTGACCGACCGCGCCCTCGATGGCGACGTTGAGCGTGTCGAACTCCGGACCCGTCCCGCTCTCGTCGGCGCTGCCGTGGAATCCACCGGCGTCGGCCGCCGCACGGAGGCCGTCGGTCGTCGCGTAGCGAGCTTCCCCGGTCTCGGCGTGCAGCGAATCGAGCGTGTCACACAGCGTGTCGAGCCCTTCCGCGTCGGCGAGTTTCGCTGGCCCGTCAGGGAACCCAGCGCCGAGCGTCACCGCACGGTCGATAGCGGCCGCGTCTGCGACATCCGCCTCGATCAGCCCGCCAACCTCGTTGGCCATCACTGCCAAGAGGCGTCGTCGAACCGTCGCGTCGACAGCATCGGTCGGAATCGACGCACCGCCGTTCTCGTAGTCGTAGAACCCCGATCCGCTCTTTTTTCCGAGTTCGCCGGCCTCGACCTTCTCGACGAGCAGCGGGCAGGGACGGTACGCCTCGCCGAGTACCTCGTGCATGTACTCCAAGACGTGATATCCCACGTCGATACCGACCTGATCGGCGAGTTCGAACGAGCCCATCGGGAGGCCCATGTCGTACTTCGTCGTGGAGTCGACGGTCTCGATGGTGGCGTCGCCCGTCTCGACGATCCACGCCGCTTCGTTCATCAGCGGGACCAAGATGCGGTTGACGATGAACCCCGGGCTGTCCTTGCGCACGCGGACGGGCGTCTTCCCCATCTCTTCGGCGAGTCCCTCTATCAGATTCATCGTCTCGTCGGCGGTGTGTGCACCGGAGATGACCTCGACGAGGTCCATCCGGACCGGCGGGTTGAAAAAGTGCATCCCGCAGAACCGCTCGGGCCGGTCGGTGACCTCAGAGAGTTCCGTCACCGAGAGACTCGACGTGTTCGTCGCGAGAACGGTCTCTTCTGGAGCGTGTGTGACGACCTCTTCGTACACTTCCTTCTTGATCGACATCTTCTCGGGAACCGCCTCGATGACGACGTCCGCAGACGAGACTGCTGTTTCGAGGTCGACGACCGGCTGGACCCGGTCGAGTGCCGCCGTCGCCTCCGACTCCGTGATCCGGTCTTTCTCCGCGAGTTTGCCGAGTGACCACTCGATCTGGTCGTATCCGTCCTGTACGAACTCCTCGTTGATATCGCGCATGACCACGTCGTAACCCGCGAGCGCCGCCACCTCGGCGATGCCGTGGCCCATGTTTCCAGCCCCGAGCACCGTCACCTGCTGTACGTCTTCGAGTTGCATGATCAATCGGTTGGAACCGTCCGGGTTGAACGTTTCCATTCTCGAAACGAACAACTCGAGGTGAGTTCACTTCGCGCCGAAACGGTGCTGTCGGCCCGACATCGGGACGGTGTCGATAGACGAAGACATCGTCCCGACTCCGGACAGCTTCGGTGATGCCCCGACTGATCGATCGGGTCGGAATGCTCTCCATCGAGCCCGCTGAGAACCCGTTCCGGCGGCGCTGTGTGTCGATACTGAACCAGCAGCTCTCGGCCGCGTCGGCCGCGGCGATCCGTGAGCGCGCCGTCGATGTCGTTGGCTCGGTGCCCCCGGCGGGTGTGCTCGCCGCTGACCCCGACGACGACGCAGCGATCGCGGAGGTGACCAAGATCCACGGCGTCGGCACGTGGACAGCCCAGTTGTCCCTCGTCGGTGCGCTCGGGCGTGAAAACGTGCTCCCGCCCGGTAATTTCGCCGTCAGAAGAGGATCGAGACGCTGTACGCCGACGGCGACGGTCTGCGCCGTGCCAAGATGCGAGCGATCGCCGACGCGTGACGGCCGTATCAGAGCCACGGCACGTGATATGTGTGGGTGGCGGACGAGTCCTGATACTCGCGCACGCGGGGGAGCCACGGAGTGGGTCCTGTCGACGGCTCGGTCCCTACTCCTCTAAGATCTCGCCCGCTTCGCCGCGTTCCGCCTCTTCGACGTCAGCGCGTTTTCGTACGTCGACGCGGTAGTCGGTGAGGATATCACGGCCCAAGAGCAGGGGGTACTCCATGTGGCCACGGTCCTCGACGCTCGCGGTGACGGTGTGTTGGTTGCCCCCGATCCCGATCACGAGGTCGACGACGGGTCGGGCCTTTCCGCCTTTCACGCTTCCGGATTTCACACGGGTCATGCTCTTGATCGGTCCTGCGCCGATTTCGGCTGCCAGACCGGTGTCGATGCTCGTCCGTGTCGCTCCGGTGTCTGACTTCGCGAGCGCCTGCGTCGATCCGGAGGTGCCCGTGACCACCACCTCCTCGATGTACCCGATCAGAGGCTGCTCGGTCGGGCTGGGCTTTGGAGTCGGCGCACACGATGGGCGTGAGTCGTCGAGTCTGGTCGCGAGCCGCGTCACGTCGTCGTCGTCGACGTCCCCGTCGGCCGTCTCGATCGCGAGCTTGGCGATGTGCGGAGCGGGGCTCGTGCCGGTCGCCTCGAACAGTCCCTTGAACCCCGCGGTCGGGTTCACCTCGAGGACGTACCAGCCGTCGTACCCCTCGACGAGGTCGACGCCGGCGTAGTCGAGTCCCATCACGTCGGCCGCGTACAGCGCGGTCTCGGCGGCTTCCTTCGGCATGTCGGTGGTCGCGTCCTCGACCGCGCCGCCGAGAGCAACGTTAGTTCGCCAGTCACCCTCGGGAGCGTACCGGTACATCGAGCCGACGATCTCGTCGCCGACGATGTACACACGGAGGTCACGGTGTTTGGCGTCGTCGCGGTCGATGAGCTGTTGGAGGAACGCCTGTCGGTTCCCCACCTTCGGGTTCACCCGCTCCGTGAGGTCAACCTTCCACGTGCCGCCGCCGTGCGTGCCGATCGCGGTCTTGTACACGCCGACGTCGCCGAATCGCTCCCGGTCCTCGTTGAGCCGGTCGTTCGACAGTGCGAGCAGTGCGTCGGGAACCCGGATGTTCCAGTCGGCCAGCGTCGCGGCGGTGGCGAACTTGTGGATCGACGCGAGCACCGCGTCTGGCTCGTTGAGCATCGGGCGGATGCGCTCGAACGTTGCCGCCAGCCCGAGCAGCTCCGCGGGTTGATCGGTGTTCGACACCAAGAGTCGGTTGGCGATCACGTCGACGGCGGGTTCGATCTCGACGATGCCGTCCTCGACGCTTATCGCGGCGTTCTCCTCACGAAGCCAGACGGGTTCGTGACCGAGGTCGTCGACCGCGTTACAGATGGCTTTCGTCTCCTTGCTGTTGTGCAACGACAGTACTCCCACGCGAACCGCGTCCCCAGACATGCGACGAACTGCGACTGCCGCAATAAAAACTCACCCGGTATCGTTTCGTCTGACGTATATAAACGCCTCGCCGACACGCGCGACACACGGACGAACGCGTCCCCGATCGGCCGGCCTGTATGAACCGGCTCGTATCACGCCAGACCGCGCACGGCAGCCGCGTCGCGTACGACGGCTCCGCGACCCGCCGACGTCCCGTCATATATAAACCCCAGCCGACGCTGACGGGTACCATGGACGACGACCGGGCCTTCACGTACAACGGCGGCGCGGTCGCCCCCGGGGAGATCCAGAACATCCGGTACGGCATCAGCGAGACGTATCTCGGCGACCCGGTCCGGATCCCGGTGACGATCATCAACGGTGCCCGTGACGGGCCGACCGTCTTCCTCTCGGCGGCCTCTCACGGCGACGAACTCAACGGGATCGAGGTGGTACGTGAGGTCGCCCACGAGTGGGATCTCTCCCAACTGGCCGGCACGCTCGTCTGTCTGCCCGTGCTCAACGTGCCCGGGTTCTTGGCACAACAGCGGTACCTCCCGGTGTACGACCGAGACCTGAATCGCTCGTTCCCGGGCAAGCCGGGGTCGACGAGTTCGAGGCGGATGGCACACCGCATCTACACGAACTTCATCGCCCCGTGTGACTTCGGCTTAGATTTCCACACCTCGACCCGTGGGCGAACCAACATGCTCCACGTTCGCGGCGACATGACTGATGAGGGGGTCTACCGGCTCGCCATGGCGTTCGGGTCGAGTGTCGTCATCGACAGCGAGGGGCCGAGCGGAACGCTCCGTGGCGAGGCGACAGCGGACGGAATTCCGACGATCACCATCGAGATGGGCGAAGCCCACCGGTTCCAGCGTGGCCTCATCGACGACGCGCTCGCGGGTGTCAGATCGGTGTTTGCCGAGTACGACCTCCTGGAGACAGAGTCGGTCCGCTGGCCCGGGTGGCGGACGGTCATCGCTGGGGCAGACGAGAAGACGTGGCTTCGAGCCGACGCCGGCGGAATCGTCGACACCCACTTCGCGAGCGGCTCGTTGGTCCACGAGGGGGACCGAATCGCGACGATCACCAACCCGTTCAAACAGGACGCAATCGGCGTCGAAGCACCGTTCACCGGACTGCTCATTGGTGTCTTGGAGAACCCGGTCGTCTATCCAGGGAACCCGCTCTGTCACCTCGTGCGCATCGACGCGGCGACCCGACGGGCGCTCGAAGCCGACAGATCTCGTGTCGAAGATGGACCCGCCCGGAGCGGCGGACACGCCGCGGGCTCGGAGTGACCGGGGGCCGGGCTGATCACGGCCCGAGCCGATCGTTGTTCGGATCGGTTACCCGAACCGAGTGCCGCACGAGCCACTCGGCGGATCGAGTGCTGTCGGAAACGATCGGTATTACCGGCTGGACCGTGAATCCCGGATAGGACGATGATCCGAACCACTACAGACGACGGAGGCCAGCGGTGAATCCGAACCGAGTCGACTTCTTCGTCGACTTGGCGTACGGACTGTTGATATTCGTCTCCGTCGTCCTCTTCGCGGTCGTCGGCAGTCGGGTGGGAGCCGCGTTCGGGCTCGGCGTGCTCGTCTCGTATGCGGTTCACGTAACTTGGAAGATGGCGCGGTTCGACCCCGAGTGGATGACCGAGGAAGTCACCGAGAACGTCGAAGAGACGCTCAAAACCGAGGTCGAAGCGGTTATCGAGCAACTGGAAGCGGTGAACGAGCGCGTCGACCGCCGTCCCCGTGCCGAGGAGGTCGAGGAGGCGGTCGACGAGAGCGTCGGGAAGGTGTCGAAGGAGGTCGAAGAGACCGTCGAACAGGTGTCGGAGGACGTTGAGCGCACCGTCGAGGAGACGGTGGAGAAGGCAGTGGACGAAACGGTGGACGAGACTGTCGAGGAAACCGTCGAAGAGACTGTCGAGGAAACCGTCGAAGAGACTGTCGAGGAAAC
>JARVCL010000039.1:0-2929 GCA_040405695.1 Halorubrum sp. | reverse complement strand
TCGAACGTCGCGTCCCCAGGGTCGTACTCGACGACACCCGCTTCGGCTGCCCGACGCAGGGCCAGTTCGCCGTCTGCGGTCGCCGGCACCACGGGCTTGTCTGTCGCCTCGCGAAGCCGATTGAGCGCCTCCGGCGGCGCGATATCCGCCTTGTTGGCGACCACGACCATCGGCTTCGTGCGACGACGGATCGCTCTGGCGAGCGCCTCGCGGTGGTCGTCGTCCCACCGTTTCGGGTCCGCCGGGTACTCCATCTCCCGAAGCACGGTCGCAACGTCCGCCTCGGTCGCACCAACGCCCGTCAACATCGCTGTGAGTGCCTCGTCGAGGTCGAAGTCGGGTGAGCGGGACTGCCGTTCGACTCCCTCCCAGTTGTCGGCTACGACTCCCGCCAGCCAGAGGTCCATCTCCTCTTCGACGAAGTCGACATCTGCCACCGGATCGCGGGTCCCGACCTCGACCGGCTCTCCCTCAGCGTTCGTCCCACCGGACGCGTCGACGACGTTCACGATCACGTCGGCATTGGTAAGTTCGTCGAGGAACTGGTTGCCGAGCCCCTTTCCCTCGTGTGCGCCCGGGACGAGTCCGGCGACGTCGAGCAGTTCGACGGGGACGTAGCGAATGCCGTCGTGACAACGGTCGTTGCCACAGCGTTCCGCCAGGTCGAGACAGGGGCACTCCGTTCGGACGGCGGTCACGCCCCGGTTGGCGTCGATGGTCGTGAACGGGTAGTTCGCAACGTCGACGTCGGCCATCGTGGCGGCGGTGTACAGCGTGGACTTGCCGGCGTTCGGCTTGCCCGCGAGCGCGACCGTGATCATGGATACGGATCACGGCGGGGTGAAAAGCCCCTTTCGGTCGAGGGTCCAGGTGGAACGCCACTCGAACCACCCGTCGCTCCGAACCGAGAGAGCGAGGCGGGTTCCCGCTCGTCTCCGGCCCCGGACGACACTCCCACCGGCTCCACAACGTTTCTGACCCGTGAGTCCCTAGCCGTGTGTATGCAGCTCCACTGGCACCGACGGAACCTTCGGCCGTATCCCAACCCGGCCCTCTCGACCGCCCTCGACGCTGCGAAGCGGACCGACGGCCACGTGGTGTCGCTGTTCGTTCTGGACGACTCCGTCCTGTCGCGTGCCAACGGACTGGGCGTCGCGTTCATGCTCGGGTCGCTCCACGCGCTCCGAGACTGGTACCGAACCCACGGGAGCGACCTCGTGATACGCCACGGGGACCCGACCGACGTCGTGTGCCGCACGGCCACGGAGATCGGCGCGACACGGGTCGTGTGGAACGAGGACCACTCGCGACTGGCCCGTGAGCGTGACGACGCGGTGCAGCGAGCACTCACCCGATCCGAGATCGACTACACCGCCGTCCCGGGCGCGCAGCTCGACGGCTCGAGCGCGTCTTCGACGGTGGTTGCAGAGCCCGAGACTCATTTGGCCGACCCGACTGCGCTGGGACTCGCCCCCGAAACAGTGCCACGACTCGCGGACCTCGGCGAGGACGCGTTCGATCCGGCCCCGCTCACCGCCGGCACCGAGGCTGCCAGAAAACGCCTGCAAGCCCTGTCGAACGGCACGACGTACCGCCGGTGTGACGACGACACCGGACGTGTAGCACCGATTCACCGCCGATTGCACACGACTGCGTGAGGGTGAGTGCGCAGCGAACCGACGTCAGGCCTCCCCCTCTCGGCCACTCTTGGCACGCGCCGGGCGAGCGAGGCTACACGAGGCGTCGGTGGTGTGTTCGACACACCGGTCACTTCCGCGCGACGATCCGCAACACGTCCTCGTCGGCGAGTTCGTGGCCCTTGCCGACCTGTTGTTCGTCGTGTTTTGCGCTCGGGCCGGTGACGCGTGCGAACTTGAACCGCTCGTCGAACTGTCCGCCGAGCTTCTCACAGGCGTCGCCAACGGTCGCGCCCTCGAACAACACCAGCGGCTCCTCGTAGTCGACGCCGCGACCTGGCTTGTCCATGTAGATCCGAATGAGGCCGAGCTCCTCCCAGAGCCGCTCTTTGAGTCCGCCGAGTCCACGCTCTTCTTCGGCGGAGATGAACACGACCTCGTCGGGATCGAGGTCTCGCTCGCGCAGTTCCTCTTTTACTGTCGGGAGGTACTCCCGGTCGATGAGATCCGCCTTGTTGACCGCCACCATCGATGGGAGATACACCCGATTGTCCATCACCGCGTCGACCAGTTCGTCTATCGTCAGGTTGTGCGGGATCGTCACCTGTGCGTTGACGTAGCCGTACTCGCGTAACACCTGTTTGACGGTCTCTTCTTCCAGATCGACGCCGTCGCCGGTGGTCACCTGTATTCCGTCTTTGTGCGTCTTTCGGACGTTGACGTTCGGCGGCTCGGTGTCGATCCGGATGTTGGTATCGTACAGCTCTTCGCTCAGCCGGTCGTACTGCTCGATCTCGAAGACGGAGAGCATGAACACCACGAGGTCGGCGGTTCGGACGACAGAGAGCACCTCTTTTCCCCCGCCCCGGCCGCCTGCCGCCCCCTCGATCAGTCCGGGTACGTCGAGGATCTGAATGTTCGCCCCGCGGTACTGCAGCATTCCCGGGTTGACATCGAGTGTGGTGAACTCGTAGGATCCGACCTCGCTGTCGGCGTTGGTGAGGGCGTTGATCAGCGTGGACTTGCCCACGCTCGGGAACCCGACGAGGGCGACGGTGGCGTCGCCGTGCTTTTCGACGGCGTACCCGTGGCCGCCGCCGGCCGAGGACTGGTTCTCCAGTTTCTCTTTCTTCTCCGCGAGCTTCGCCTTCAGCCGCCCGATGTGAGCCTCTGTCGCCTTGTTGTAGGGGGTCTCGGCGATCTCCTCGCGGAGTTCTTCGATCTCCTCTTCCAGTCCCATCAGTAGTAGTTCGGCCGGTCGACTCGTTAAAAGTGTTCCTTCGTCAGTGCCG
>JARVCL010000038.1:0-2933 GCA_040405695.1 Halorubrum sp. | reverse complement strand
ACCGGCGTGGAATGATCGTTTACCTCCCGCTCGTCGTCGCGGTCGCGGCGTGTCTCGCGCTGGCGACCCCCCGAATCTCCGTTCGAGCGGACCTCGCGATCACGCGGCTCGCGCTGTCATTCTTCGGCGATTACGTCGCAGCCCATGGCCGGCGTCAGCGCGAGCGAGATCTAATGCGAGCCGCACACGTCGGCGGGACACACCGGGAGTACGCATCCAGAACGCTGTTGTACGCCGGTGTGCTCGGTGTCGCCGGGAGCGTCGTCGGGGTGTACGTCGCCGGTATCGTCCTGACGGCGCTCGACGTCGGCGAGACACAACTCGCCGAGTCGCTCCCGGAGGCGATCGACTTCCTCGCCGGGGTCGCCCGGCTCAGTGAGGTCGAGATCGTCCAACTGTTCGTCCTGCTTCTCGTCGCCTCGGCAACGGTCGGATCGGCGCTCGCGGTCGGCGTGTACTACGCACGCTGGGCACTGCTCGGCCAGCGGGCGACCGCTCGCGCCGCAGAGATCGACGCCACGCTCCCCCGAACGGTCGCGTTCGTCTACGCGCTCTCCCGTTCGGGGATGCCGTTTCCGCGGGTGATGGACACGCTCGCCGAAAACGAGGCGGTGTACGGGGAGGCCGCAACGGAGTTGTCCGTCGCCGTCAGAGAGATGAACGCGTTCGGCACGGACGTGTTGACCGCGCTCCAGCACACCGCCAGACGAACGCCGAGCGAAGACCTCGCGGAGTTCGCAGAGAACTTGGCGTCCGTTCTCGGCACGGGTCGACCGCTCTCGGAGTTTCTCGCGGACCAGTACGAGCGTTATCAGGAGGAGGCAGAGGCGAAACAGCGCCAGTACCTGGAACTGCTCTCGACGTTCGCCGAGGCGTACGTCACGACGCTCGTCGCCGGGCCGCTGTTTTTCATCACCATCCTCGTCGTGATCGGACTCGTGTTAGACGACACGCTCCCGCTGTTACGCGTCGTCGTGTACGTTGGGGTGCCGCTTTCGACGTTCGGCTTCGCCGTCTACGTCGACAGCATCACACAGGGGGTCGGCGGTACAGAACGGGTCGAGCGCCCGAGCACCCCCAGACGAGCGGGGTCGGACACTCTTTCAGACGGCGGCGTCGACGTGACCGTCGCGACCGACACGGTCGACGGCGGCGACGTCACCGACACGAAGTCGCCACACGGTCCGACTGGAGACGGCGTCACAAACCGCTGGCAGGTCAGCCGCGAGCGACTCCGAGCGTACGACAGCCTCCGAACCCTTCGGGCGTGGGTGCGATCGCCGGTCGCCAACGTGATCGACGCGCCTCGAACCGTGCTCGCGGCCGCGGTACCCGTCGCCCTCGTCGGGGTGACAGTCGCCGTCTATCCGGTCTCGTGGGGGTCGCCGACGGCGGTCGCCGCGCAGGTCGACACCGCGGTCGTCGCAGGCGCGGCGTTCGTCCTCAGCGCTTACGCGGTGGTCTACGAGGTCCGGAAGCGTCGCCTCCGGCGGATCGAGTCGGCCGTTCCCGACTTCCTCGATCGGCTCGCCAGCGTCAACGAGGCGGGCACGTCGGTCGTCGCGAGCCTCCGGCGGGTGGCCGACTCGGAACTCGAAGCGCTGACGACGGACGTCCAGCGGGTCAAACGCGACATGGACTGGGGCGCGGACGCGACGGCGGCGCTTCACCGACTGGAGCGGCGCGTTTCCTCGCCGATGATGTCGCGAGCAGTCGTGCTCGTCACCAACGCGATGCACGCCAGCGGCGACGTCGCTCCGGTGTTGCGGATCGCGGCCGACGAGGCGCGAGCGACGTGGACGCTCCGGCGCGAGCGCCGACAGGTGATGTTGACGTACCTGATCGTCATCTATCTCTCGTTTCTGGTGTTTCTCGGAGTCATCGCGGCGCTGTCGGTCTCGTTCATCCCCGCCGTCGAAGAGGCGGCTACCGCTGGCGGCACGACCGAGGTCGGCGGCGGGCTCGGTGGTATCACGGGCGGACTCGGCGACATCGACACGTCCGCGTACGAACAGCTGTTCTTCCACGCGGCGGCGATACAGGCACTCTGTTCCGGGATCGTCGCTGGACAGCTCGGGGAAGGATCGGTCGCCGACGGGACGAAACACGCCGCGGTGCTGCTGTCGTTGACCCTCGTGGCTTTCTGGGCGATGGGAACGCTGTGACGTTCGTCGTGTCTCCCCAACTCGAAGCCTGCCTGACGGCGCGGTCATCGGACATATAGTCGTCGACGCCGACGTCACCGTATGGACCTCCAGTCGACGTACGACCGGATAGCTGGCCACTTTGCCGCCACGCGGGAGTACGCGTGGCCGGAGGTCGAGTCGTTTCTCGACGGCCGTCGCGGGGCCCGCGGACTCGACGTCGGCTGTGGAAACGGCCGTCACACGGAACTGTTGGCTGACCACGCCGAGAGTGCCGTCGGAGTCGACCTCAGTCGTGGACTCCTGCGTGAGGCGGTCTCCCGGGCGTGTGATCGAGGATTCGAGGAGACTGTCGAGTTCGTTCACGGGGACGCCGCGGCGCTTCCGGTGCAGACCGGTTCGTTCGACCTCGCAGTGTACGTGGCCACCTTACATCACCTCTCGCCGCGAGCGCGTCGGCTTCGAAGCCTGAACGAACTCGCCCGTGTTCTCGCGCCGACTGGAGTCGGTCTCGTCAGCGCGTGGAGCACCGCTCACGACCGGTTCGACCGCGAAACCGGGTTCGACACCACCGTCGACTGGACGCTCCCCGGCGGAGAGACGGTTCCCAGGTTCTACCACGTCTACGATCCGGCAGAGTTCGAGTCGGACCTCGAAGCGAGTGACCTCACGGTCGTCGACACCGAGGTCTCGAGCGGCAACTGTTACGGCGTCGTTCGAGGTCGGCGATCGATTCGTCGTCGCGGGTGACCCCGCTCTCGGACGCTCTGGGGTCGGCCGTCTTTCGAT
>JARVCL010000037.1:0-16483 GCA_040405695.1 Halorubrum sp. | reverse complement strand
CATCGAACGTCACCAGCAACGCGAGGAGGAACGTGACCGAGAGCACCATCGCAGCGAGCACACTGAACACGACGGTAACGCCGAACTGCCGGACCGGCGGCACGTCGGCGATCAACAGCGATCCGAGCCCCACCGCCGTCGTCCCGAGAACGATCGCCAAGGAACGACCCGTCGTTCGCGCCGCGATCTCGGCAGCATCGATCGGCTGACGGCCGTGCTCTCGTTCCTCGACGTATCGGGTCTGGATCTGGAGACTGTAGTCGATCGCGAGCCCGAGGGCGATCGGCATCACGCCGAGCATGATCGCGTTGAAATCGAACCCAACGAACCCCATCATTCCGAGCATCACCAGGACGACCGACAACGACGTGACGAGCGGCAGTGCGACACGCCGGGTCTTCCGAAGCCGCCCGTGCATGATCGCCACGACCAGGAGGAGGATGATCCCGAACGCCATGGCGAACAGCTGGATCATCTCTGGGAGCATCATCCCGAAGGCGGCCTCCTCGAACACTGGCGTTCCGGTGAACGTTAGCTCCACTCCGTCGAGGTCTGCGTTCACGGTGGTCTCTCTGAGCTGCTCCTCGACGATCTCGTCCTCGCTCGTTGGTAGGAAGCCGAACAGTTCGCCGTCCCGGTCTTCGGGGACCTCGACGTCACCGTACTGCACGATGACGATGCCGGTGTCACCGCCATCGAACATGTCTTCGGCGTCCTCGACGACCATCGGATACGCGTCTTGGTCGACGCTGTCGGGGATCGCCGGGTACTGCGCTGTGTCCTGAATGTCCGGATGCAAGTTCGCGATGACACCCATGTTCGACCGATGCTCGTTGTACGAGTAGTTCAGCGAGTGAAGTACGTCCGCTCTCGTGTCCGGTACTTCCCCGCCGCCCGGCCCAGCCTTGACCGGGTGCACGGGACTGGTCACGAGGGCGGCAGCGTCTACCTCGTCGTAGTAGGACTGGTACAGGTCCGAGAGCTGTTCTTGTGTCTCCGGGTCGTATAGATCTGTCTCATCGTCCGTCTCGACGACGACGAAGACGACGTTTCCCTTGTCGAAGTCCGCCTGGATCTCCTCCCAGTCCTGCATCGTCTGGGAGTCGTCGTCGACGTACAGCTCCATTCCGAGGCTCATCTGGACGCCGGCAGCACCGACGACCGAGATGGTCACCAAGAGGAGAACGCCGGCGAACACCGCTCGCCGGTGGCTCGCAGCTGTCCGACCGATCCGACCGAGCACGCTTCGCGTGGTTCCGTCGTCGTCAGGCATTCGAATCACCGCTACCGAGTTGAGTTTTATTGTGCATAGTGCAAATTACTATATCCGTGTTTACGATTCGAGAGCTTCACGTCCTGTCGCTCTCACTGCACGATGACAGCATCCTCTCGGCTGGACAGAAACCCGTAAAGCTGCTTTGAATCAGGTTCAGTCCGACGAAAGCCGTGATCCAGATCAACCACGGGTGAACAGTCCATGCGAGCACGATACCGAGAATACTGACTGTTCCAGCGATTCGCCGCACACTTTGTTCGCATAGTCTTGGCATTTCTATGCAATACAAAGGTACGCGCTCAACCACTTAAATCTGTTTTCGACGTGGGGGCAGGCGTGGGGAGTCGGTTGATGCCAGCAACGCGACGGGAGGGCGACGGTGGTCGCGGGCACGGTCCGCATCAAAAGGTAAAAACCATCTCGCGCCGAACCCCGTCGTAAGATGAACGTTCCGTACGACCTCAACAGCTACATTCGCGTGTTGAAGCTGGCGAGCACGCCGAGCACCGGTGAGTTCCTTCAGGTGTCGAAGATCGCCGGCGCAGGCATCGTCCTCGTCGGAGTCATCGGCTTCCTGATATTCGCGATCATGAGCCTCCTCCCGGGGGTCGGCGCGTAATGCCGATCTTCTCGGTCAAGACCACCGCGAGCCAAGAGCGCACGGTCGCCGACATGCTCGCCGAGAAGGAGATGCCGGAGATTCAGGCGGTTATCGCCCCCGACCAACTTACGAGCTACGTGATGGTCGAAGCATCTGATGGCAGCGTGTTCGCCCGAGTCCTCGACGAAATTCCGCACGCTCGCGGTGTCATCCAGGGGGCGGACGGTCCGGCCGAGAGTCCGTTCTCGGAGGTCGAACACTTTCTCTCGCCGACGCCCGACGTGGAAGGAATCGGAGAAGGTGACATCGTCGAGCTCATCGCCGGCCCGTTCAAAGGCGAGAAGGCTCGGGTGCAGCGCATCGACGAAGGGAAAGATCAGGTGACCGTCGAGCTGTACGAGGCGACCGTTCCCATCCCGGTGACAGTGCGGGGCGATCAGATCCGCGTGCTCGACAGCGACGAACGGTAGCCCGTCGGACGCTTCGGCGTTCGCTCCGTCTATTCTCTCCTCGATGGACTAACTCCGCCAGATTCAGTCGTCGATTATCGCTGCTCCCTCTAGATCCTCCTCGTCCGGATCGACTATCTCCGCCACCTTGTCGGCGACGTCTATCTGATGGGTCCGGTACGCCTCCACCAGTCGGAGACAGACGAAGTACCCCGGTACGGCGGCGACGACGGCGAGGATGAGGTTTCCGACCACCAGCCGGGTCACGATCTCCGGGCCGGCCGACAACGACACCTCCGTCGGTGTCGCCCCTGGAACTGGCCCCAGAAGCATCACTCCGAGCGTGAAGCTGGCCGCGTACACCCCCCACTTCACCACCGGGTTGAACACCACCACGGATGCGATCAGCGCTGCGCGGTTGATCCGGTCGAACAGCCACGCGAAGAGCACGAACAACAGAAGTCCGACCCCCAGCGTCGGTAACATCGTGATGAAGACGCCGAGTGAGAAGCTCCCCGCGGTCTCACGCGCCGTGTACTCCTCGGCGAAGGAGTGCTGTAGCTCGGTCTTGATCCGCGTGAGCCACTCGTCTATCCGACCCACGATCATCAGGCTCCGATACACCACCGGACGGAAAGTAGTTGTCGGCGATGTCTGTGCCCGTCACGCTCGTTGTGAGTCCTATCGACCCCTGTGGCCGTGCTCTGGACCCGTCATCGACCGCGTCTCACCCGTCCGCGACCGCGGACGCCTCTCGGTCAGCTTTCAGGTCACGTGCGTACGCGGCGAAGTTGTCGAACAGGGCTTTTGCCTCGCAGGCGTCGTCGTACGCCTCCGGGTTGATACCGGCTAACACGTCGGCGATCCGGGCGTCACTGAGGCGATCTCGTTTTCCCTCCGTCACCTCGCGGGCGGTCTTGGGGTCGTACTCCGGGTGGAACTGGACCCCCCAGCAGTGGCCCTTCCTGAATGCGTGGACGCCGTGTTCGTTCTCTGCGAGCAACGTCGCGCCAGGGGGGAGGTCGACCACCGTGTCTCCGTGCGTAGTAAAGACGGTGAACGACTCCTCAATGTCGGCGAACAGGGGATCCTCACGAACGCGCCGAACCGTGTTGTACCCGATCTCGAAGCCGTCCATACCGGCGACGCGACCGCCGAGTGCCTCTGCGAGCACCTGGTGGCCGTAACACACTCCCAACACCGGAACGCCGGCGTCTGCCGCCTCTGCGACGTACTCGATGAGCGGCGGGATCCACGGCTCATCCCAGTAGACGGACGAGCGTGATCCGGTGACGACGACGCCGTCGAACTCGGTGTGTTCGGGAAGGTGTCCGCCGACCGCGTCGAACTCGGCGAGGTCGGCGTCGAGTTCCCGGCGGAAGTTCCGCCGGGTGTTCGCGCCGTCGTGTGCGGCGTTCAGCAGGGCAAACCGGAGACGAGTCATCGGATAGACGATGGGTCGACCGCCTGAAAACGGTTACGTCGCCGCCGTATCGAACCGATATCGGCGACGACGCGATCCGATGAACCACCCGGAGACATCGGTCAGTTCACGCGGAGTCGCTCGCGTGGTCGTCGATCCACCCGGCGACCGCGTCGTTGACCTCGGCGGAGGCTTCCACGCCGACGAGGTGTCTCGCGCCCGCGACCGTGTGGAGTTCACCGCGCGGTAGTCCTTCTGCAAGCGATTTCCCGGCGGCTGGTGGACAGACGGTGTCGGCCGTTCCGTGGACGACGAGCGTCGGCGTCGTCAACTCGTAAAGCCGGTCGGCGCAGTCGAACTCACGAACCGCCGCGCGGTGTGCTTCGAACGTCTCACGACCGGCGTCTTCCACGAGCCGCCACTCGACGATCTGTGAGACTGCGTCGGGGTGTGCTGTGTGGAACCGCTCGGAGAGCAACCCGGTGAGCGACCGTTCGACCGCGTCCGGGTCAGTCGGGTCAGCCCACACCCCCGACGGGTTGTACGCGTCGCCACTCGGCGGTGTCCCGACGAGTGTCAGGCTGGCCGGTCGCGTGGACGCCATCGCGTACGTCATCGCGACCATCCCTCCCAGCCCGTAGCCGACGAGATGAGCGTTCCGCACCCGCTCGGCGGTACACACCGCGTCGAGGTCGCTCGCGAGCGCTTCGACAGTGTACGGTCCAGACGGCGTATCCGACTCGCCGACGCCGCGTGTCTCGGGAGTGACGACCGTGTGCGGGCCTGCGAGCGCCGCGTGTTGCCACCCGAACTGCCACGCACCGAGTGCCACGTCGCCACAGAAGACGACCGCCTCGCCCGGCGCGGACCGTCCCTCGTCGACCTCATAGCGGATCGAGATGTCGTCGTTTTGTGCGATGGGCACGGGTATCGCCTCACGCCTCCTGAAGCGTCCGTAGCACGCTCGGGGCGTCGTCGAGCGCGTCGTCGAGCGCGTCGACGTTCGGGCCACCCCCCTGTGCGAAGTCCGGCGGACCGCCGCCCCCTCCGCCGACGCGGTCGGCGAGTTCGGAGACGACCTGCCCGGCGTTGACCTCGACGCCCTCTGGGACGCCGACGACGAAACTCGCGGATCCGTCTGCGCCGCTCCCGACGACGGCGACCGACCCGTCCTCGACGTGGGCGTTCGCCGTCGCGCGAAGCTCGTCGGCGTCGCCGTCGACGCGCTGTATCACTGCGGTAAACTCACCGATTTCGACCGTTTCGGCGTCAACACCGCCGCTCGCCCGCGCCTCTGCGAGCTCTGCTTTCAGCGACTCGACCTCCTTCCCGCGGGCCTTCCACTCCTCGAAGAAGCGCTCGGCCGTCTCTGGAACGTCTAGGGGGTCGACGTCGAGCGCCTCGGCGGCGTCGTACAGTGCGTCCTCCGTCCGCTGTGTGGCCTCGACCGCCGCGCCGCCCGCGGCGAAGACGATTCGCTCGACACCGTCCTGCACCGGCTCTGTTTTCAGCACCTTCACCACACCGATGTCGCCGGTGCGGTCGACGTGAGTGCCAGCACACGCCTGGACGTCTGCGTCGCCGACGTGTATCAGCCTGACGTTCGTCCCCGGGGGGACCCCGCCTTGATACAGGTCGAACCCGTGCTCGGCCTCGGCTTCGTGGCGGTGTGGCCACTCCTGTCGAACCGCGAGGTTCTCACGGACGAGTTCGTTCGCGACGCGCTCTATCGCTTTCACCTCTTCGCGGGTGATTCGCTCGTAGTGACGAACGTCGAGCCGGGAGGAGTCCAGCCCCTTCTGTGCGCCAGCTTGTCGGACGTGATCTCCGAGGACCTGGCGGGCCGCGTGGCCGATCAGGTGTGTCGCCGTGTGGTGTGCTCGCAGGCGGGTTCGTCGCTCCCCGTCTACTTGTCCCCGGACGAACTCACCTTTTCCGGGATCCGCGTCGGTGTGATGGAGTACGACCCCGTCTACCTCCTGCACGTCGAGCACGTCGGCGGTCACCTCGCCGCCGGTGAACGTGCCCCGGTCAGCTGGCTGGCCGCCACCTTCGGGGTAGAACATCGTCTGATCTACCACCACGTCGTACCCGTCGTCACGCTCGAACACGTCGAGGACGACCGCCTCGAACTCCGTGCGCCCTTGGTCGTCGTAGAACAGCTTCTCCGTCTCCGGGAGGTCCGCGAGGCGGTCGTCGCGGTCGGTCGCCTTCTCCCCGTCATCGGCTTCCTCGTGGCGGTCGGCGACTAGGGCGTAGAAGTCGTCTGGGACGTCGACGCCTGCGCCGCGCTCGGTGGCAATCTCTTCGACCATGTCTGGCTGGATCCCGTGTGAGTCGTACAGCTCTAACAGCTCCTCGGTTGGGATCGGCTCCCCCGTGCCAGCGTACTCGTCGGCGAGCGCCTCGACCTTGCGCGAGCCACGTTCGAGCGTCTTCCGATACTTGCGCTCTTCTGTGCGGACGATCTCCCGAATCGTATCACGATTCTCGTATCCCAGCCGCTCCGCCTGCATGTCGACGAGCTCGTCGAGCGGGGCGTCCACGCCGACTTCGTCGACGAGGCGCTTCGTCCGTCGGAGCACCATCCGGGCGAGATATCCGGTGCCAACGTTCGACGGCACGATTCCGTCACCGAACATGTACGCCAGCGTGCGCGAGTGGTCGGCGATGGCGTAGATCGACTCCAGCGGCTCCACGAGCTTGCGGAGTCGCTCGACGTCGACGTCGAGTCGATCTGCGATGTCGCCGCGAGCCGCCTCCACGTCGTCGACGTCGTCGATGTCGAGCCGCCCGGCGAGCTTCGCGGCCCGGTGGACGATCTGGCGTTCCGCCTCTGTGTGGTCGATCCCCGCGTTCGCTTTTAAGAAGTCGATCGCGTCCGGATACACCGCCTCGTACACCGTCGCGGTCCCCTGGCTCATCCACGTCCATCGCTCCAGCCCGTAGCCGGTGTCGACGATGTAGGTGTCCATGAACGAGTAGGTGTTCCCGTCTTTCATCTCGTACTCGCCGTTCGGGTCCTGTTCCATACACATGAAGACGAGCGTCGCCAGCTCCGCTCCCTTATAAATGACCTCGATGGCGGGACCGGCGTTGCCGCCGCCGACCCAGGGATCCTCGATGTAGGTTATCTCTTCGAGGTCCGCTCCGAGGTGTTCGAACAGTTCGTCACAGTATCGGACGGTCTCGTCTTTCCAGTAGACTTCGCCCTCGTAGGCGTACTCGTCTTCGGCGTCCGCACGCGTGTTGAACGCGTGGTGAGCCATCATCTCGAACGCCATGGTGTGTCGCCCCGTCTTACCGACGTTGTCGATGTCCTGCATCCGAATACAGGGCTGCGAGATGGTGAGCGGGTTCGCCGGTGGCGGTGTCTGTCCGCTCGTCACGAGCGGCTGGAAGTCGTAGATCGACGCCTGTGTCAACAGTACGTCGTCACGCCAGCGGTTCGCGGCGACCGGATACGGATCGATCCGCTCGTGATCGTTGTCCTCGAAGAACGAGAGAAACGCCTCCCGCATCTCCGAGAGCGAGTACGACTCCGGGAACCCGGGATCGTCGATGAAGCTATAATCCGCACACGGTGGCTCGCCACACAGTTCGCGGTCGTGATCGCGGGTCCAGAAGTGAGCCCCACACGAAGGGCACTCCTTACGGACGAACCCCTCCGTTTCGAAGTAGTCCAGACGGTACTCCGCTTCGAGGTCGCTCATTACTATGTTCTGACCCGTGTTAGTCTAAAAGGGTTCCGGGGTGGCTGTGCGCCGGATCCCCAGCCGATCCGTGACGACGGCAAACGTTTCGAGGCCCGCCCACACCGAGCCGTCGCCCGCAGCCGGTTCGCCGGCACGAACGTTTATGTTGAGGAACGAGCAATTACCACGGTAGTGGGCCCTACGAGTTCCCGCGAGGCGACCGTCGTGGTGTTCGGAGCCGACGACGGATCGGCGACGTGGCCGACCGACTCGGCTGAGACGCCGGTGCAGTTTCGGCCCTCCGCTCAGCACTCCACAGACGGCGCACACGGCCCCGGTGACCCCGTAGTCGACGACCCGACCGTGGCGGACGCGTTCGTCGTCACCGACATCGACGGTCTCAGGGAGGTCCGTGAGCTGGACGCATCCCGTCCGGTCGTCGGTCTCGTCGATGACCCGAGCGGCCCCGTCGCCACGGATCCGACGGTGGACGCGATCGCGACCGATTCGGCGGCAGTCGACGCGCAGGTCGCGCGGCTCCTCGCTCGCGGCGACGACCCGATCCGGCGGTCCCCGACAGCGGATCCCCCTCGAATCGAACGGCTCCAGACCGGGACCGCTCGTCTCGCGACGGTGCGTTCCGACGAGGAGGCGTACCGGACGGCGGTCGCGGTCGCCGACGAGGTGTTCCCAGCGTACGACGCCGCTATCGGCGTCGTCGAGTCCGACTGGATCGAACCAGTCGCGGTCTCCAGCGACGTCGACCGCGGCGACTGCCGGCGTGTTCGCGTGGGACACGGCTCTGCGGGAACCGCCCTGAAGCTTTCAGAATCGATCGTGACGCCGGGGAGAACGAGCGGCGAGCAGATCACCGTTCCGGTTGGCGACGAGGCCGTGTTACAGATCTCGACAGACGACCCGGACGAGGTCTGTAGAGACGACGCTCGTCTCGCGGAACTGCTTGCCTCCCACCTCGAGGAGACGCTCGACCGTATCCGTGCCGACGAGGAACTCCGAGCCGAGCGTGACCGGTTGCTCGCGCTGTTCGAGAACGTCCCCGACCCGGCGATCGCATACGACTTCGTCGACGGCGTCCCGCTGTTTCGCCGCGTCAACTCCGCCTTCGAGGAGACCTTCGGGTACGACGCCGACCGTGTCGCTGGTGAGTGTATCGACGAGTTCATTCTCCCCTCGAGTGAGGAGGCGCACTCCGAGGCAGACGACCTCAACAAAAAGCTCCAACGCGGTGAAAGCGTTCGCAAGGCGGTGACTCGTCGCACGGTTGACGGCGACCGCCACTTCATCCTCCACGTCATCCCGATTCACCTCGATGCGGAGAACGTCGCCGGCTACGCCATCTACACCGACGTCACCGAACGGGAGGAGCGCGAAGCGACCCTTCGCCGGCAGAACGAACGGCTCGAACAGTTCTCTTCGATCGTCTCACACGACCTCCGAAACCCACTGTCCGTCGCGAAAGGGTACGTCGATCTGACACGCGAAACCGGAAACATCGGCCACCTCGATCGCGTCGACGAGTCGCTGGACAGAATGGAACGTCTCATCGAGGACCTACTCTCACTGGCCCGAGAGGGTGAGGTGGTCGGCGACACGGAACGCCTCTCGCTCGCGTCGCTGGCGCAGGACGCGTGGGCTGGCGTCGACACGGGTGACGCGGAACTCGTCGTCGACGAGGACGTGATGATCGACGCGAACAGGAATCGAACGTGTGCGCTGCTCGAAAACCTGTTTCGGAACAGCGTGGAACACGGTCCCGCAGACGACCAGCTGGACTCCGACCGTCCGATCACCGTCCGAATTGGACGCATGGACGCTTGCGATGGGAGCGAGCGTGGATTTTACGTCGCGGACGACGGCTCCGGCCTGCCGGAGGAGTCGGACCGTCTCTTCGAGACGGGGTACACCACCGACGAGGACGGAACGGGTCTCGGGTTATCGATAACGAGACGGATCGCGGACGCGCACGGCTGGGAGGTCCGCGCGACTAGCGCGGCGGACGGCGGCGCACGTTTCGAGTTCCACACCGACTGACCGAAGAGCGCGCCGGGAGTCGAAACGACCTTACCCCGTCCGCTCGCGGTTCCCGTATGGTCGAGAACGTCGTCTATCCCGCGTACTTCGACGCCGACCGCTCGCGGTCGGCGGGTCGGCGCGTCCCGATGGACCTCGCCGTCGAAGAGCCGACCGTCGACGAGATCGCGAAGGCGGTTCAACAGGTCGGCTACGATGCGGTGATCGAACGCGAGAAGACGTACTCACGGGAGTACGAACCCCGCGGCGCGGTGGTCGTCAGAGGAACCGAAGACACAACGAAAAACGACCTCGTGCAGGCAGTGGCCGCGTATATCGGCATCCTGCGTGAGTGATGATGCGCCGCGTCGGAACCGTCGTTCGGACCGCAGGTGGGCTCGCCATCGCCCGAGGCGACCCCGGCGATCAGCCTCCGGATATCGGTGATGGCGTCGTCGACGAGTCGCTCTCGCGTGTCGGGCGTGTCGTCGACGTGTTTGGACCCGTCGATCACCCGTACGTCGCTGTCACGCCGGCGAACGGCGTCACCCTCACGATGCTCGTGGGCGGTCCGCTGTACGCGCGATAATCTGTACCTCCTCTGTGGCCACTGGGGTCAGCTCTCTGCTTCCACGATCTCGAAATCAGCGAGGGTCTTGGTCGACCTGACCAGCCGCTCACAGACGACGAACTTCTCGGTCCGGCTCAGCCGGTCCCACTCGAGGTCGGTGGGGGGTGACTCCTCGAACGCCTCGTACTGACGGTACACACCCTCGTTGACGAACCGCTCGAAGGAGTCACAGTTCGGGCACGTCACCGAGAGGTGCGCCGTGTCGAATCCTCGGTCGATCGTGTGTTCGAGACAGCCTAAACACCGATACTGCCGACTACTCATACTACACGCACGCCGTCCGGCCGCTAATACCTGCGGATACCGGTGGGGCACACACCGACGAAACAGCGGGACCGCGTGGAACCCGACCCGCGTCTGCGATCAGAACAGTGCGGAGGCTGCTGTCTCGGCGATCTCGATGACGGGACCGAACCCTGGCAACAACAGGACTGTCGCGACCGCGGCGAAGACGACCGCCGCATACAGTCCCGTCGGACGGCTGTCGACCGCGTTCAACGCGCTCACCGAGACCGGGTCGTCGAGGAACATCGCTTTGACGACGCGGCTGTAGTAGTACAGCGATATCACACTGTTTATAGCGCCGAGTGCTGCGAGCCAGACGAAGCCGTTGTCGATGGCTCCCATGAACAGGAAGTACTTCGAGAAGAACCCGGCGAACGGCGGGAGCCCCGCCAGCGAGAACATGAACACGGCCATCGCGGTGCAGGCGACCGGCGCGCGCTGTGCGAGTCCGCCGTAATCAGCGAACGTCCGCCCGACCCCCCACCGCTCCGCCATCGCGACGAAGAGGAATGCGCCGGTGTTCATGAACCCGTACACGAGTAGGTGAGCCATCGCTGCGCCCATCACCGCGCTGTCACCGGCCGCACCGCCAGAGAGCGCGCCCAGCCCGATCAGCGCGTAGCCGGCGTGCCCGATAGAGGAGTACGCCAGCATTCGCTTGACGTTCTCTTGGACGGCCGCCGCGAAGTTCCCGAGCGTCATCGTCACCGCGGCGAGCACACCGAACGCGAGAACCCAGTTAACATCGGCGACGAGCGACGCCCCGATGGGGAACGCCTCGGTGAACACGCGGAACGCAACCACGAACCCGGCGGCTTTTGAGGCCGACGAGAGAAACGCGCTCACGGGTGCGGGCGCGCCCTCGTACGCCTCGGGTGCCCAGAAGTGGAACGGCACCGAGGCGGTCTTGAACGCGACCCCGCCGACGATCATCGCAATGCCGATCCCGGCGATGCCGGCGAGTCCGTCGAGACTCTCGATCTCTGCCGCGACGCCCGCGAAGATCAACGAGCCGGTCGCCGCGTAGACGAGAGAGATGCCGAAGACGAAGATCGCAGACGACAACGCGCCAACGAGGAAGTACTTCAGCCCCGCCTCGACGCTACCCCGATTCCGCTTCAGGTACGCCACCAGCGCGTACGACGGCAGTGACACCATCTCCAAGGCCACGAAGACGACCGCAAGTGAGTTCGCGACCGCCAGAAGCGCCATTCCGGACGCCGCGAAGACGGTCAGCGAGTAGAACGCCGCCGGACTCTCGTGGTCGTCGAAGTAATCGTGTGCGGCGACGACGACGAGCGCAGTCACGGACGCGAAAATCGCTGTGAAGAACAGCGACAGCGTATCGACCTTGATCGCGTCGGCGAACAGCAGCACACCCTCGCCAGACACCTGGTCGCCCGCCACGAGCGCGACGGTCGCGGTCAGTGCGACCAGCGCACCGAACGCACTCACCCCTGCGGAGGCGGTGTTCGACCGAGAGTTCGGTCGGATCGTGTCGACGAGCAGCAGCGCCAATCCGGTGGCGCCGAGCGCCAGCACGGGCGCTAACGCAACCCACGCAGAGACGTGCTCAGACATCTGTGCTCACCCCCTCCACGACGGGAACAGCCGCATCACGAATCATCTCGAAGAACAGGTCGGGGGCGACACCGAGCACGATGATCGCTGCGAGCAGCACCGCGAGCGGCACGATGTCGTGAACCGGCGCACGCCCGACCTCGTAGTCGGTCTCGAGCCGGAACGGCCCGAACAGCGTCTTCTGCATCGCCGAGAGCAGATAGCCGGCGACGATGACGATACCGAACATCGCGAGCGCGGTGAACAGTGGTGCGTACGGGAGCGACGGGGCACCGAACGCGCCGACGAAGATGAAGAACTCTCCAGCGAAGCCGGCCATCAGCGGTAGCCCCATGTAGCCGAACGCCCCGGCGACGAGGATGCCGACGGTGATCGGCATCCGATCGGCCATGCCGGCCATGTCACCGACCATCCGCGTGTGGGTCGCGTTGTAGATGACGCCGACCGCCATGAACATCAGCCCCGAGATGAGACCGTGCGCGACCATCTGGAACGTCGCGCCGCCGACGCCGTACTCGGTGAAGACGACGAGCCCGAGGATGACGTATCCCATCGACGAGACGGAGGAGTACGCGACGATACGCTTGAGATCTTTCTGTGCGAGCGCCAACATCGCGCCGTAGATGACGCTCACCACGGCGATGACCGCGATCGGGACGGCGAGCGCAGAGGCCTGATCGGGAAGCATCGTGAAGTTGTACCGGAGCAGGGCGTACGTCCCCATCTTCAGGAGGACGCCGGCCAGCAACACCGACACTGGGGTGGGTGCTTCGACGTGGGCGTCAGGCAGCCACGTGTGCACCGGCACGATCGGGACCTTCACCGCGAAGCCGAGGAACATCGCGAGGAACGCCGCCATCGCGAGCGTTCCCGGTGTGACACCGAACCACGTCTCCAACCCACCGGCCGCGATTGCCTGTGTGATCTCCGGCAGTCCGAACGAGGTGACGGAGTCGCCGAGCGCGAACACGAGCGACATGAACCCGATGAACATCAACAGGGACGCCGCATTGGTGTACACGAAGAACTTGATAGCGGCGTACTTCCGCCGGGGTCCGCCCCAGACGCCGATGAGGAAGTACATGGGCACGAGGACAGCCTCCCAGAAGACGAACCAGAGGAAGAAGTCGAGCGCCGTGAACACTCCGAGCAGGTTCGCCTCCATGAACAGCATCAGGCCGTAGAACTGGCTCTGTCGGGCGTTTATCGGCGTCCACGCGCTGACGATCGCCAGCGGAACGAGGAACGTCGTGAGCACGACGAGCGGCAGACTGATCCCGTCTACCCCGACGAACCAGGAGACCGACCGTCCGCCGACTTCGAGCCACTCGATCCGCGACTCGAACGCGATGGTGCCGCCGGTGAGCGCGTTCCCTCCGGCGTCGAACGCCGACCAGAGGTAGAGGCTCCCGAGGAAGGGAACGATGCTGAGGCCAAAGGCGAGTTTCCCCGCCCACTCGTCGGGCGCGACCAACACGGCGAGTGCGGCAACGAACGTGAACCCGATGAGCGCTTCGAGAATCACATGAACCACCCCCCGCTGATCCCGAGTCCGATGAGCAACGCGAGCAACCCAAGTGTCACCATCGCAGCGTACTGGGTAACGAGTCCCGTCTGTATCTGACGGACTCGCCCGCCAGCCGCGAGCGCGACCGAGGAGACGCCGTTAACGACGCCGTCGATGATCCCCTGATCGAAGGTGTCTGCGCCGCCCGCGGTGTCTTCTGTTCGGTACGCGACCCACACCTGCAGTTCGTCTAAATAGTAGTTGTTGTACAGCACGTCTTTGATCCCGCCGAGCTTTTCGGTGTGCTCCGTCGGCGACGCAACGCCATAAAGCCGCCACGCGACGATCACGCCGGCGACCGCGAGGCCGAGTCCCAACCCAGCCGCGACGAGTAGTGTTGTCGTCTCGCTGTCGGCGAGGAACGCCGCCTCGTGGCCGTGCGTGGCTAACAGCGCGTTGTACGCGGAGTAACTCACGCCGTCGATCCCGCCGAAGTCGTTGTTCAGCCACTGAGAGAGGAAGTCGATCCCCTCGATGCCGAGTAGCTTCTGGACCGGCACCATGTTCACGAACCCGGCGACGACCGCCAGCGATCCGAGCACGGTGAGCGGTCCTTTCACGTTCCACCGCACGGGTTCTGGGTCACGGGCCAGGTCGGTCCGTGGCTCGCCGTGGAAGGTCAAAAACACCATCCGGAAGGTGTAGAAGGCGGTGACCGGCACCGCGAGCAGTCCCATCACCCACCCGCCGAGCAGCAGCGGGTCGTTGAGGCCGTGAATGAACGCCTCGTAGAGAATTTCGTCTTTCGACCAGAAGCCAGCGAACGGGAAGATCCCGGCCAGCGCAAGCGACCCCGCGAGGAACGTCCAGTACGTGACCGGCATCCGGTCTTTGAGTCCACCCATATCCCACATGTTCTCGTTGTGGTGCATCGCGATGATAACCGATCCCGCACCGAGGAACAGTAGCGCCTTGAAGAAGGCGTGGGTCATCAGGTGGAAGGTCGCGGCGATGTACGAGCCCGCACCGAGCGCGAGCATCATGTACCCGTACTGTGAGATGGTCGAGTAGGCGAGCACCTGTTTCAGCTCGTCTTTCACGACGCCCATCGTCGCCGCGAACAACGCGGTGAACCCGCCGACGAACGCGATGACCGCGAGCGTCGTGGGTGTGAGCGCGTAGAAGCCGAACATTCGTGCGACGAGGTACACACCGGCAGCGACCATCGTCGCCGCGTGGATCAGCGCGGAGACCGGCGTCGGACCCTCCATCGCGTCGGGGAGCCACGTGTGAAGCGGGAACTGCGCGGACTTCCCGACCACGCCGCCGAGCACCAGCAGGCCGATGATCGTGAACCACGTGCCGAGTTCGAGGTCCCCGGGCACCCACGCGACCTCGCCCGCGCCGTCGAGCGCCTGCTCGGCGAGGGCGGGGAACGACCCGCTGCCCGCAAACTGTGCGGTCCCGAATGTCGCCAGCACGGCGACGACGCCGATGAGGAAGAAGTAGTCACCAAACCGAGTGACCAGGAAGGCCTTCTTGGCCGCCGACGGCGGCCCCGCTTCGCGGAAGTGGAACCCGATGAGGAGGTACGAACAGAGCCCGACAAGCTCGAAGAACATGAACGCCATCAACAGATTGTCGGCGACGACGAACCCGAGCATGGAGGCGGTAAAGAGCCCGAGTCCGGCGTAATACCGTGGCAGCCCGGTCTCGCCCTCGTCGTTCATGTAGCCGAGCGAGAACACGTGCACCAGCAGCGCGATGAGCGTCACGATGACCAACATCAGCGCCGACAGCGGATCGATCAACAGGCCGAACGTGAGTTCGATGTCGGTCGGACCAATTCCACCCTCACCTGCCCAGGTGTAGATGGTCTCGTTGTACGCCTCACCGCCTGCAACCGTCACCAGCACCCATAGTGACAGCAGGAATGACCCGGCAGTCGCCGTGATGCCGCCGAAGGCTCCCCCCTTCGGGAGGTACTTGCCAGCACCCAAGGCGATCAGGAACGAGAAGAACGGCAGCAGAACGATGGCTGGGACGTACGCGAACGCGTCCACCATCTTACCACCTCATCTCCGTTGGAACCGTGACGTCGGTGTCACCGAAGTTGCGATACAACACGAGGATGATGCCAATGCCGATAGCGACCTCGGCGGCGGCCAGAGCGATGACGAACAGCGCGAACACCTGGCCGGTGAGGTCGCCGTAGTACAGCGCGAACGCGACGAAGTTGATGTTGGCAGCGTTCATCATGAGTTCGACGCTCATCAAGAAGTACAGCGCGTCACTCCGTGTGAGCACGCCGAACAGCCCGATACAGAACACACCGGCGGCCAGAAGCAGGTACCACTCGGGCGGCACCATTACCGCTCACCTCCGTCGGTGAACGCCTCGCCGACCGCAGCGATAATGGACCCGTCCTCCTCGCGTTTCGCCAGGTAGATTGCGCCGTCGACGGCGACGTCGAGCGCGACGGCGACGATCAGAAACGCTGCGAGGAACCCCTCCGAGGGGATCGTCGACACCTCGTAGCCGGTGAGATTGAACAAGGCGTACCCGATGTTGTGCACGACGGACTCACCCGCAAACGTGTCGAACTCACCGAATCCGGCCCCGACGATCGTCGCGGCCATCACGCCGAACACGAGCGTGACGGCTGCCGCCGGAAGAAGCCGACTGGTGCTGGTTTCCTCGTTCATCCGCTACTCACCTCCACGTCGTCGGTGTCGTCTGATCGCGTGAGCATCACAGCGAACGTGACGAGAATGAGTACCCCACCCACGTAGACGAGGATCTGCATGGCGGCGATGAACTCCGCCTGCAGCATCACGTAATGCACCGCGACGCTCGTCAGGGCACCGCCCAGCAGCAGCGCGGCGTGGAACACGTCGCGCGCCAAGACGACCCCCAGGCTGAACGCCAGCGTGACCGCGGCGAACAGCGCGAACGCGATGGTAGTATAAACCATTGTATCTGTCTCCTATGAGAATCCCTTTGA
>JARVCL010000036.1:0-2936 GCA_040405695.1 Halorubrum sp. | reverse complement strand
TGACATAACCGATGTCATCGACCTCGACCCCGGAGAGGCCTTCGGGGTGTCGTTCCTGCTGTTCACCCCTCCAGACGAGGACACGCTCGGTGAGGAAATCAGTGGGAGTCTATCGGTGCGAGCCGGCGAAGCAGTTGATTGACCGGTCAAGGGCCTGCTCCTCTTCTCGGCCACCCCGTCACAATCTGAGCGCTCAGTTCACTGCAGCGCCGGCACTCATCTCGTTCGATCGCCGAGATGTGTGTCTGTCGTAAGCTGTTGCGTTCAATTTCCCGCACGGATCAGTACCCGGGCCGTATATTTCGAGAGCCTACCACGACGAAACACCCTGTCAATCGTCGACATCACTGACTAGGTGGAACTCGTACGCTCTAGACATCTCGACGTTCACCCCGTCACCGCTTGCCGTTACGTCCAGTTGGAGTTCGATCGGCTCTTCGGGGGGACTCTCGGTCTCGACAGTTACATTCACCGGCTTGGACTCGCCGACATCAAGCCTATCAGGAGCTTCAGCGGTTACGTTCACACTGGTCGAGGTGACGTGAACCGAGAAGTCATCCAACTCGGTGTCGAATCCGTTCTCGTAAACGACCGCAGTACTCGACGCGTTCACAACGAGAGTGTCATTTGGGTTGGCCACGAGGTATGCACTCTCATCATCAACCACGCCCACCTCGATCCCTCGATCTACATCCATCGAGGCGAATCCGACGGTTCCGAGAGTCAACCCGACCGCGGCGGTGAACGCGAGCACGATGCTGACGGTTTTCAGCGTGCTCAGCTCCGCCGCCGGCGATCGGGTGTGAGTGCTCATTCGCGTTTGCGGAGTTCGGGCGGTTTTTCTTCGTTGCCGAGTCGGGCGCGTTCGCCGTAGTAGTAGTGAGCGAGCGCGCTGACTGCGAAGACGGTCACGGTGAAGATGGCGATTCTGAGCGGTTCGACTGCCGCAAAGCCGGGCACGCCGGTCTGAACGGCGAGCAGCGCGGCCGCGGCGAGCCCCGCGAGTCCGAGGTAGTACTGGCTCCAGGGGATCTCGCGGCCGCGAAGCACTTCGATGTAGATGTCCAGATCGGCGAGCGCGGCGGTCGGCTCGACGAGGTTGGTCTCGTCGTCGTACTCGATCACGCCGTGTTCGTCCAGCATCGGCAGGTGGGTGCGGGTGAGCGTGCTGTGGACGTTGCGGCGCTGGTCGTACTCGACCGAGTCGGGGGTGATGCCGTGTTCCCACGCGGCCACGCGCTCGGAGAGGCCCTTGACCTCCATCGGCCCGTCGGCGCGTTTCAGCGCGTGGATGGCGAAGCGTCGGCGGCGGTTCGAGAGTACCTCGAAGATGGTTTCTTCCGAGAGCGGTTCGTCCGGGGTCGTCGACCGTGTGAGCGTCGTCGTCGAGAGCATGTCGGAGAGGTCGTGGTGTCCGTTGTGTGGTGCCGTACAGCGACCGCATCCGTCGCCCGGGGATGTCACTCTGTTGTAACGACAAGCGGGGTGATAAATGGATGGTATTCTTGACGTGATATGTGAGAAGCGATGGCATGCATCGGGTCGCAAACCCGCGGTTTCAGGCACTCCCAGAAGTGTTCAGGGGGTGCTCGATTGCTAACGCAGACGGGATAATCTGTCATGGTTCCGTTCGAATGGGGTCGTTGATGGAGTGATGAGGAGGGCTTGCTGGTGGTTCAGGTCACTCTTGTGAAATGACGCGCTCGCCTCGGCGGCCATGCAGAACCTGTTGATTACGCATCGAGCGTGTCAATACAATATGGGAATGGGGCCATGGGGTGAGTGAAGCGGTCAGGCGCGGGGCGTCCCCGTGACCGTGGCCGCGACACACAACCATGGAACGACGCAAGTTTATCATCGGCGCAGGTGCATTGGCAACAGGTAGCGCGGCGGCAATCGGCTCGGGTGCGTTCACGAGCGTCCAAGCGGACCGCGACATCTCGATCGAAGTCGCTGACGACGACGACGCATTCCTCGCTCTCCAAGTTAACGACGGACCGAACAGTGCGTACGCCGAAGAGACGGGCGGAACGATCGAGTTCAACTTCGACGGGGATGCAAATACCGAAGGAGGCAGCGGCATCAGCGACGAGGCCTTTTGGAACTTCGAAGATGTCTTTGCCATCCAGAACCAGGGAACTCAGTCTGTCGGCGTGCAGCTGGAGTTCCTCGATGAGGACGGAGACCAGTTCATGCCGGGCAACCCCGCCCTCGCCAGCGTGAGCGGTCCCGTGGAGCGGGCCGCGGAGGGTGGCTGGTACACGCTCAATGAAGGTGATGACGTGGACGTCGGGTTCTTCTTCAATCTTCAGAAAGATGAACTCGGGGACCAGCTCGAAGACCTGGACACGATTGTGGTACACGCCGACGCCGACGAAGCCGAATAGAGCGTAGACTAATAAACCGTCATTGAGGCGGTGATTTAAAATGCAACGAAGAAAATTCATACTCGGACTGGGGGCCGCTTTAGCGAGCGGCAGCGCGCTCATCGGGAGCGGGGCGTTTACTTCCGTCGCCGCCGAGCGGGACATCGCTGTCAACGTCGCCGACGACGCCCAAGCCCTGCTCCGTCTCGACCCCGACGACACCGACTATCCGAACTCGGCGTACGCGACCGAGACCGACGGTGTGGTCGAGATCGACATCACGGAGGACGGCTCCGGCTTCGACGGAGAGGGCATCAGCCCGTTCGCCACCACGACGATCGAGGAGGTGTTCCCGATAGAGAATCAGGGCACGCAAGAAGTACAGGTTTCGGTTGAGTCGACAGATCTGGACGGAAGCGACTTCGAGGATGAAGTCGATTTCTTCGCGACACCCGACCCGAACGACGACGATCAAGACTTCGATCAGGTGAGTCTGCTGGATGACTCGATCAACATCGGAGTCGGCGAGGCCGTCGCCGCCGGACTGGAGGTCGACGCAACCGGCGACGA
>JARVCL010000035.1:0-2946 GCA_040405695.1 Halorubrum sp. | reverse complement strand
CTGTCTCGAAAAGGCACGGAGGTTCCCGATGATGTCCGGCAGGAAGTGGTACTCGATGACCCGCTCGGCCACGTCCGTCTCGTCGACCGCGCGGGTCTTCCGTGCGAGTTCGAGCTGCGCGTTCATCTTCTCCATCATGTCGCCGAGCGTCTTGTACGCCGACAGATCCGGTCCCATCGCGATGTCCGTCGTGTCGTGGGTGTGGTCGAAGCCGTGGTACTCGTCGTCGGTGCCGAGTGTGTCCTCGCCGAGTTGGATCAGGTCTTCAACCGACTCCGGATCCGCCATCTCCCGAGTCGCCTCGTAGAACTCGAGCGGGTACTGCCGCACGATGTCCATGTTGTGTGCCTCGTCGTCGATCTCAGAGGGGTCGATCCGTGAGGACATCACCAAGGGCGCGTCCATTTTTCCTCCCCTCTGATCGGGTAAAAAGCTCCTAGAGAAGTTGAGAAGACCGTCCATAAGCAGCATGACGCAATCCTCGTCGCCGTCACACTGAGCGACAAGCAAATCGTTCGCCGCGAGCGTGTGCGTATCGGCGACCGTGAGATTGTACGTGTGTTCGACGTCGCTTTCGAGGAGGTTGACTGACGCGACAACGTCCGTCTCGATCCCTCCGTCTGCCGTCACATCGGCGGAGGCACTCGTTGATGCCTCGTGATGAGGGGCCGTCGCTGGGACCAAATCACCGATCGCTAGGTTATTCGCAGCGACCTTTTGAACGGCTCCGTCTACGACTCGCAGCATCGTGTGGTCGGGGGTCACGCGGATCGAACGCCCACGCTTGGTTTCGACATGGAGGAGATGGTCCTGACTCGGGTGTTTAGAGACAGCAGTTATCGGCTGTGTCGATTTATTTCCGTGTTCGTCAATCGAAGGGACCGTAACGTTGCCGTCGAGTTCGTTAACGAGTGTTCCGAAGTCGTCGGTGTGCGGATCGTCCAGCCGCGCCTCAACGAATCCCTCGATCGTTTCGCGGTGCCGCCCTGTATCGTCTCGATACTCGATCTCTGTCTCTGGATGGAAACAGTTCCGGCGTTTCGCGGCGTGGAAGTACGGATGGGCGTACCCCACCGCGGCCGACGTGAACCCTACCACCCGTCCGACGGTGGCGGCGCTCGTGTGGGGAGCCATTCCGAAGACGAGCTCGCCGACGAGGTCGTCGCGTTCGTTGACCTCGTAGAATCGCGGGAGGCCGTAGAACTGTTCGAGCAGGTCGTCGACGAAGTCGGCCGTCCGGAGCATGTGTTCGGCCGCGCCGTCCGAAAGGACGATGTCTTGGACGTTCAATTCGATCAGCTGGTCGTCGTGTCGGAGCGGCTCGCCGTCGATGTCGGTTTCGTACCCCAGTTCACGGAAGTGGTCGGCGGTGACGTCCAGTTCTTCGGGGCGGACTGCCGTCACCGGGAGGTCGGTCATGTCGTACCGGACCGTTCCGTCCTTGAACGAGGTGACCCCGTTTTTCGCGCGCAATATACCCTTCTCTATGGCTTCTGGGGTCTTATTCGTCGACGTGAGTCCCTGAACGCCTTTGCAGATCTCGAACGCAGACTCGCGCTCGCCGACCGACTCCAGCGCCGAGCGATACGCCTCATGGACATCGACCTCCTGAGCGGTCGCCGCCGACACCTCCCACTCACACCGGGGGCACTCAACACGACCCGACTCGTCGGGTTCACAGACGGTCCCACAGTCGCCACACTGGTAGTGCGGGTCGGTGTGTGTCCCACAGTCCGGACATGCAGACCGGTACGTGTGTGTGTCACACTCCGGACAGACTCGGTCTGCGACCTCGATCTCGAGGCGACCGCGCCGCCCCTGGTCGTCCATCGTTCGGGCCGCTTCGGAGACGTCGCGCTGCGGGCCGCCGGCCTCGTTGATCGGAAACAGCGTGTGGACCGCCGGCGAGAGGTCACGGCTCTCTGATTTCTCCGGGCGTCCCATCCGGTTACCGATTCTGACCGGGGCGCGTTCACGGACCGTGAACGGGGCGACCTCGTTGACCGCGCGGGTCGCGTTCTCGCCGTCGGCCCACTCGCGCGCGCTGTCGGAGAGGTCGTCCCACACCTTTCGCAGTCCATCATCGACACCGAGCGAGCGCGCGAGAGGTCGCCAAGTCGGGATGCGGAGCGCGTCGGGCGTCGCGGCGTGCTCGACGAGCAGCGCTTCGAGTGCGCCTGCGGTCGTGTCGGTGTGCTCGATCATCAACACGCCGTCGACGACCTCACCGTTGGCGACGGCGTCGGCGAGCGCCTCGAACGCGGCCACGCTCACGTCGTGCCAGAGATACGTGTACTCGGGATGGAGGGGACAGTCGTACGTCGCCGCCCACTGCAGCGCTTCCGTCGGGTCTGGGTGTTCGAGGTCGACGTGAGGGTCGTCTGCGAGCGCCTGCACGTCCGCACCTGCTGCCTCGAACTCCTGGACCCACCACTCGTAAACGTAGGAGGCGGGGGCCAGCGGGTGGTTGTTCTCGACGAACTCGCCATAGTTGACGAGGTACTCGCCTAAGTCGAGGATCGCTTCGATCCCGTTGCGGAGTTCGCGTGCCTCGGCGGGATCGTCGAGCTGGCGGACCTCACCGTTCGCGAGTTTCACCGTCGGACCGTCGATCGAGTCGACCGGAACCACGCCGTGTGCCTTTCCGGGTCGCTCAGTTTTGATCTGTGTACCGGGCGCGAGAAAGTCGTCAACGACGTGCATCGTCGCAGGGTGAACGCCTCCAGTCGCGAACCCGTGGTTCCTTGCACGGCCGTATCGGAGGCGGAATCCACCGGGCTCGGAGGGATGGGTAAAGACTGGTCGGCCGGCGATCAGGTCGCGGAGAAACTTCTGTGAGGGCTCTGGACGAGGCAGAGCCGGCGGCGAGTCCACGGCAGCGGTCGGCTCGGTACCCGTCTCGCCGTTACCGTTCGAGTCGGTCGTCTCGTCACCGTTCGAGTCGGT
>JARVCL010000034.1:0-2952 GCA_040405695.1 Halorubrum sp. | reverse complement strand
ACAGGCTTCGCCTGTTTCACTGACCCGTAGGAGCGACCTGCGTACTACGGAGGTGAAAATGGCAGACACAATACAAGAGGCCGTAACCCTCGCACTCGACGATGCACCCGAGCGGAACTTCCGTGAAACGGTAGACATCGCTATCAACCTGCGAGATCTCGACCTCAACGATCCGTCGAATCGCGTCGACGAGTCCGTCGTGCTGCCGGCTGGAACAGGGCAGGAGACACGAATCGTCGTCTTCGCGGAGGGTGAAACCGCCGTCCGCGCCGCCGATGTCGCTGACGAGGTGCTCGACAGCGATGATCTGGAGGATCTCGGAGACGACGACGACCGCGCAAAGGACCTGGCCGACGAGACCGACTTCTTCGTCGCGGAGGCCAACCTGATGCAAGATATCGGTCGGTACCTCGGTACCGTCCTCGGTCCGCGCGGGAAGATGCCTACCCCACTACAGCCGGACGACGACGTCGTCGACACAGTCAACCGGATGAAGAACACGGTGCAGCTCCGATCCCGTGACCGCCGAACCTTCCACACCCGCGTGGGTGCAGAAGACATGGACGCGGAAGCGATCTCGGACAACATCGACGTCATCATCCGGCGGCTCGAAACGAACCTCGAGAAGGGGCCCCTGAACATCGACGGGATCTACGTGAAGACCACGATGGGTCCCGCCAAGGAGGTGCCCGTATGAGCACCGTCCGGAAGACCGAGACGATACCAGAGTGGAAACGGGAGGAGGTCGACGAGCTCGTCGAGTTCGTCGAGTCGTTCAACTCCGTCGGGATCGTCGGCGTCGCGGGCATCCCCAGCCGCCAGCTCCAGGCGATGCGCCGGGAGCTACACGGCTCCGCCGACGTCCGGATGAGCCGCAACACGCTCACGACCCGCGCACTGGAGGAGGTGAACGAGGGCGTCGAGCAGCTCACGGAGTACGTCGAGGGACAGGTGGCGCTCATCGGCACCAACGACAACCCCTTCGGCCTCTTCAAGCAGCTCGAAGCCTCGAAGACCCCCGCCCCGATCAGCGCGGGCGAGGTCGCCCCGAACGACATCGTCATCCCCGAGGGTGACACCGGTGTCGACCCGGGACCGTTCGTCGGCGAGCTCCAGACGGTCGGCGCGGCCGCCCGAATCATGGACGGCACGATCAAGGTCACCGAGGACTCGAAGGTTCTCGAAGAAGGTGAGGTCGTCGACGACGACCTCGCCGGTGTGCTGACCGAACTCGGCATCGAGCCGAAGGAGGTCGGACTCGACCTGAAGGGCGTCTACTCCGACGGCGTCCTGTTCGAGCCCGACGAGCTCGCGATCGACGTCGACGAGTACCACGCGGACGTTCAGTCCGCCGCGGCCGCCGCCCGTAATCTCTCGGTCAACGCCGCCTACCCGACCGCCGCCACTGCCGGCACCCTTCTCGCGAAGGCGTCCGGCGAGGCGAAGTCGGTGGGGCTGTTCGCGGAGATCGAGAGCCCGGACGTCGTGCCCGATCTCATCGGAAAGGCCGACGCTCAGTTGCGCGCGCTCGCCGCAGCGATCGACGACGAGGAGGCGCTCCCCGAGGAGCTCCGGGGCATCGAGGCCGCCCCGGCTCCGGAGACGGACGACGAAGACACCACAGAACAGACCGACGAAGACGAGGAGACGGACGACGCCGAGACAGCCGACGACGACGCCGACGACGACGGCGACGACGGCGGCGAAGGGCTCGGCGCGATGTTCGGCTAACACTACGAGGACACACCAATGGAATACGTTTACGCTGCACTCATCCTGAACGAGACCGGCGAAGAGATCAACGAAGACAACATCACCGGCGTGCTCGAAGCCGCCGGCGTCGACGTCGAGGAATCCCGCGTCAAGGCGCTCGTCGCCGCGCTGGAGGACGTCGACATCGAGGAGGCCATCGAGACGGCTGCCGCCGCACCCGCCGCGGGTGCCGCCGCTGGCGGTGCCGCCGCCGAGGCCGACGAGGCCGACGACGAGGAGGACGACGACGAGGAGGACGCCGCCGAGGCAGAAGAAGAAGACGACGACGAGGACGAAGGCGACGGCGGCGAAGGGCTCGGCGAACTCTTCGGATAACTTCGCGACCCGTTTCGTCGCGTTCGGATCGACGCCGACGGGGCGACGACGCCTCGCGCAATCGCGTTTTATCGGACCGTTTCGCGCACAGTGATAACGCCGCCGTCGCGCTTTTATATACGACCCCGGAACCATCGGAAGAGTAATGAAGATCGTCGACGGCGATAGGGCCGAGTGTGCACGGTGTGAATCGGTGTTTCCGCTGGAGTCAGTGTCGCTCCTCGAGAAGGAAACGAACCGGGATTACGAGCGGGTGTTGTGTGAAGAGTGTCTGGGTGCGGTCGGCGTCCCACGCGGCTACTCGCTCCGGCGGGACATCACGCACCTCGGCAACTGAGCTGTCGGGTCGGCGGGAGGGATCGGGCGGTCAGTAGAGGTCTTCGAGATCCGTTTCGACGTGAGTGTGGTCCTCGGCCGGGAAGCTCCCGTCTTCGACCGCCGCTCTGTACTCGTCGACCGCCTGTCGCATCTCGCCACGGACGTCACCGAACTGTGCTGAGAAGGGGGGAGACCACTCGCCGAGGCCGACGACGTCGTTGATCACGAGCACCTGGCCGTCGGTGTCCGGCCCCGCCCCGATCCCGATCGTCGGGATCGACAGGGCGTCTGTGACCGCCGCAGCGAGGTTCGCAGGGACGTGTTCTAACACGAGCGCGAACGCACCCGCCTCCTCGTGAGCGTTCGCGAGCGAGAGGATCTCCTCGGCGGCGTCCTGGTCGGTCCCCTGACGAGTGTAGCCGCCGAGGCGGTTGACGTGTTGGGGCGTGAGCCCAAGATGCGCCATCACCGGAATCCCGACCTCGGTCATTCGCCGGGTGGTTTCGACGGTGTGTGCGCCGCTCTCTATCTTGACCGCGTCGGCGT
>JARVCL010000033.1:0-2962 GCA_040405695.1 Halorubrum sp. | reverse complement strand
TCCTCGACGAGCACCATCACGTCGAACGGGTCACCGTCGTCGTAGTACGACTGTGGGATGAAGCCGTAGTCGTACGGGTAGTGAACGTTCGAGTGAAGTACCCGATCGAGAACGACGGCCGGAATGTCCTTGTCGTACTCGTATTTGTTCCGCTCGCCCTTGAGACACTCCACGACCGCGTAGATCTCGTTGGGCGCATCCGGGCCCGTTTCGAGGTCTTCCCAGAGATTCACCATGTGCATGCTTCTCCGGCGAACGAGTCCAAAGTCCTTTCGGGACGACACGCGGCCACGAACGAGTACTCACCCCGACTGACGGCCCACTTCTGGCTCTAAACCCGGCAAACGTTGAGAAAGATTATAAGTCAGGGAGTCTTCTCATCAGCTATGTCAGAGGCACAATCGGTCTCCGGAGAACTGACCACTGCACACGACCTGACCGCGTTCCAGCAGAATATCCTCACGATCCTGGCGGAAGAGGCGATGTACGGGCTCGCCGTCAAGCGTGAACTCGAGGCGTACTACGGCTCGGAAGTCAACCACGGACGGCTCTACCCCAACCTCGACGATCTGGTCGACGAAGGGCTCGTCTCGAAGAGCGAACTGGACAAGCGGACGAACCAGTACGAACTCACCGACGAGGGCCGCGACGTGGTGCTCGGCCAGCTGGAGTGGGTCCTCGACCGATTCGTTACCGACGAGGCGCGCGCCGACGAGGTCCGCAACCTCATCGAGTGATCGGCTCCGGTCGATACCAGCACTGTTCCGTCCCGCACGGCCACGATCCGCGCCTTGGCACACGACGCGGATCGACTCCCGTTTTCACCCGCCGAGCAACCGCGTCGAGCGTCATACTCACCTCTCGGTCTCGGTGCTGGCTCCAGAACTCCCGGCACGGCTCTCTGCGTCCGCGTCTTGTCTAGCGTCTCCGTTTTCACACAGTTCAGGTCCGTCCACGGCCGCCGCGATGGTCTCGATCCGCGCCAGCGACTCCTCCACGCGGTCGAGTTGTTTCTCGGTCGGCCAGCCGTTTCGCGGGAGGTACTCCTCGCGGAACTCCGCACGAACCGTCGGAGACGCGTCATCGACGCGCCTGACGTAGTGGTTGCTCATGAACGCCGCGAACGACCGCGCGGTCGCAGCGTGGACTTCGTCTGCACGCTCGGCGACCGCCTCGGCGACCGCGTCGTTGTAGGCGGCGACCGCGCGGTAGTGGTCGGCGTCGCCCGGCCCCGACAGCGACACCTCGACCGCACGGTCCGTGGTCTCGATCCGATCCAGCTGGACCGTGCCCGACGCCATCCACTCTTCGGGGTACAACACGAGCGTGTCGTCGTCCTCGCGAAGCCGCGGGGTGTAGTCGTGATCGGTCACGAGTTCGTCCCGTCGTTCGCGGTAGTGTGCCGCCGCCTCGGAGTCTGCTGTCTCACGGGCGAGTCGCGTGAGCCGTTCCGCCTCGTCGACGACTTCGGCTGGGATGTCGGGAACACGGTCAGCGTCACCGTGGCCCGTCGACGAGTCTGTCCCTGGTTCTGTCTCAGTCTGTTCATCCGTCGTCTGTTCGCTCGCCTCGAACGACCGCACAACGTCGCGTGCTCGCTCTTTCGCCCACTCCGGGGGCTCGTCGCCCTCGCGCTCGGACCGTCTCTCCGACTCGCCGCTCCGATCAGTTCCCGTCATCGAGTGCCTCGTTCGCCAGATTATCGGCGCGGTCGTTTATTTCTCGCGGAACGTGTGCGAGTGACCATCGGTCGAACCGCTCCAACAGCTCTCTGGCTCGGACCCGTTTCTCCCGTAAGGTCGGATCGTTCGCGTTCCACTCGCCACGCACCTGCTTGAGTATCAGTTCGGAGTCTCCCCGGACGTCGATTTCGTCGAAGCCGTACTCGTCGGCCGCCTCTAAGGCGCGGATCAGTGCCGCGTACTCGGCTTGGTTATTGGTCACGCGGCCGATCCGCTCGCTACCCTCTGCGACGACGCCGTCGGACGTGACGAGACACCACCCGACCGCTCCCGGTCCGGGATTCCCTCGTGACGCCCCGTCGAAGTAGACGTGTGCGCGCCCACCGCCCTCCGCGATGAGGTTCGTCAGCCGCGTCGGATCGCTCCCTTGCACCACGACTTTGTCGTCGTACGCGACGGCGACCGCCCCGTCTCGTTCGGCGCGCCACCGCTCGTGGTCGGTGTTGCCCTCGTCGACTCGGACGCCCGCCTGCTCCAGACGGGAGCGCGCGGCCGAGGGGTCACAGTCGATGGTCGGCATTCGCTCTGACTCCGTCCCGGCGGCCCAAAGCGTTGTCTGTCCGCTCTCAATCCCGGACGCGATCGGATAGGCCCCCCCGTCTGTCCGTTCGACCTGCTCTGCGGTCCGGACTCACTCCGTCACGAACTTTTAAGTCAGTCGGTGAGCTTAGTATATAAATGCGATGACACGGCCAACCCGGCAACGGGATCATGACCGGCAGCGCACGCGGGATGAGGACGACGAAGGAACCGAATCTGGTGAGGTGGACGTCGACGACTTGGACCTCGACGAGCTCGACGCAGAAGAATTAGACCCCGAGGACCTCGACCCAGCGGAGCTCACTCGGACGGCGGACGGCGAACTGATACACGAGGAGACCGGACTCATCATCGAAGAAGAGCAGATCGATCCCGGTCCGGAGTGGCGCGCGTTCAACCACTCCGAGCGGCAGTCGAAGTCTCGCGTCGGCGCGCCGACGACGAAGACGATGCACGACAAGGGGTTGACGACGACGATCGACTGGAAAGACAAAGACGCCTACGGACGCTCGATCTCGTCGAAGAAGCGCTCACAGATGCACCGTCTCAGAAAGTGGCAGGAGCGAATTCGAACGAAAGATGCGGGCGAGCGGAACCTCCAGTTCGCGCTCTCGGAGATCGACCGGATGGCCTCGGCGCTCGGCGTCCCGCGGTCGGTACGCGAGGTCGCCTCGGTTATC
>JARVCL010000032.1:0-2976 GCA_040405695.1 Halorubrum sp. | reverse complement strand
TGGTCGCCGGTCACCTCGGAGGCGAGCAGTTGGGCGATCCGCACGCCGTCGGTCAGCCGCTCGTCGACCATCACTCACCCCCCGCGAGCTCGGCTCGCACGTCGTCGGCGAGGTGGTCGACGGTCGCTCCCTGCTCTTTGGCGTAGAGGACCGCGGCCGCCTCGATGGTGACCGCGAGCGCTCGCTGGCGCTCGTTGATGGCGGCGACCGCGCGCTGCTTCTCGACGCCGGCGTCGACGATGGCATCGAGCGCCGTCTCGAAGGTGGACTGCTCGCGTAACACCTCCTCCGAGGGACGGAACCCCTCGGGGATCGACACGTCCTCCGGATCGAAGCGCGCGACGAGGTCGCCGTCGGCCTCCTCAACGAGCCCGCGTCCGACGGCCACGTCGACGAGCCGCTTCGCCTGGTCCGGCGAGAACCACTCGCGCTCTAACGAGAGCGCCACCACGAACTCCCCTTCACCGATCCGATCTGTTGCGTGTCGCTGGAACGGGGCGGCGACGGTGGCTTCGAGGCTCATGTTCGATCCCCGGACGGGCGACGGCGGTAAACCTACCGAACCGTAGAGCGCGGCGCGGCCGTCGTTCGCGTCGATCCTCCGGCGCGTTCCACTGCTCGATCGTGAGCCGATCTGACGCGGAGCCCTCGAACGGACGGTCTTATACGCGTCGGCGGCGAAACAGAGCCAACATGATATTCGAGGGCCTCCCGACGACCCCCCGCTCGGAGGAACTCGTCGACAAGGCGTTCTCCCGGGCAGCACGCGCGGGCCGAGCCAAACGCGGTCACGAGGCCCAGGAGTCGATGCTGCGGACCGCCGGCAACGTCCTCTCGGACAACTTAGAGAACGTCGTCGTCTCGTGGCCGGATTTCGGCTTCGATGTCGACCCGTTCTACTACGAGCTTGCTGACGCCATCGTCGACGTCGACCGCCTCCGACAGGCGCTCTCACAGGTGATGTGGGCGAGCCGGCAGATAGAAGTGCTCCGCGACGAGTACACGACAAAGATCCGCAACGCCGACGTCGACACCGCCCGAAAACACCGAAAACAGGCGTTCGCCCGGATGGCGGACATCATGGACCAGATCGAAGACGACCTCCGCTACATCGGCGACGCTCGTGACGACCTCCGGGACCTCCCCGACATCCGTCCCGACGAGCCGGCCATCGTCGTCGCTGGCTACCCAAACGTCGGCAAATCCTCGTTCGTGAACCGTGTCACCCGCGCCGCAAACGAGATCGCGGAGTATCCGTTCACGACCCGGGGGGTGCAGGTTGGCCACTTCGAGCGCGACCACGTCCGCTATCAGATCGTCGACACGCCCGGCCTGCTCGACCGGCCGGAGGCGGAGCGAAACGACATCGAGCGGCAGGCGGTGAGCGCCGTCACCCACCTTGCCGATGTCGTTCTCTTCGTGCTCGACCCCTCCGGCGACTGCGGCTACCCGCTCGACGTGCAGATCGAACTCCGTGAGGAGGTCCGAGCGCTGTTCGACGAGTCGGTACCGCTTCTCACGGTCGCGAACAAACACGACCGGTTCGAGGCGGTGCGCGCCGAGGCGGTCGACGCGACGATGAGCGTCACGCAAAACGAGAACGTCGAGTCCGTCCTCGACATGGTCGTCGACGCGGTCGAGTACGATGCCGGCTTACCCACGCGAGACGCCGAGGAGCGCTGAGCGGCCGGTCGACGCCGCCCGACAACCCACCGCTCGGTACCCTCACGCCCGGTCGACCGTCACTACCCGCACCTCCACGTCCACGCGCTCGCCGGTCACCGCCTCGATCCGCGCGTCCAGCCGCGTCGCCAGCCCTTCGACGACGAGTCCGGGCGGGGCCCCGACCGTGACCACGACGCGATCGGTCGACAGCGGCGGCACCGTTCCACTCCGTTGCACCTCCAGTGCTAACAGTTCGACCTCGTCGTCGACGGCGGCGAGTTCGTCGCCGACGGCGCTTCGTATCTCCGTCTCGGTGGTCGAAGCCACGTAGGAGTCGTAGGTGACGCCACCGAGGAACACCGAGAGCAGTCCGATGGCGACGACGAGCGCGCCGACGCGCTTGATGAGCGCCGCCCGCGCCTCGTCCTCACGGAACCACTGTCGTGGCCGATACCCGTTGTACCACAACACGACGAGCGCCGAGAGGTTGATCGAGAGCACGTTCACGGCCACGATCACGCCCGCGCCGATCACGAGCCGGGGGATCCCGAAGGCGATTCCGATGCCGACGGCGGCGGCCGGCGGAATCAACGCCACCGCGATCATCACGCCGACGAGCGTCGCGGAGACGCCGGTCATCAACGAGACGATCCCCGCGATCCCCGCTCCGATCGCCACCGCGAGCACGAGGACGTTCGGTGCGAGTCGCTCGGCCACCTCGGCGAGCTCCAGCGGGTCGAGGCCCGGAGGGACCAGCGCCAGCGACCGGAGGACGGCGGCGAAGACGGTCGCCGAGAGGATGGCGACGACGACCCCGATCACCTGCATCCGGACGCCTCGTCGGAACATCGACTCGTCGTCGACGACGGTGCCGATCGCGGCCGACATCGCTGGCCCGATCAGCGGCGCGATCACCATCGAGCCGACCACTGTCGCCGGTGAGTTCAACAGCAGCCCCGCCGTGGCGATCACCGCCGAGATGACGGTCATGAGAACGTACGTCCGCATCCCCGACGCGAGGTCGCTCGCCTTGGTCTGCAGTTCCTCCCGGGAGATCCGGTCTCCGGCGCGCTCTGACTCCTCGGCGTACTCCGCTTCCAGCGCCTCGAAGCGGCGTGAGATGACCGTCTCGGCGTCGACGATGACGGTGTAGGTTCGCTCGTCGATGCCTGCCTCGCGGAGGCGTTCGAGCACCGGCTCCACCGCCGCCGTCGGCAGCGGGAACGTCGCCACGGCGGTGTACTCGCGGCCACTGGTCTCGTCGGTGACGACGTAGTCGACACCCTCCTCGTCGAGGGCACGGACGACCGC
>JARVCL010000031.1:0-16759 GCA_040405695.1 Halorubrum sp. | reverse complement strand
GTCGCAGTCGCAGTCGCGAGCGGCGTTCGCGGATGGGGGATCGCTGTCCTCGCGGTCGGGGTCACGACAATCGCCGTCCGTGGCTATCTCGTGCCCGGAACGCCGACGCTAACGAAACGCTACCTTCCCGACCGGGTCCTCGCGCTGTTCGACAAAGGTCCAGAACGTGCCGGGGTCGTCCTCGACGACGGCGACGGGGCAGTTGACGACAACACCACCGCCGGTGACACGCCCGCTGGCGGCACATCGTCGAACGCGTCTTCGCAATTCGATCTGGCGGCACGTCTCCTCGCGGCTGGCGTGCTCGTCGACGGTGGGTTCCGCGAGCGGTGGATCGTTCGGAGCCGTGAACTCGCTAACAGCGGGCGTGAGACGGACGCGAACGTGCTCGCCGGGTTCCTCGACATCGACGCCGACGAGGTGTCACTCGTCGACCGTGGATACGCGTACGTAGCCACGATAGGCGGGAATCCCGCCGGTCAGTGGGGGTCCCGCTCGGCGTTCGTCGCGGACCTCGCTGCTGCGGACTGTCTCGAAGGTCGCTGGCCGGAGTGGTCGACGATGCCGACTGCGCGCCGGAGTGAACTGCTCGGGAGTCTCCGACTGTTCGTCGATAGCTGTCCGGGGTGTGATGGCGCGGTGACGCTCGACACGGCCGTCGTCGAGTCCTGTTGTCGACAGTACGACGTGCTCGCTGCCACGTGCGAGGTGTGTGGAAGCCGACTGTTCGAGGCCGATATCGATCCACAGGCGCTCGAACGGGCTGCCGCCTGAGTCACAGCCGACCACCCTGTTCCGTCCAGGGCTCTCTGCAGCGGTGGCTGACCACTCGCCAGTGTGTCCCGTTCACTCGGTGTGACACTCGAACCGCGCACCACCCGCTGTGCCGTCGGTCACAGTGACGTGCCACCCGTGGGCGTCTGCGATCCGCTCGACGATGGCGAGACCGAACCCCGTTCCGTCCGGGTCGTTCGTGTACCCGGCCTCGAACACCGACGCTCGTTCGTCTGGCGGTACTCCCGGACCAGTGTCGCTCACGTAGAAGCCGTCCTCGAAGTCGCCAACCTGGACGACGATGTCAGCCTGCTCCGTGCCGTGTTCGTCACCGCCCCCCGGCGTCTCGCTGCTGCCAGCCGAGCCGTGCTCGACGCTATTTCGAAACAGGTTCGCCAAGAGCCGTCGTAATCGAGGTCTGTCCGCTTGGATAGTCGGGTCGCCATCGACGACGAGCGTCGCGTCGCCCGTCTCTACCGTCGCCCACGTCGCCTCCGCGACCGAGCGGAGCGAGACCGACTCGGCGTCGATCACCGCCTCGCCCTGTTTCGCGAGTGCGAGGATGTCCTCCATCAGTTCTTCCATTCGGTCGTGAGCGTTCTCGACGGCTTCGAGGTGAGCGTCGATCTCATCTCCGACCGCTCCGGCGGCAGCAGCGTCGGATCTCGCGAGACCGAGACGCCCCTGAGCGACGTTTAACGGGTTTCGGAGGTCGTGAGAGACGATACTCGCGAACTCCTCGAGCCGCTCGTTCTGTCGTTCAAGCTCTTCGGTCCGTCGACAAAGTCGCCCCTCGGTGTCGAGCTGTTCAAGACGGGCGTCTGCGTGGGCGACGAGAAGCTCGACGGCCCGACGGTCGTGCTCGTCGAACGCCCCGACCGACTTTGACGCGGACTGAAACAGCGCGGTCTGCCCGATCGGGACGGTCAACACCGATCGGAACGCCGCGTCTGCCGGGACGGCGTCGTGCTCGCGGGCGTCGTCGACGACGCTCGTCTCGCCGGTGCGGTACACCTCGGCTGCGACGCTGTCTGTCGCGTCGAGTGGTATCTCCTCGTAGTATCCGTCGCCGTCGAGCGTCGAGGAGATGGCCACAGGAACGAGCACGTCGTCGACGGCGGCGTCGACGATCGCGAAGTCGAACTGGAGTATTCGCTCGACCGCGCGGATCACCGTGTCGTACACCGCTTCGGGGGTCGAGCAGGCGCTGAGATCCGCCGCGACACCGTGGAGGGCTTCGAGCTCTCGTTTGCGCTCGCGGAGTTGGCGTTCCGCCGGTCGATGACCCGCCGACCGGCGACAGACACAGACGAGAAGCGACGTTCCGTCGACGGTGTCCGTCCCACTACGCACCAGAACCGGAAGCTCGTTACCGTCTGCGGTGACGAACGGAACCTCGATCGCTTCGCTCGCTCGGCTCGGTCTTCGGTCGTCATCGTCGACTTCGCCGGCACCGAACGCATCCCGATCGGTCCCGAGTGCGCTCTCGTTGGCCCCTCGGCCCGGGCTCAGATACGACCGTAAGCCGCTCGGGCGGCCCGTGCCGCCCCGGCTCGGAACGAGCGTCGTCCCCGGCCGTCCGACCAGTGACTCGGGGTCGTACCCCAGGAGCGCTTCGGTCGCCGCGTTGGCGTAGCGGATCCGACCCGTCTCGTCGACCGCTATCGTCGCCTCCGGACTGATCGAGAGGACGGTAGACGCGAGTCCGTCGGTCTCAGCGTCCGTCACACCCTCGGACTCGGACGGCGGTCGAAGCCCTGCGCTCTCGCTCGCGTTCTCGTCCGCGTTTTGATCCATCGGTTCCAGATGCCTCTGTATAGTACTGCCTTTCCCTGCACACATGAATCTGCCCCGTCGGTCCGACCCGGTTCGACGTGTCGGATGATCGACTGTCTCGCCCACCCCGACGTCCGTGAGTCACGCCGTGATGTCGACGCGGTCCAGCAGAAAGTAGCCGACGATGAGGACGAGAATGAGCACGGCGAACGCGAGCGCAGCCGAGAGTGCCTCGTCGCCCGTCTCGAATTCGTCGGCACGAAAGCTGATGATCTCGCGTGAGACGGCGATGATCGCGGCGCTCACGACGATCCGTAAGACCGGCTCCTCACGAGCGTAGGCGATCAGCGTGCGATGCACCTCGACGATGATGAGGAGCAACAACACGATATCCAGCAGTTCGACGACGGCGACCGGGTCGGTGAACCGGCCAGTCACGAAGAGATCATACAGCGAGAGCATCATATCGAACAGACCGATGACGAACAACACGAGGAGGAAGTACGCCGCACCGAGCACCAGCCACTGCATCGCCGTAGCAGACGGGTCGGTCGCGTCACGGATCTCCATCATCGCTCGTGCGGTAGATGTCACGGTCCGGGAAATCAGTTGTGCTCCCCCACGCACCACCTAACGGATGTGTGACACGTCGAGACGACGAGTCGCCCCCGACGCCCTGTCAGTCGCTCGTGCCTGTCAAGCGTTCTAACAGCCGGACGGCGGTCGGCTTCGCGAGCGGTTCGTTCGCGTTTCCACAGTGCGGCGACTGAACACAGGCGGGACACCCGGACGCACAGTCACAGCCATCGATGAGCCGAGCCGTTCGGGCGAACAGCTCTTCGGCCCGTTCGTGGCCGCGACGAGTGAGTCCGACGCCGCCCGGATACCCGTCGTACACGAACACGGCGGGTGAATCGGTGTGGGGGTGGTACGGCGTCGAGATGCCGCCGACGTCGCCACGATCACACAGCAGGTGGAACGGGAACAGCGAGATCACGCCGTGTTCGGCCGCGTGTATCCCGCCGTTGAACCCGTACTCGCCGCCGAGACCGACCGTCTCGCCGAGCGCTCGCATCTCCGACTCCACGTCCCTGGGAACCGGAACGTACAGCGCCTTCGTTCGGAGCGTCGTCTCTGGGAGTTCTACCGTCGACTCCCCGAGCGACTCGCCGGTCGCCGCGTCCTTCCGAACGAACCCCGTGATCTGCTCTGTGACTGTGACGTCGGCGAACCGAACGGGAACGTCGGGACGTGCCGGTAGCGTTCGCTCGGCGAGGTCCTCGTTGACGATCATATCCTTCTCCGAGAGCACCTGCGTGTAGTAGTCGGCCCACGACGACTGCAGCTCCGCGACGTTTCGATCCAGATCCAGATCCGTTACCTCGTAGGTCCGCCCCTGCTGGTGGTAAATGGCTCCCGGATGCGCGTCTCGTAGGGCGTCTGCGAACCCCAGCGAAGCGATCGACTCGCCGTTCGACCGATCGATCAGTTCGATTTCGCGCTCGGCCGCCGTCCGGAGGTTCATCGCGTGCTGTGGGCTCTCCGATCCGGCGTGTGTCCAGCGAGTTCCGCCAGCGGCCTCGCGCCGCTGGAGCGTTCCGGCGTCGGTCAGGTCGGCGACCACGCTCGGGAACGAGGACCCGAAGAACGCCTCGTCAGCGGGCGAGAGCCACGATTCGTCGGCGGCACAGGCGACGTGTTGGGGGAGGAGCTGATCGTTTTCGGGGTCACAGATCGCGTCTTCAGGCGGCGCGTCGAAGAAGTCTGCTGGATGGTTCATGAGGTACTGGTCTAACCCGTCCTCGCCGCCGACCATGACGACGAGGGCGGGATCCGACCCCCGACCGGCCCGACCTGCTTGCTGGAACGCCGACATCCGTGTGCCGGGGTAGCCGTCGAGGATCACAGCGTCGAGCCCGCCGACATCGACACCGAGTTCGAGCGCGTTCGTCGACCACACCCCTCGTAGCGCTCCGTCGTGAAGCGCCGCCTCGATCTCCCGACGCGCCTCGTCTTTCAGAGCAGCCTGGTAGGCGCCGATCTGTCCCGCGAGGTCGTCGTGTCCACGGCTCCGGAGTTCGCTCGCGCTGTCGGTCGCGTACTGTTCGGCTGTCTGTCGCGCCCGCGTGAACGTCAGCGTCTGCCGACCGCTCTGTACCAGGTCGACGAACAGTCGCTTGCTCTCGGTGTGACTCGACTTCCGCCGACCGGCGTCGTCACCCGTCCGAGCCGTCCAGTCGTCGTCGTACTCCGGCGGGTTCCACAGGACCCAGTCACGGGGGCCGCGTCCGGACGTGTCCTCGTCAACGAGGGTGATGCCGTCTGGGTCGCGGCCCGTGACAGTCGACACGTGCTCGATCGGATTGTTGATCGTCGCCGAACAGCAGACGAACGTCGGGTCGGAGCCGAACCGCTCACAGGTCCGTGCGAGCCGTCGGAGCGTCATCGCCACCTGTGATCCGAAGACGCCCCGGTAGCTGTGTACCTCGTCGACGACGACGTACTCCAGCGAGGAGAAGAACCACTCCCAGAGCCGACCCGCGTACGGTAACAGCGCGTAGTGGAGCATGTCGGGGTTCGAGAGCAGGACGGTCGGGCGAGCGTCTCGAACGTCTCGCTTGTCCGTTCGCGAGAGTCGGCCCGTGTACGACTCGACGGACACCCGGCTGCCGAAGCCGAGGCCGTGGGCGAGCTCGGACAGCGACTCCTCTTGGTCTGCGATCAGCGCGTTCTGTGGGCCGATGTACAGGGTCCGCCCGCCGTGGTCCATCGCGGCCTCGAAGGCAGGGACGGTGTACGCGAGCGACTTGCCGCTCGCGGTCTCCGTGGCGAGCACGACGTCGTCGCCGTCGCGGACGGCTTCTATGGCCTCCGCCTGATGACGGTAGAGTCTGTCGACACCACGGTCGTCGAGCGCGCCCGCGAGCCGCGGCGCTACGTCGATGTCGGCGAACTCGGGATCGCGCGCCGGAAGCCGCCGATGTTCGGCGATCTGTCCGTCGTAGTAAGGACGGTCACGGAGCCACTCGATGGCGTCTGCCACGTCAACAGATCCACGGGAGCCACGGGCCTAACCGTTGTGGTCGAAATCGGCCACGGCGTTCCCGGAGGTCGTCGTGTCAGCCGTCTCCCAACGCCGTGAGCCGTCGGAACGCGGCTCCGAGGGCGCTGCGGCCGGGCTCTCCCGCGATCCGTTTTGGGTCGCCGTCGTTCCACGCCATGAGTCGTGGGCGGTCCGTCAGAACCAGGTAGGTGTCTCGTCCGTCCAGCCACGCACCGCTGTTGGCGACGTTCGCGTCCGCCTCGATTCCGGCACAATGTGTGTGACCGATACAGAGCCAGTCGGTGTCGGGGTGTGCGGCCGCGTATCGCTCCGCAGCGCGGGGCGACACGTCGGGGTCGTGGTCGCCGCAGCGGTCCATCTTGCCGAGTCGGCTCTCCCACGTTCCGAGACGCATCCGATCGGACGCGAGTTTCGCGAGTGCACGGACCACCCCGGTCGGGCCGTCCACCTCGCTGAAGAGAGCCCACTTCTCGCTGAACGTCGCGCCGAGCGAGTCGGTGCTTATTACAGCCAGTTTGTCGAAGTACCACTCGTCTTGGAGCGGATCGAACTGGTGGCCGTGCATGAACGTATAGCTCGTTCCGTGGGTGGATATCGTCAACCGGTCCGGGTATCCGGAGTCGTAGTACCGGTCGCTCTCCGCTCCGTCGTCGCCCGGGCGTCGGTGGACGGCGACGTCTTTGCGTGCGTACCAGTCGTGGTTCCCCAACACGTAGTGGACCGCCGTCCCAGCCGCCTGCAGATCGCGTAACTGTCCGAACACGTCGTAGTTCTCCCGCGTCAGGGTGCGCATGTCTCGCCGCCAGAAGTCCTCGATGTCGCCGTTGAGAACGAGATGCGTCGGCTGCAGGTCCGTTTCGAGGTATCGAAGGAACCGCTTGAACGCCTCCCGATTGGGGTCGACCGAATCGAGGTGCTCCGTCCCGAGATGTGTGTCCGACACGGCGACGATCATAGTGTATGCTCAACAGAACGAACAGCCGCCACATATATATAAACATACGGCGAACGCAACCCGCCGGAGTCACCCTGACGGCCTCCATCACGCGATCCGACCTGCGCGACCCATCAGCCGTCGGCGTCCTGTCGTCGCCTTGCCCCGCTGTCGGCGACCGTCGTGCCGGGGTCGACCGGTCCCTCGCGCACGATGGGCGGCCATCGAACCGCGGTTGCAACCGACCCGTCGAGTGGAACCACCATCCGGAGGTCGCCGTGTCGCTCGACCGCTTGGAATCCGACCTCGTGGTAGACGCTCCGTGCGATGTGGTTCCCCGACTCGACGTGTAACACGAGCGCTTCGCGGCCACCGGCAGCGGCGTCGGCGATCAACTGTCGGCAGAGTTCGGTACCGACGCCCCGACCACGCGCCTCGGGATGGACGAACAGGGCGACCTCGGGTCGGTCGGCGGCAGTCGGGGTGTACACCGCGTGGCCCCGGATCTCGTCGTCGTGTTCGGCGACGACGTTAGTACCGTCTGTGAGAAGGGTCTCGATCCACTCGACGCGACGGGCTCGGCTCGCCGGCGGGATTCCTCGTGTTCGGTCGGCGGTTCCGAACGCCTCGTACATCTCGAGGATCCGATCGGCGTCCGTCGGCTCGGCGAAGCGAACGGTCCACGGCCTCCCTTCGTCGTCGACGAACCGCGGGCACCGCGGCGGACAGTGAGCCGTCCCTTCACACTCGCCCGCGTCCCAGCCGTCACAGGCAGCTGCCGTCGTGTGGGTTCCCATGTGCGCGTGTCGGTCACGAGACCTGTTATATGCTGATACCCGATTTCAGTCGATGAGAACGCGTTGGGGGCGTTCACTCCCGAATCAGCACGATCCCGTCGCGGAACACCCTGTGGTTCGGCAGCACGTGTTCGCCGTCGTCCGTCTCGATGTGGGTGACGAACAGGTCGACCTCCTGCACGATCCCCCGCTGTCCGGCCACTCGGACCTCGTCGCCGATGCCGTACGGCTGCCGCAAGAGCAGGAACACGCCCGCAGCGGCCGCAGCCAACAGATCTTTCGTCGCGAGCGCGGTCAACACGACCACCGCGAGCGCGTACGCACCCAGCAGGACGACGAGCGCGAGCGTCTGCACACCGACCTGTGCGAGCGCTATCAACGCCGCGACGTACACCACGCTGTATTTGACGAGCGCCGGAATCACCCCGACTTCGGGGAGTTTGACCTCCCGGAATCGCTCGGCGACGAGCAGCTCGGCTTTATCACCGACGACGACGCCGACGAGAAGCACGATGGCGGCGACGAACAGTCGAGGAATGAACGCGGCGAGGTCGGCCCAGAAGCGCTCGGTGAACTCCACCTCCGCGACGCTGAACGCGACGACGACGGTGACGGCGACGACGAAGTACGTCGCCAGCTTCGCGACGATCCGTACCGTCGAGGTGCCGAACTCGCGGGCGGTTCGCTCGAACGCCGTTCCCTCTATCGCCCCCGGAATGCCGGCCCGCGTCAGGAGCCGACGGCTGCCGGCCCCGACGAGAAGGGCCACGAGTGTCCCCACGACGAGCACCACGAGCGCGAACCAGACGCGGTCGGGCACTGCGTCGAGAAACTCGGACGGCGTCTGTCCGATGACAGCGGCGATCACACCCTCCACCGTCGCGACCGTCCCGGCAGGCACGGGCGCGCCGAACATCAGTACTCCTCCGGGTCGAGCTCCAGTATCAGTCGTCCGCCTTTGAACGCTCGGACGAGCCCGTCGGACTCCGAGAGCACGATCGCGGTCGCGTTGGTGTCGCGGGTGATCGCGCCGCCGGCCATGTGGCGAGCGCCGAGCCCCTTCGGGATATCGACGCCCTCGGCGGCCGGCTCGAGGTACCGATATGCCGAGACGATCTTTCCGGAGTCGGAGACGACGAACGCGCCGTCGAGCCGTGAGAACTCCTTCAACATCACGTTCACGATCGGGTCACCGACGTGGACGTGTGACTTCTCGAACGGGTTGTACGACAGCGCGCGCGACTTGTTCATCACCTTTCCAGCGTCGCCGACGACGAACAGCGCCCCCACCGGCTTCCCTTTCTGTCCCTTCTTCCCGAGTTCGATCGCGACCTCGAAAACGTCGCGGATCACGCCTGGGTCGGCACGGGAGTTCACGAAGAGGTCATACAGCCCGGAGTCGGCCGTCTCCTCGACCGTGACGCGAACGACCGCGTCGGACTCTCCCTCGAAGATCGAGACCACACAGACGACCTCGTCGCCGACGGCGAGCAGATCTGCGTCCACCGCGCCCTCGATCCCGAACCGGATCCGATCGCGGACGTCACGGAACGGTACCGGCAGCTCGACGAACGACGACGCGTCGACGTCGTTGTCGGGTGCGGCGACGATCACGTCGGTGTCGTCGCTCGTGAACCGGGTGTGGAACGCAGCGGGTGGCGAGAACAGGACGACCGCGTCGGCGTCCTCGACGAGGTCGGACAGGTGGTCGGTGAGTGACCCCATGGGCAACACACGACTCACGCTCGGGGTATAACCGTTGTGACCCGTCCGACAGGCGTCCGACGCCGCCGGTCGCCGTGGTGTCGCGGACCCCTTATATACGGCACGCCCGTGGGTTCCGACGACATGTCGACCCGTGAGGCGCTCTGGGCGTATCGCGACCGGTTCGGCGACGCGTTCGGCCGAACGTACTTCCGGCGGTTCGGAGCGGGCGTGGCCTCCAGCGTCGGGCTCGGGACGTACTTCGGCGAGCCGACCGACGCGGTCGACGACGCCTACAGACGGGTGGTCCGGCTCGCGCTCGCCTCCGGCGTGAACCACCTCGACACGGCGGTGAACTATCGATGTGGGCGCTCCGAGCGCGCCGTGGGCGACGCCCTCCAAGCGGCGGTCCGTGAGGGGGTGACCGACCGCGAGGCAGTCGTCGTCGCGACCAAGGGCGGCTTTCTCCCGTTCGACGGTGAGCGGCCTGACGATCCGGCACGCTACATCCGTGAGCGGTTCGTCGACACGGGGGTCGTCGACCCCGACGATCTCGTGGGCGGTCACTGTCTCGCTCCCGACTACATCACGTGGTCTGTGGACCGGTCGCTGGATCACCTCGGTGTCGACACGATCGACTGCTACTACCTCCACAACCCCGAAGCTCAACTCGCCGCCCGCTCGCGGTCAGACGTGTACGACGCGCTGGAAGCCGCCTTCGAGCGGCTGGAACGCCGACGGGCCGCAGGCGAGATCGGTCGGTACGGCGTCGCCACGTGGCAGGCGTTTCGTGTGCCGACGGACCACGAATCGTACCTCTCGCTCCGGGACGTGCTCGCCCGCGCCGCGGCCGCGGGAGCGGCCGTCGGCCCCGGCGACGACCACGGGTTCGCGGCAGTCCAGCTCCCGTTCAACGTTCGGATGGCGGACGCGTTCACACGGGCGAACCAGCGGCCGCCGGACGACCCCGACGGCGAGCCGATATCCACGCTCGAGTTCGCACACGAGGCGGGACTCTCCGTGGTCACGAGCGCGAGCATCGGCCAGGGGGAGTTGGCGGTCGAGGGGGCGATCCCAGCCGGCGTCGACGATCGACTCGCGGGCGACACGCCGGCACAGCGCGCACTCAACTTCGCGCGCAGCGCGCCGGCGGTAACCTGCTCGCTCGTCGGGACGACCGACACGGCACACCTGCGTGAGAACGTCGCCGCAGGGACGTTCGACCCGCTCGGCGCGTCGGCGTTCGACGCGACGTTCGAGTGAGTTCCCCGTGTTCGAGTGCGTTCACCGGTCACCGTCGCTGACGACGACGCACATCGACACCGCTTGGAGCGGCGTCGACGCGGTGTGTTGATACTGCCGGCTGTAGTTCCTTCGAGATTTTTCGACGATGTCCGGTTGGATACCGTCCAGAACCCGCTCTTTCGGACGGATCTGCGTTAGATAGTTACAGCCGGCAGATGACGCTGTGTGCGGTCGAACTGAGACGAGATGTCGTTCGAGACGAGACGCAACCAGAGTCAGCGGGCACGGGGACGTCTACCGCAGTTCTTTGAACTCGGCGTCACACTCTGGACAGATGCGCACCGAGAAAACCTCGTCCGGGTCGTTCTGCTTTTTTAATACCTGCTCGCAGTCCGCGCAGTTCAGTCGCTCGTAGGTGTCCTTGAACAGGTCACCGTCCCGCAGCGCCTTGCGCGTCGATTTCATACACCCCCGTTCGTCGCCGGCGGCTTAAAAACCCTGTACGACGCTCGTCGGACTGTGACGGTGGGTCGTGTTCGTGAGTCCGCGCGGATCGCCGTCACCGTCCTGGTCTTGCCTCGCCGTCGTTCGAGCACGCGCGTCACGCGTTCCGGATTCGCAACGCTTGTGCCCGTTCGGGGGGAACCGACAGCGTGTCACGGACTCGGTTGTTCGGATCGCTGTGCGGGTTGGTGTTTCTCGTCAACTTCGCGCGGGTCGTGTTCGCGCCGCTCGTCGGCGAGTTCATCGACGAGTTCACGATCCGTGAGGGGACCGCTGGGCTGATCGTCACGCTCGCGTGGCTCGGATCGGCCTCGCCGCGGATCCCAACCGGGTGGGCACTCACCCGGTTCTCGCGGGTCGCCGTCGTGCTCGTCTCGGGGGTCACGCTGACGGTCGGCGCGCTCGGTGTCGCGCTCGCGCCCGACGTCACGACCCTGATGGTCGCGGCGTTTCTCGTCGGGAGCGCCTCCGGTGTCTACTTCGTCGCTGCCAACCCGTTCGTCTCGGAGCTGTTTCCCGACCGGGTGGGCCGCGTGATGGGTGTCCACGGAATGGCGAGTCAGCTCGCGGCGGTCGCGGCCGCGCCGGTCGTCACCGTCACGCTGTGGTACGACTGGCGATACGCCTTCTACGGGCTCGCGCTCGCGGCGGCGTCGACGACCGTCGCGTTCGTCCTGCTCGCTCGCCGGACTGACCTCCCCGATGCCGGGGCGAGCGACACCGACTTCCTCGGCGGGGCGCGCTCGGAGTGGAAGCTGATCACCGCCGGCGTCGTCCTCCTCGGCCTGACCAGTTTCGTCTGGCAGGGACTGTTCAACTTCTATGAGCTGTACATGATCGACAAGGGGCTCGCGCCCGCGACCGCTCGAAACCTGCTCACCGTCGTCTTCGCCGCCGGCGTTCCTGCGTTTCTCGTCTCCGGTGACCTGGCCGACCGGCTCCCGCACGTCCCGTACATCCTCGGGATCGTCTCTGTGTTCGTCGGCAGCGTCGTGCTCGCGGTGTACGCCTCTGGAATCGTGACGGTCGTGGCCGCCAGCCTCCTCGTCGGGTTCAGCATCCACATGCTGTTCCCCGCGGGCGACACGTACCTGCTCGACTCGCTACCGGACGCGACACGGGCATCGGCGTACGCCGTCTTCTCCGCTGGCATGATGACCACACAGGCGGCCGGATCGTGGGTCGTCGGAGAAGCGATCGAAGTCGGAGTCGACTACGACACCGTCTTCCTCGCGCTCGCCGCCGGACTCGGCGGACTCGTCGTCGTCTACGGCGTTCTGAACGCGTTCGGGCGGGTTCCAGGCGGGGCTGCACACCCCTGAACGACGCCACCGGATCACCCGGTATCGTGCGTATTTAGGGGTTCGTTCCCGTCTAACCGGTTAATGGAGTACGTTCAAGAGCGCGTGACGACGCTTCACGCGCTGACGGACAATCAGCCGGACGCCCCGACCGGCCGCGCGGCGGTCGTGGTGCCGATGACAGAACGCGAGTACGGGACGCTCGCGGCGGAGCGCGTCTTGACGGCGCTCGAAGCGGTCGACCCGGCTCGGGTGATCGTTCCACTACGCGCGGCTCCCGAACGAGCCGGCCCCTTCGCCGAGTGGCTCGACGGTTTCGACCTCGACGTGGAGACGCTGTGGTGTGACGGCCCTCGTCTCGCGTCGCTGCTCTCGGCGCGCGACATCGACGGGGACCGCGGGAAGGGGCGAGACGTGTGGCTCGCGCTCGGACGAGCACTCCGTGAGGAGTTCGTCGTCGTTCACGACGCGGATACCAAGACGTACTCGCCTGCGTTCGTGAATCGGCTGCTGTTCCCGATCGCTCACGGCCACGAGTTCTCGAAGGGGTACTACGCCCGTGTCGAGGACGGCGCGCTGTACGGACGGCTGTTCCGTCTGTTCTTCCGGCCACTCATCCGCGCGCTGGCAGACGCGCACGACGCGCCGGTGATAGCGTATCTGGAGTCGTTCCGTTACGCGCTCGCCGGAGAGTTCGCGGCGACCACCGACCTCGTCTCCCGACTTCGCGTTCAGCGTGGCTGGGGACTCGAAGTCGGCACGCTCGGTGAGGCGTTCGCCCACGCTGGGTTCGAGGGGAGCGCACAGGTCGACCTCGGCCAGTACGAACACGACCACCGGTCGGTCGATGGCCCGACCGGGCTCGCGGACATGAGCCGCGCGGTCGGCGCGGCAACGCTTCGAGCCGTCGCCGACGCCGGGGTCGACGTCGACTACACTACCCTTCCGGCACGATACCGTACCGCAGCCGACCGAATGACCCGACAGTACGCGACCGACGCGGCGTTCAACGGCCTCGAGTACGACCGTGAGGGCGAACGCAATCAGGTCGCAACGTACGCGGACGCCATCACCGACCTGGGTCCCGACACCAGACTCCCCGCGTGGACCGACGCCCCGCTCGCTCCCGTCGAGGTCGCGGAGGCGGCCCGAGCGGACTTAGAAGCAGCACGAGATGGGGAGACCACCGACTCGGCGGAGACCGACAGTCGCCTCGGCGGTGGCGACCTGTGACCGAGGAGCCGACACCCAGCGTTGCCGCTCGAGACGACCTCGCAGGTGTGGTCGACCTGTTCGAGTCGCTAACGCGTGAGGAGCTCTCACGGGCGCTCTCGGAGCTGGCGTTCAAGCGTCGGGAAGCGGTCGACGAGGCGGTAATCGAGGCGACAATCGACGCCGCCGTTACCGAGTACGCGATCGTTCCCGCGCCGCCAGAGACGGTGTCCGTCGTCGACGCCGGTCCGGACTCGGGAGGCGATGTGCGCGGAGCAGCGGAGGCGGAGGCGTCTTTCCTCGCGGTCGGCCCGGCGGCGTTCCCGTCGCTTCCAGACGGCGCGGCTGACCTGCCGTACATTCTCGATATCCCGGACCGCACGGTCGACCGCGAGGCGCTGTCGAGCGCCGTTCTCGACCGGCTCTCAGCTGAGGCGGTCACGGCGATCGACGAGGGCGACGCCGAGCGACTGGAGGTGTTGGTCGACGTGACCTACGACATCGAATCGTGGGCCGCGGTCGACGCGGGCCCCATCCGCGAACGGATCGTCGCGGAGCTCGACGACTGACCCCCCGCCGGCAGTTCTTCGAGCCCCCGGCAGTGCGCCCCGCCCTGGTTAGCGCTTCTGTAACGCCGCGCGATAGTGATGTTCGGCGCCCTCGCCGCGGACGACGTCGGTGACCGTCCAGCCGGTGCCGACTGCGGCCTCGCGGAGGCGCTCCGGGCTAAACAGTCGGAGCTGGAGGACGGGGTTTCGCTCGCCTTCGTACTCGAAGAACATCACCCGGTGAGCGAGCCCCGGGGTCGGGTCGTCGCGGTAGCCGATCAGCTCCGTGGTGTCCGGGTGGTCGGGGTCGTAACAGTCGATGATCCCCGTCGCGTCCGGTTCGGTGACGTACGCGAGGTCGCCGAGGAACTCGGAGAGACCGCCCATCGACCCCGCGAGTCCGGCTTGAGTGCCGTTCACGAGCGCCGATCCGAACCGATCGGAGCCGAACGCCTCGCGCAGTTCGAACATGTCCACCTCGCGGGCGTCCTCGACGCCACGGTCACGCATGACCTCGACGAGCGCGGGGCTGGTCTCGATCGCGACCGTCTCGAACCGCTCCTGAAAGTAGCGGGCGTGTCGTCCTGTCCCGGCCCCGATGTCGACGAGCGACCCCCGCAGGGTGGCGGCCAGCCAGTCGTTCGTCCCCGCCTCCGGGTCGAACGGGGTGAAATAAAACGACTCGACCGGGTGTTCGACAGTGTCCGCTCCATCGGAGTGATACAGCGGCTCCGTCCGCTCGTTCCGATAGTGATCACGGATCGCCTGACCGAAGACGTCGGCCATATCAGCCGTACACCGGGGAGACAGAAAAGCGTGCACGTGGGTCGATACAGTCGTGGCTCCGGCGCGGAGCGGAAGCTGGACGACGCGAAAAGAGGGGTACGCCCGCGTCAGCCGCCGGTCACGTTACTCCGTGATGAACTCCGGTTCGACCCGCTTCTCGTCGCGTTCGGCGACGAGGTGGTCGACGAACGTGTCGAGGTCGACGCCGTCGGCCTCGTTCTCGAAGCGGTCCCGCACCGAGACGGTGCCGGACGACTCCTCGTCGGGGCCGACGATCAGCATGTACGGGAGCCTATCGTCGTGTCCCTGCCGGATCTTGCGGCCGACCGTCCAGTCGCGGTCCTCGACTTCGGCGCGGAGGCCGGCGTCGTCGAGCGCGTTCTTCACCCGGTGAGCGTAGCCGAGCGTCTCGTCTGAGACGGGGAGGATTCGCACCTGCGTCGGTGCGAGCCACAGGGGGAAGTTGCCGTCGAAGTGCTCGATGAGCACCATGAAGAAGCGCTCGTAGCTCCCGTACAGCGCTCGATGGATCATCACCGGCCGGTGTTCTTCGTTGTCCTCGCCGGTGTAGGACAGTTCGAACCGCTCGGGCATGTTGAAATCGAGCTGAACCGTCGGCCCGTCCCAGACCCGGCCGAGCGCGTCCTCGAACCCGAAATCGATCTTCGGGCCGTAAAACGCGCCGTCGCCCGGCTCGATGTCATAGTCGTAACCGCCGGATTCGAGCACCTCGCGGAGCTGTGATTCGGCCGACTCCCAGATTTCGTCGCCGCCGACCGACTTCTCGGGGCGAGTCGCGAGCGCGACGTCGACCTCCAGATCGAGCGTCTCGACCACTTCGAAGATCATGTCTATCACCGACTCGATCTCCGCGCGGATCTGATCGGGGCGGACGAAGAGGTGGCCATCGTCGATGGTGAACGACCAGACACGCGAGAGGCCGGAGAGCTCGCCGCGCTGCTCTTTTCTGTACACTTTTCCGTTCTCGAAGTACCGCTTCGGAAGGTCCCGATACGACCACGAGGACTGATCGAAGATGGTTGCGTGACCCGGACAGTTCATCGGCTTCAGTCCGTACTCCTCGTCGTTGACGTCGAGGAGGAACATGTCGTCCTTGTAGTTCTCGTAGTGGCCGGACTGTTTCCACAGCTCCGTCCGGAACACGTGTGGGGTCTCGACCTCCTCGTACCCGTGCTCTCGGTTGAGTTCGGTCGCGAAGTTCGAGAGCTCTCGGAGGACGGTCTTGCCGGGCGGATGATACAGCGGGAGTCCCGGACCGGTCACCGTCGGGATCGAAAAGAGGTTCATCTCCTGGCCGATCTTTCGGTGGTCCCGCTCTTTGGCCTGCTCACGCAACTCGAGGTACTCCTCGAGGTCGGACTCGCTGGCGAACGCGGTTCCGTACACCCGCGTCAACGTGTCGTTGTCCTCGTCGCCACGCCAGTACGACGAGGAGATGTTGAGCAGCGTCGTCGCGCCAATCTCGCCCGTCGACTCGACGTGGGGGCCCTGACAGAGGTCCTGCCAGCCGTCCTGTTTGTAGAAGGTGACCTCCTCGCCGGCCGCCTCGTCGTCGAGAATTTCGCGTTTGTACTCGTTGTCCGCGTATATTTCCTCGGCGTCCTCGCGGGACCGAACGACCCGCTCGATGTCGTAGTCCGCCTCGATGATAGCGTCCATCTCGTCTTCGATCGCCACGAGGTCGTCCTCATCGAGGTCCACGTCGGTCACATCGTAGTAGAACCCCTCGTCGGTGTACGGGCCGATCGTCAGCGTCGCTTCCGGGTGGAGCCGCTGGAGCGCCTGTGCGAAGACGTGAGCGGCGGAGTGACGGAGCACCTGCAGGTACTCGTCGGACTGGTCGGTGACGATCTCGATCCGCGCCCCGTCGTGCACGGGAGCGTGTTTCTCGACGAGTTCGCCGTCGATCTTCCCCGCCACGGTGTCGCGACCGAGCCCGGGGCCGATCTCGTAGGCAACGTCCTCGACTGTCGATCCGGACGGTACAGAGAGTGCTGATCCGTCCGGAAGGACGACCGTCACGTCGGCCTGCGCATCGGTCTCGCTCATACCTCTCGGAAGCCGGACGAGCGGCATAAGTGTTGTTCGATCCG
>JARVCL010000030.1:0-16828 GCA_040405695.1 Halorubrum sp. | reverse complement strand
GATACTGCCGGCTGTAATTCCTTCAAGATTTTCGACGATATCCGGTTGGATACCGCCCAGAATCCGCTCTTTCGGACGGATCTGCGTTAGATAGTTACAGCCGGCAGTATGAGCCGACACGATCGTCCAAGCGGATTACACGATAGAGCGGACGACCCGGGCCGCCTCTGGCGCGGTCGGCGCGAGCACGTAGACGATCGGTTCGATCCCGACCGCGCCCGTCTGATACACCACGAGCACGTCGTCGTGATCGGCTCTCGCCCGATTCGCTTCCGTTCGACTCGTCTCCGGCCGATCTGGCTCGACGTCGATCTGCTCGCTCGTGACCCGGTCGCTGACCGCGGCCCGCACCGCCTCGCGGGTCGGCCGCTCCGCGTCGAACTCCACTGCTGGATACGACGCTTCGAGTCGGGCGAGCACGTCCGGTTCGTACCGGACGTTCACGGCCGCGCGGGCGGTCGCGCCCCCTTCACGGGCCGCGAGCAACACGGTTGCGACGTGTTCGCTCACCCCGAACTCGGGCTCGCCCGGGACCATCGCCTGCCCTTTCACGTCGACGAGCCGTCCCGGAATGGCAGCGACGTCGTCGACGGTGGTCGCGTCCGGCAAACACTCGACTACGTTCGCGCCGACGTTTGGGATGAGGCCAGCGAACCCGGAGGCGTTCGTCAGGGTCCGGAGCCCCTGTCGGACCGAGGCGAGAACGCTTTCGCGCTCCCGGAGCCCGCTGTCCGGGTCGTGTACGGAGAACTCCACGTCGGCGGCGGCCAGCGCTGGCATCGACTCCTCGTGGAGGTCCGCGAGGAGGTCTCCCTCTTCTAACTGTCGAATCAACACCTCGATCTCGACGAGCGCAGCGACCGCACTCATGTCGCCGGCGGCCAACCCCTCCGCCACTCGCTCGACGAGGTCACACACCCGCGGATCGTCCGCGACGCGTTCGTTGCGGGCGACATCACCGTGGGCGTACTTCGAGACGGCCGACTGTGAGATTCCCAGCGCATCGGCAACCTCGTGCTGGGTGAACCCCCGCTCGCGAAGCTCCTCGGCCAGCATCGAGCGCACCGTCGGGAGGAACTCCTCGACGACGACCTCTTCGATGAACCTCATTCAGCATCACCTCTGCGCCCGGTGTCACCGCTCGCCGGCGTCCCGTCGTGGGGGGTGTGCGCTGGGTCGTCTCGGTGTTGATCCTCGCCGGTGAACTCCGGGTCGTCGCCGATCCGTGACGCCTGTGGCCCGTCCTGATTCTGGTACTTCGATCCCCGCTCGGTGCCGTAGGGTCGGTCTGCCGGCGAGGTGAGCGTCGTGAACGTGAGCTGGGAGACGCGCATTCCCGGCGAGAGCGCGACCGGTGCGGTGCCGAGATTCGACAGCTCCAGCGTGATCTGTCCTCGGTACCCCGGGTCACACAGGCCGGCCGTCGCGTGGACGACGATCGCTAGCCGGCCCAGCGACGAACGTCCCTCGACGTGTGCCACGAGGTCCTCGGGAATCTCGACGCGTTCGACCGTCGTTCCGAGCACGAAATCTCCGGGGTGGAGGATGAACTCGTCGCCTTTCGGCACCGTCGTCTCGGTGACGTACTCGCCGACTTCGTCGGCCTCGGTCGGATGGATACACGGGATGTTCGTCCGCTGAAACTCCAGGAACCGTTCGCCAAGTCGCAGGTCGACGCTCGCGGGTTGGACCTGCTGGTCGACGTCCGCGAGGGGGTCGATGACGAGGTCACCCGCCGCGAGTCGGTCGAGGATGTCGGCGTCCGACAGGATCATGCGCGGAGACGGGGCGGGCGCGACCTAAAGGTTCCCGGAACGGTCGTCGCCGCGTCCGGTCGGGCCCGCACCCAGCGCGTGCGTGGTGACACAGTCGCCAGCGGGGGAGTACCGAGCGGACCCCGCCGGAGACAGAGAGAACAGAGATATACCCACGGCGGCGGTTGAGGGCGTATGAAGCAGGCGATCGTCGCTCGCCGAGACCTCGGGATGGGCGATGGAAAACTGGCCGCACAGGTAGCACACGCGTCGCTGTCGGCGTACGAGGACACGAGCCGCCGGGCCCGAAAGCGGTGGAAAGGATCGGGACAGAAGAAGGTGGTTCTCGGCGTCGATTCCGAAAGCGACCTGTTCGCGCTCGCCGACAAGGCCGAGACGGCGGGTATCCCGTACGCGGTGATTCGTGACGCGGGCCACACCGAACTGGAATCGGGAACGGTCACCGCCCTCGCGGTCGGTCCAGCCCGCGAAGAGACGGTCGACCGCGTCACTGGCGACCTCCCCCTCTACTGAATGACCGACGGAGACAGGAGAGACGACGACACAACGGACGAAGAGCCGGCGAGCGACGACGCGACGAAGCGTAACACGACGAGCGGGGACGCGCCCGCTTCGCTCCGAACGGCACCGCCCACCGAGCGTGCAGTCGGCATGGAGTACTACGTCAGCGACGTCGACGGGATCGGCGGCCGTCTCCGCGAGCGTCCCGAAGATTTCCGAGTCACGGAGGTAGAGGCGTTCGACCCGGCTCCACTCGACGCTGACCGCGGCGGGTATCCCGAGTTGGTCATCCGAGCCACGCTCCGGAACTGGGATACGAACGACTTCGCGAAGCGCGTCTCAGACGCGCTGGGAATCAGCCGCGAACGCGTTTCGTGGGCCGGGACGAAGGACAAACGTGCGGTGACCACTCAGCTGTTCACCATCCGGAACGTTGAGCCCAGTGACCTTCCCGAGATCCGTGGCGTCGATATCGACCCCATCGGCCGGGCCGGACGCGGGCTCTCGTTCGGTGACCTCGCAGGGAACGCCTTCGAGATTCGCGTCGCCGACGCGGCTCCCGACGCCCCAGCGCGGATCGAGCGTGTGGTCCGTGACCTCGCGGCGTTCGCTGACACGACGGTCGATGCCGGTGTCGACGGCGCGACGGACGACGGTGTCGATGCAACCGTCGGCGTCCCCAACTACTTCGGTCAGCAGCGGTTCGGGAGCGTTCGGCCCGTCACTCACCTCGTCGGGCTCGCGGTCGTTCGTGGCGACTTCCGGGCGGCCGTTCGGCTGTACGCGGGCAACGCGTCGCCAGCAGAGCCGCGTGACACCCGGGCTGGTCGCGACCGCGTCGACGAGGCGTTCGGCGTGAGCCCTCTCGAGAACCGAGCGGCCGGTGACGAGAGCGGAGACGCCGACCGCAATCGTGGCGCACCCGACGTCGCCGCCGACGGATCTGGCGACGGGAACTGGTCGGCCTGTCTGGACGCGCTCCCGCGAAAGCTCCGGTTCGAACGGTCGATGGTCTCGCGGCTCGCCGAGAACGGCACCGACCCGGCTGCACCGCCCGACGACGAGGCGTGGCGCAACGCGCTGGAGGCGGTCCCTTCGAACCTCCAGCGGCTGTTCGTCAACGCCGCACAGTCGGCGTTGTTCAATCGAATACTGAGCGAGCGGCTCCGGCGTGGACTCCCGTTCGACCGTCCGGTCACCGGCGACGTGGCGTGTTTCGCCGACCGTGACGCACCCGATCCCCTGTATGCGCCCGACGTGGACCGGGTACAGCGGGTGTCCGCCGACCGGGTACCGATCGTGCAACGACACTGCGAACGCGGTCGCGCGTTCGTTACCGCCCCGCTCGTCGGGACGGACACCGAACTCGGCGACGAGGAGCCGGGAGAGATCGAGCGAGCGGTCCTCGCGGACGCAGGAGTCGAGCCCGGTGACTTCGACCTCCCGGGAGCGTTCGATTCGAGCGGGACACGTCGAGCGATCCTCGTCAAAACCGACCTCGCGGTCACGTTCACATCGGCGGGCCCGACGTTCTCGTTCGCCCTCCCGAGCGGATCGTACGCGACGACGCTGCTTCGCGAGTTCACCAAGGCTGACCTTGAGAGCTGACTCGGAGAGTCGATCCACATGCGTGGATCATATCGGGTGAAACGTCACGTTAACCGTCACGAATCTGCGATGATTCGAGGTGTTTTTCTGCGGCTGGCGTGAATCAGCGGTATGACACGGATCGTCGTTCTCGACCTTCACGGCCAGTTCACCCACCTCGAGCGGCGTGCGCTCCGCGATATGGGTGTCGACACCGAAATCATCCACGCCGATACCCCGCCCGCGGAGGTGGACGCCGACGGCGTCGTGCTCTCTGGTGGGCCTGACATCGACCGGATCGGCCGGGCTCGTGCGTACCTCGACCTCCCGATCCCGGTGTTCGGGATCTGCCTCGGAATGCAGGTGATCGCCGACGAACTCGGGGGGCGGGTCGGTGGGGGTGAGTACGGCGGCTACGCCGATGTAGACGTGGAGATCGTCGACGAAGACGACCCACTCGTCGGGTCACTCGCGCCCGAGACGCGGGTCTGGGCGTCGCACGCAGACGAGGTAAAAACGCTTCCCGAGGGGTTCACCCACACCGCCACCTCTGAGGTATGCGGCATCGAAGCGATGTCTAACGTCGACGCCGGACTGTACGGCGTCCAGTGGCACCCCGAGGTCGCACACACAGAGCGCGGCGAAGAGGTGTTCGAGAACTTCGTCGCGATCTGTGAATCGGCCTGAGACGCGTCTCCGCTCGATGGGTTGGCGATCCGTTCTGCGCCAGCCGGGGCCGATCGACGTCTGTGGTGACCCGTGTGGTGTCAACGGACCGTTCACGGTCGCGTCCACGAGGCGCTGTGCCGGCTATTCGGACGTCTCGAACAGTTCGTCGACCGCGTCGCCCGCGGCCTCGGTCGCCGCCTCGGCGACGGCCTCTGGGTCGGGGTCGTCCGGAGCGTTCAGGTAGACGTCCACGTCGAGAACGCCGTCCTCGAAGGTGACCGTCACGTCGAGGTCGGTCACCGCGGACTGGTCGTAGTGACTGAAGACGACACCCTCTGCGGCCTCGGCCGCGGTTCGCACGACGGTTTCGTCGCTCGGTTCGGGGTCGTTCGGCTGCTCGCCCATCGTCGCTTACGCGCCGCCAGCGCCGGGGCCGCCGGGGCCCATCGGGCCGCCGCCCGCGCCACCCTGCAGCATCTGCTGGAGCTCACTCTGGAGCTCGTCGAACTGCTCTTGGACCCGCTCCTCCTGTTTGTCGAGCTGTTCGACGCGGATCTCCAGCGAGTCGACCTTGTCTTCGAGGTCGTCGTAGGCGGACTCGTAGTCGGTCTCGACGAGCACCTCGCCGATCTCGCGGTACATTCCTGCATCCTCGTCGACATCCTCCAGCGCGTCGAGCGCCGTCTTCGACTCGTTGAGCGCGGTCTTCGCCTGCTCTTTCTGCTCGGCGACCTGCTGGGCGGTCTCTTGCAGCTCCTGCAGTTCCTCGATCTTCTCCTGTGCCTCGGGCGGCATGTTCCCTTGCATAGACGAACCGACGCGGCGCGGAGGGAAAAACCCCCGATTTCTCCGCTGCCGATCGACGGGCGACGGGATCGGACAGTGCACGGCGGGAGAGGGCCGCTCGCCGGCTACCACGGATCACTCGGCGGTCAGCTGTTCGGCGACCGTGATGAGCCGCGACCAGCTCCGGATTCCCGCTCGAAGCGCGACGAGGTCGTCGGCGACGATCCGGACGTGGACGGCACCGCCGGCGTCGGTGTCTGCATTACCGTCGTCGCCGTCGCGGCCGCCCGCCTCGTCGCCGTCGTCGGGGTCGGCGGCGTCGCGCCCACGAGCGGGTATCCCGTGTTGACCACCACGGTGGACGGTCGCCGCCGACCGTGACTCGTCGAGGTCTCCCACTTCTGGACCGAGCGCGTCCGTGATGAGACGTGCGCGTCGCTCCGACGGGTATCGAAACGACAGGATCGTCTCGTGATTGCGGTCGGAGACAACCGGCGGCGTGTCGGGGTCGGTGGGGGGGTGGGAGGCGGTTGACCCGGACGCGGGAGGGTCCGCCTGAGAGCGCTCGGTCACGGCTCGGGGGTCCGTCGGTCGTTACTCGACGCTGACTTCTTTGATTCCGCCGCCACGCTCTTTTAAGAGGACGCGGTGGCCACAGTAGGGACAGCGCACGCCGCCGTACTCGTCGAGGGTGACGTCGCGCTTACAGCGGGAGCACTTGTAGCTCATTATTCCTCGTCTGCGAGTGCGGCGCGGATGGAGCGGCGGACGGTGCGACCGCCAGGAGTCTCGGGGCGGTAGGCTCCACCCGTGAACGTCTCGCCAGTCTCCTCGTTCACCCAGATGCCGGTTCCGACGCGTTTCACATCGTCGCCGTCGACAGTCGCGTCGCGCATTTCGGCTTCGATGTCTTTGACCCGTTTTCTGGCGACGCGGCCGTAGCGGGCCCCGAATCGGCCCGCGCTGCCGGTACTTCGTGCCTTGTCCTCAGCCATAGTGGAGAACAGTACCGGTAGCGCGGGTAAAAAGGCTACGAGTCGGGCCCGCCCCGACGGTCGGTCAGTCCCATCGAGCGTTCCCTGACGACCAGAGACCGACCACAAGGATTATGCATTAGTTGGTGATACTACTGCGTTGTATGCTCGATTTCGACGGGTTCAGTGAGGTAGACGAATCGGCAGTGACGCGAGCGATCGGCCGAGAGTGGACAGACGGGTTCATGGAGTTTTCAGACACCGAGGTAATCGTGATCGGCGGTGGGCCGTCGGGACTGATGGCGGCGAGAGAGCTCGCCGAGCGCGATGTCGACGTGATGGTCGTCGAGAAGAACAACTACCTTGGCGGCGGCTTCTGGCTCGGTGGATTCCTGATGAACACGGTGACCGTTCGGGACCCGGCACAGTCGATCCTCGAAGATCTCGCCGTCCCGTACGATTCGGTCGAAGAGACGGAGGGACTGTACACGGCCGCCGGACCACAGGCCTGTTCGGGGCTGATCAAGGCGGCCTGTGACGCCGGCGCACGCGTCCAGAACATGACGGAGTTCACGGACATCGTCGTCCGCGAGGACCACCGCGTCGGCGGCATCGTGATGAACTGGACGCCGGTGCACGCGCTCCCCCGAGAGATCACCTGCGTCGATCCGATCGCCGTCGAGGCCGACCTCGTGATCGACGCGACCGGCCACGACGCGGTCGCCGTCACGAAACTGGCCGAACGCGGGGCGCTCGACGCTCCCGGAATCCAGCAGGCCGGCGAGCAGGACCTCGGCATGGATTCGACGGGCGAAGACGAATACGGTGCGCCCGGCCACGACTCGCCCGGTCACGACTCGATGTGGGTCGCCGAGAGCGAGGATGCCGTCGTTGAGCACACTGGTCTCGTTCACGAGGGGCTGGTCGCGACCGGCATGGCGGTCGCCACCGCCCACGGCCTCCCGCGAATGGGTCCGACCTTCGGTGCGATGCTCGTCTCGGGCAAGCGAGCCGCACAGGCCGCCCTCGACGAGCTGGGCGTCGACGCCCCCTCCGTGTCACTCTCGACGTCGACGCCGGCGGCCCCCGCCGACGACTGACGCCTCGCCTCCCACCCGCCTGTCGCCGAGTCGCCCTTCGTACTGATCGACAGGCGGTCGAACGAACCGGTCCCGCTGACGTGTCTCGACGATGGCGTTTTATATGACGCTCGCGGATGCGGACGCATGTACTGGCGAGGACACGTCGGGCTCGCCCTGATCGCGTACGCGCCGTTCGCGGCGTTCGCGCTCGGCGGCGGCGAGCCGCGACTCGCGATCGGTGGCAGCCTGTTTGCGGCCGCGCTGGCGACGCTTCCCGACGTCGACCAACTGCTCCCGATCCCCCACCGCGGCCCGACGCACACGGTCGCGTTTGCGGCCGTCGTGGGCGTCGTTGCCGGTGGAGGTGTCGCGCTGGCGAGCGGGACCGTCGTGGCGTCACAGCCCGCGTGGGCCCCGCTTTTCGTGGGTGGGGTTGCGACGGCGTCCCTCTGCTCGCACCTCGCCGGCGACGCGATAACGCCGATGGGGATCCGGCCGCTTCGCCCGCTCTCCAGGGTACACTTCACACTCGACCTGACGCCCGCGAAGAACCCGCGGGTAAACGTTCTCTTCCTCTCGGTCGGCGTGCTCACGCTGTCGGTCGTGATCGCGCTCTCGCTGTGAGCAGGACACACACCCGTGTGACTGGGACCTGTGCCGTCTGTTCTCAGTGTCGTTACATCCGCACGGCGTCGATGGAGTCGAACGCGACTCGTTAGTCGTCCGCTGTGGATTCGACCTGTCCACGGAGCTGATCGACGATAGTCGCCGGCATGACCGCCTCGGCAACCGCGATATCCCGCGGCGTGAGTACATCGAGCGCCCATCCTGCGAGGACGTACACCGTGAGAACGACGACCGGTAAGCCGACGGCGACGACGATGGCTGTCTCCACGATGGTGACGACCAACCACCCGACCGCGGCCGCCGGTAGCCACGCGAGGACGACCCGGCCGAGGTCGGCCGTAAACGGGTGAACCTCGTGGACGGAGTACACCTCCAGCAGCGCGGCAGTCCCGGCGAGCGAAAGTGCGAGCGCGGTGCCGACCCCTGCGCCGAAGATCCCGTACCTCGGCACGAGCGTCACGCTGAAGACGACGTTCGCGACGAGCAGGATCCCAGTGTTCACGAACACCAACCGCGAGTGGCCGAGCCCCTGTAACAGCGCGCCGTCGGGGCCGCCGGCCGTGACGCTCACGAGGTAGCCAGCCACCAGAGCGACGACGACGCCGCTGGCGACGGTGTACTGCGGAGTGAACACGAGCGCGAGATACGTCTCCGCGCCCAACACGAGGATCGCAGCGAACGGAAGCGAGAGGCCGAGCGCCCACCGGGTCGCCGTCCGGTATCGCTTCGAGACGGCCGCCTGGTCGTTTCTTGCCTCCGCGATCAGGGGTTTGAACACCGGTGCGAGCGACGAGAAGAAGACGAGGAGGTTCGCCGCCAGCATGTACCCGATCCGGTAGATACCGACGTCCTCAGACGAGAGGAAGTAGCCGACGACGAAGTAATCCACCTGCCCCATCACGACGTATATTACGCCGGCGAGTGCGAGCGGAACCCCGTATCGGAGCACGTCCCACGTCGGCGTGAGTGACACAGAGCCACCTCTGAGCGCGTCTCGACGGGCCAAGAGAACGACACCGAGAGCGATCGCAACGAGCAGTCCGATCACGTACCCCCCGACGACACCGAGGAGCCCGAAGCCAGCGAGCAGGAGCCCGAGCGTCGCGACGAGCCGGACGGTCGGTCGCGTGAGATCACGAACGTACACGCGGTACTTGAGCTGTTTTATTCCGCCGTACGACGCCATGAGCCCGTTGAACACCGCGAGCATCGGCAACGCGACTGCGAGCAGCCGGAGCGCCGCCGCGAGCCCGGGTTCGTCGAACAGCCCCGCGAGCGTGTCGGCGCTCAGGTACACCACGACTGCCGTCACCGTCGACGTCACCAACAGCAGCGTGAACACCTGAAGCGTGACCCCACGGGCCTTCCCGGGCTCCCCACGCTCGAGATACTGTGGGACGAAGTAATCGATCGCCCGGTGAAGCCCAGCGCTAGCAAACACCTGTGTGAGGTGGAGCACGGCCGTCGCGAGCACGAACAGCCCGTACACGCCGGGACTGACGAGCCGCGTGATGACGGCGACGACGAGGAAGCCGAACCCCTTCTTTATCAGCTCTCCAGCGAAGGTGACCCCACCCTGTTGGGCCATCGTCTCCTCGGCGACGGTAGTGGGCTGAACCGAGGTGTCAGTCGTGTCCTCACGGGCCTCGACGGCAGAACTCGGATCCGCGTTCGTCACGGCGTCCTCCGGTGGCTGTCGGATCGATCACAGCTCCCAGATCGGTCGGGGCCAGCGTCGGCTATCCCGGTCATCTTACGGGTTTCTAACGACGACCGCGTCGTGGTCGACGACCGCAGCGGCTCGTTCTCCGACGTGTGGAAAGACGACGCGGAACGGCCAGCGGTCTCCCGCGTCGATGCCGTCGACCTGTTCGACCGTGCTGTCCGCCACGTCGCCGTCTCCGTCGTAAAACTCGACGCGAACCTCCAGATACGTAATCTCGACGTCTTGCGTCCGCTCGACCGTGCCTTCGGCGGCGACAGTCTCGTCGGGCGTCCCGGCATGCTCACGGACGAGTTCGCTCTCGGCGACTCGTGCGGGCGGATCGACGAGCTCCTCGGCCGGCCCGTCGCTGCATCCAGCGACCACGACGGGGGAGAGCACGGCAGTCACGGCCGCGAGCAGGCGACGACGGTGCATGCCTCACCCTCGTTTGGACGACCGATAAGCGTCCCGCCGCGCCGCCACACGCGGTGGTCAGTGCTCGTCGTGCGTGTCGGTGTCTGTATCGTCGGTCGCGGGAATCGCCCCAGCCGTGATCCGTGCGAACCCGGCGAACGACCGGATCGTGCGCGCGTCATCACACCGGTCGTGGACCTGGGCGTGCGCGGCGAGCGCCCGTCGGTCGAGCCGCTCGACCGCCGACTCGTGTTCGCGGCGACCGCCCGGTCGACTGCCTCGGCCAGATGGGCGACTTCGGTTCGACGAGCGGGGTCCGTTCGCGCCCGTGCTCGGCGGGGCTGCGAGTCCGACACCCACGGCGAACGCGGGGTTCACGAGCCGACCGAGGGGGTGGGTGCTCCGTGCGAGCCCCGCGACACAGATCCGTCCTCGGTGCTGTCGCCCGTGTGTGGCCACTCCCGACCGTTCGGTGTCCGCGACGAGCCGACACCAGTCGTCGACCGCGGCGGCAGGATCCGACAGCATTCCCGTGAGGAACGTGGCGACGACCGCGTCTACCTCACTGATCCCGGACTCGAGGTGGTCGTCTATACCAGCCCCCGTGCCGGCGGCGTCGGCTGCGGCGTGAAACGGCGGGCGTGTCGCGTCTGCCCGGACGACGTGAACGTTCTGCCAGCCGGTCTGACCGACCCGCTCTCTGGCGCGAGCGAGGACGCCGGGTGAGACGTCCACCCCGATCACGACACCGCCGGGGCCGACACGGTCACGGAGGTACGGGAGGTTGGCCCCCGTTCCACAGCCCATCTCGACGACCACGTCTCCCCAGCTCGGATCGAGTGCGTCGACGACGCGCTCGCGGAACCGTCCGATGAAGGGTGTTCCGGTGGCGATTCGGTCGTAGAGTCCCGCGTACCGGGAGTAAAACGCTGCCGCGTCGTGTGTGCGCATAGTGCTCGAATCGGTAGTCTGCCGGAAGTCACCTGTCGTCGTCCGACGACACTCGGTTCACGTCGAGGGTTTCGTCGACGGTCCAGCGAGTTCCGTTCGGTGAGTCGACGGCGATTCGGTCGGCGTGACGCGTGACGTCCCAGCTCATCACCTCTGCGAACCGATCCCAGCCGGGGTCGATACCGTTGTCTCGCCAGAAGCTCGCGATCGGCTCCCGCTCGGCGGCGGCGTGAAGCGCGTGCGTGACCCGACGCTGTCCACAGTGGGTACACGAGAGCGTTACCAGTCCGTCGTGGGTGTACCGGCCGTCTCCGCCGTCGGCCTCCTCGCTGCTGGTCACCGGCAAGAGCGTCGGGACGACGTCGTGGCCACACTCTGCGCAGAACCCCGCCGCCATCGTGTGTATCTGTCGTTCGACGCGAACGTGAGCGCGTTCGAACGCTGTCTCGATCGATACTCCCTGCACGCCCGAAGGCGGGTACGTGATCGCCGACACCGCTCCGTCGGGCGCGGTTTCGTGGGTGAGGAGGCCCGGACACGCCGGGCACCGGGTGATCAACAGCCCGTTCTCGTATGACGTCTCCAACCGCTCGCCACACCGATAACACTCGGCGTCGACGGGGTGGCTGTCGACGTGCACGTCCGTCATCAACACCCCTCGCCTGCGAAGTCGCACCACCTCTCGGCCGGGCTCTGTGAGACGGTAGCCGTCGTCCGTCTTCACGACGAACCGGTCGACGAGCCGGTCGAGGTGGTAGCTGAACCGACCGCTGTCGTCGACGCCGACGGCCGACTTGATGGTTGAATAGGTTGCGTCGTCCGCGAGTGGCCCCGGCTCGACGGTCCGTTCGTACAGCGCGTCGAGAATCGCGAGCCTGACCTCGCTGTCGAGCGCGGCGAACGCGAGCGTCTCTCTGCGTATTTCGGCAGGCGAGGCATCCATCGACGTATCCTTTTTTCAGTACCGACTTAGATATTTCCCTTTCGTTGACACTACTTGACACGTCTCGAAATCGCGTGCGACCCTCGTTCGTCGTCACAACCGAGCCGACGCGTTCGGTCGGATCGGCCGGTCTGGCCCGCTAATTCGCGGGATCGTTGGTCGTCGATCGTGGACGACTCGACCGTGTGGCTTTTTCCCCGGCTCCGCCGAACCGGGGGTATGCGAAACGCAAAGATCGTCTGTACCCTCGGTCCGGCCTCTGACAACCGGGATACGATCCACGAGCTCGCGACCGCAGGGATGTCGGTCGCCCGACTCAACGCCAGTCACGGCACGACCGACCACCGCGAAACGGTCATCGAGCGCGTCCGCGATGTCGACGAGGCGACAGACGATCCTCTCGCCGTGATGGTCGACCTGAAGGGTCCGGAGGTGCGGACGGCAGCGGCCGACGAGCCGATCCAGCTCGCCACGGACTCCGAGGTGACGTTCGACGCGGGCGACGACGCGACTCCCGAGCGCGTCGGGCTCACGCACTCGATCGGAGCCGCGAATCCAGGAGACACGGTGCTCCTCGACGACGGTCGGATCGAGTGTCGCGTCGAGCGCGTGACGGACGACGGAACCGTCGTCGCGACGGTGATTTCGGGCGGTCGACTCGGCTCCAGAAAGGGCGTAAACCTTCCGGGGGTCGCCATCGATGTCGACCTCGTCACTCCCGAAGACGAGGCCGAGCTTCGGCTCGCCGCCCGAGCCGACGCCGACTTCGTCGCCGCGTCGTTCGTTCGCGACGGCGACGACGTCTACCACATCGCCGACCTGTTAGAGGAGTGCGGAGGCGGGGACATCCCCGTCATCGCGAAGGTCGAGCGGGCGGGTGCCGTCGACAACTTACACGAGATCGTCGACGCCGCGGACGGTGTCATGGTCGCTCGTGGAGACCTCGGCGTCGAGTGTCCCCTAGAGGATGTCCCGATGATTCAAAAGCGGATCATCCGAGTGTGTGTCAACGCAGGCGTGCCGGTGATCACGGCGACGGAGATGCTCGACTCGATGGTTCACTCGCGCCGACCGACCCGCGCAGAGGCCTCTGACGTCGCCAACGCAGTTCTCGACGGAACCGACGCGGTCATGCTGTCCGGAGAGACTGCCGTCGGCGACCACCCGGCACGGGTCGTCGAGACGATGGATCGGATCGTCCGTGAGGTGGAAGCCAGCGAGGAGTACGCCGAGACACGTGAACAGCGGGTTCCGACCGCCGCCGAGGGATCGCGGACGGAAGCGCTCGCCCGCTCCGCACGGTACCTCGCGCGTGACATCGGGGCGTCGACCGTCGTCGCCGTCTCGGAGTCGGGGTTCACCGCCCGCAAGACCGCGATGTTCCGTCCCGGCGTGCCGGTCGTCGCAACCACACCGAACGACCGGGTGCGCCGTCAGCTCGCGCTCTCGTGGGGAGTACAGCCCGTCACGACCGAGTACGCCCGGGACATGGAGTCGGTGCTCGATCAGGCGGTCGAGGCGGCGACCGATACCGGTGCGGCCGCCTCTGGTGACACGCTCGTCGTTCTCTCGGGCATGTTGACGGAGTTGGAAGGGACGAACACGACGAACACGCTGAAGGTCCACGTGGCGGCGGAGACGTTGGTGACGGGGAAGGCTACTGTCGCGGGACGAGCCGCTGGGCCAGTGCAGCGGGTCGTGACCGGCGACCTCTCCGAGGTTCCCGATGGCGCAGTCGTCGCGCTCGGCGATGAGTTCGACGGAGCGTTCGACGGCGACCTCGGCCGGATCGGTGGCATCGTCGATGCGCGACCAGGAATGACGGGCTATCCCGCGGTCGTCGCCCGCGAACTCGGTGTTCCGATGGTTTCGGGCGCTGCGCTCCCCGAAGAGGTGGCAGACGGAGCGACCGTCACCGTCGATGGCGAACGCGGCGTCGTCTACGACGGTGACGTCGTCTCCCCCGTCCGTCGAGAATAGCCTGCGGTGAGCCGCTCCTGACGGGCACCGGTGACCGTCCAGCGAGGTGAGAACCCGCCAGCCATTTATTTCGACCGAGCGTACACGACGCTATGAGCCGTGATGGGGACGCCGACAGTGACGCTGCAGACGACTCCGGAGACGCAGATGGCGACGCGAGAAACGTCGAGAACGAACGAGCTCGGTCGAACGACCCTGGCGACGCCGGTAGCGAGGAGAACGAGTGGACGTTCGCAGTCGACGATGTTGGTCCCGACGGCGTGACAGAGGACTCGTCCACGCCTCGTTCCGAACCGATCGAACCGGGCTCGATCGAACTCGAACACGCGGTGTTCGTCGTCGCGGGCGTGGTGCTCACGGTCGGCGTGCTGCTGTTTGGCTTCTGAGCGTTCACCGGCCACGTCTGTTCTATAGCTTGTGAGTCGGATCGTCACACGCCTGTGCCACAACTTATTCACCTCGCACACATACGGTCGTCCATGGACGTGCTCCTGCAGGCCGACCTGTTCGGTCCCGAGACCCTCCCCCTGCTGCTGTTGACGGCTGGGCTACTGCTCTCGATGGCCGAGGCGCTCGCGCCGGGCGCGAACTTCATTGTCGTCGGCATCGCGCTCATCGGGGCTGGCCTCGCTGGGGTGGTGTTGGCGACGCTCGGGGTCGCTGGAACGCTCCTTACCCTGCTGATGGCGGTGTTCACGCTGCTGTTCGGCGCAGCGGCATTTTACGGCTACCACGAGTTCGACCTCTACGGCGGCAAGGGGCAGGAACAAACCAGCGACAGCGAGAGCCTCAAAGGGAAGATGGGGACGGTGACAGAGCGTGTGACGACCAGCGGCGGACAGGTGAAACTTCAGGGTGGCGGGTTCAGTCCGTACTACTCCGCGCGATCCATCGAGGGTACCATCGAGGAGGGCGAGGAGGTCATGGTGGTCGATCCCGGCGGCGGCAACGTCGTCACGGTCGAATCGATGCACTACGTCGAAGACGACATCGACCGCGAGCTTGCCGCGGACCGTGCGCGTAAAGGGGCCGAGCAGGCGGCGGAGCCAGAGGCCGAAACTGACGACCCAGACGTCGAGGAGTTCGAAACAGAGCGAACCGACCGAGAGTGAGCATCCGCTCTTGCGAGCGTGCTCACGGGACGGGTGAACTCGGCATCGCACGTCCCTCCCAGCGACGATACATCGGAGCAGAGAAACGGCGGTAGCGGCATCCGTGGCACCGCACCGAGCGGAGGTCACCGGCGAGTCGTCACGGGCAGACGGAGGCGCTCTGTGTGACACGCCGCGAACGTGTGGGTACGCTCGACGAGAGACATCCGACCAGCAGGAGAGTACCGCTCGGACGGTGTGGCCGTTTATCCGCCGAACAGCCGGTCGAGGAGCACCCGCTGGATGAATCCGGACTGCCGTTCGTCCGGCGGCTGCACCATCACGGCGGTGCAGTCGACGCTGTCGACGAGCCGGTCGCCGGGACGGCCGAACACCGCGCCGCGCAGTCCACGCCGCTCGGTCGTTGTGACGAGCAGGTCTGCGGACTCGGTGAACCGGGACAGCCCTTCGATCCGGTCGTCGGTCTCCAGAATCCGTGAGTCCGCGGTCACGGTGAGAATCCGACGGAGATCGTCGTGGTACTCCTGTACGACGGCGCGACGATCCTCTGAGACACCCTCGGGGACGGTCTGGAGCAGCGTCAGCGTCGCTCCCGTCTCCTCGGCGATCGCGTCGGCGACGAGCAGCTTCACGGGGTCGTAGGTCCCGCTGTTCGTCGCCACCGCGATCTCGTCGGCCCCGTCGAAGCCACGATCCTCGACGAGCAACACGCCACACGGTGCGTTCTTCAGGACGTGCTCGTTGAGCCCCTCGCCGTACAGCTCGTGGAGCTCTTCGACACGGCGTTCTAACACGATGAAGTCCTCCTCCTCGAACGAGGCGTACTCCACGATTGCGGGCCCGACCTCTTCGGTCCGGATCTCGCGGAAATTGACGGCCGACAGCACGTCATCGGTTTCCGCGTCTTCTGGCGCGCGTTGGACGCCGCCGTCGGGACGACTGGGAGCCGACCTGCCTGGCAAGGTGGTCGCGTTCACCGCCCACTCGGGCGGATCGACGCGGGTCGACGTGGTGTCGCCGGCGGTGAACGCCCGATGCGGGACCTGTTTGAACGACCCAACGGTAACCTCACCCTGACGGAGGCTAGAGAGGTCCATGCCGATACGGAGCATGTCGGTGCTCGTCTCCGGGGGCGTCTCGTCGGTCACCGCGACCAGCGTGTCGTACCGCTGTTGCTCGCCGAACAGCTCTTTCGTTCGCTCGAGTGCGGCCTCGCTAACGTTCTGGCGGACGCCGGTCCGCGCCGCACCCTCGCGGTCCGTGCGCGGCCGGACGTAGAAGTAGAAGTAGACGACCGACACCGCGGTGATGAACGCCGCGCCCGCGAAGGGAACGAGCCCCACCTGCGTGAGGACGAGGAACCCGCTCACCATCCCAAAGATCTGCATCCACGGGTATAGCGGCGAGGTGAACACCGGATCGTAGTCGTCGACCGCCCCCTCGCGGAACCCGATGAGCGCGAGGTTCACGAGGATGAAGACGAGGATCTGGAACGCGCTCCCGAACTTCGCCACTTGGTCGATCGGGAGGAAGACGATCATCAGGACGATAATGCCGCCAGACAGCGAGATGGAGAGGACGGGCGTGTTGAACCGGTCGCTGACTTTCTCGAAGGCGGGCGGTGCGAGCCCGTCACGCGCCATCGCGAACGGGAACCGGGAGGCCGACAGCAACCCGGCGTTGGCGGTCGACGCGAGCGCCAGCAGCGCCGCGCCAACGACC
>JARVCL010000029.1:0-3107 GCA_040405695.1 Halorubrum sp. | reverse complement strand
CCCGTCGATCGAGACGTCGCGCACTCGCAGGCGCGCCGGATGCGGGTCATCGCCCTCCGGTTCCTCGTCGTCGGCAGCTGGTGGCTGAGCGGCCGGCTCGGACGGCTCCGGGCCGTCCGGAGCGTCGGCCTCCGTCTCATCATCCCCGCCGGGAGCTGCACAGCCCGACAGCGCGACTCCGACGCCAGCCGTGGCGAGTGCGAGGTAGCGACGTCGGCACAGAGGGCTACGGTGACCGATCGATCGGATTTTTCGCTCGTCGGATATAGTCGTTGTCCGGGCTCGAGCCGGCTCGCGGCGGGCCGTATTTAAGTCGCTCTCTCGTACGACTCGGTGACACGAAGATATGGGACTGCGCTCCTCGATCGGCACGGCGGGTACGCTGCTGCTCGTCGCCGTCGTTATCGCGATGCTGGTCGGCCAACAGCTCGGCCAGCCGATCCTGCTCGGCTTCGTCGTGACCGGCAGCATGTCGCCGACGCTCGAACCCGGCGACGGGTTCGTTGCGCTCCCGCCGGAGCTGGCGGGCGACATCGAGGAGGGTGACGTCGTCACGTTCGACGCTCGGGAGCTGCAGGGCGGCGGGCTCACCACGCACCGAGTTGTCGGCGAAACGGACGAGGGGTACATCACACGCGGCGATGCCAACCCCTTCACCGACCAGGACGGCGACGAGCCACCGGTCCAGGAGTCACAGATCGTCGCCGTCGCGTGGGAGTTCAACGACGAGCTCGTGGTGATCCCGTCGATCGGAACCGCCGCGATGGCGCTGCAGGGTGCGGTCGGAGCGGTCGCGGGGCTGCTTTCCGGGCTCCCGGGCGGTGACGCGATCGCCGATGGCGACGTCGGCTCGATCATGGTCGGCGGCGGCATCCTGCTGTTGTTGTACAGCTTTGCGGCCGACCTCCTCGCCAGTGGGCGCGGCGGGCGAAACCGCGACCGCGACCGGCAGGATGCGATGCGCGCCGGAGCCGTGCTCGGGATCATCCTGCTTTTGATCCTCGTTCCCGCCACGGCGAGCATGGTGGTCCCGTCGGGGATCAACGAGATCACCATCGTGAGCTCGCAGTCACCGAGCGGGAACCCGACGGTCATCGAACGCGGCGGCACCCAGACGGTCGAGTACAACGTGACGAACGACGGGTACGTCCCACAGGTGGCGATCATCGAGCCCGCGAGCACGGGAGTGACGGTGGAGGAGACGACACACTGGGTGAGACGGGGAGAGAGCGCGGACACCGTCGCAACGATCTACGCTCCCGACGAGACCGGCGTGTACTACCGAGCGATCTCCGAACGACAGTACATCGGGATCCTCCCGCTTGCGGTGATCGTCTCGCTACACGCGATCCACCCGTGGGTCGCCATCGGCGCGATCAATCTCACCCTCGCCGTCGCCGTCACCGCCGTGTTCGCGGTCGCCGTCGGCTTCGAGCCGCTCCGGTTCCGCGACACCGACCGCGACACGTCGATGGTCGACACCGTCCGGCGGAAGGTCCGCAAGTGGCTGTAGCAGCTACCGAGCGCATCCCGATCCCGGGAGTCACTGTAATCGCGGTCCCGACCCCGACGACGAGCGAAACGTTCCACGCCGTGAGTGCGATCCCGAGCGCCGAGGCCAAAAGCGGCGGCCAGTAGTAGGAGAACCGGTCTCCGGTCCGGGCTCCCTGCACGCTCACGGAGATCAACACGAGGAAGACGAGGAGCTTTAAAAAGAGGAACCCGGGAACCCCGAAATTGACGAGTAAGGCGTCGACGACCGGATTCGCCTCGTCGACGCCGGGCACGCCGAACACCGCATACAGCGTTGAGACGACATCTCCGACACCGTAAGTGAGCGCCGCCACGAGCCAGAGGCCGTAGAACTCCACCGGTCGTCGCCGGTAGATCGGCTCCACCGCCGCCGCTCCGATCTCGTCGGCCGCCGGCCCGTCGCTGACCGCCCACCCACTCGTGCTCGTGTCGCTCTCGCCACCGGATGGCGACGGGCTCGCGGTCGGCGCCGTCTCGTCAGTCTCGCCGTCCGTTGCCTCCTTGCCCGCCGCCTCCTCGAGCCGGTCGAGCAGCGACTCGAGCTGACGACGTCGCGCCACCAGCTCACCGGTGACTGCCCGGTAGTCGGAGTTCGACTCGAGCGCGTCCGGACCTCCTTCGACCTCGAACTCTCGTCGTCGGTCGAGCAGCGAGAGGTACGCGTCGACCGCCTCGTCGACGGCCCCTCGGCGGTCGAGCCGCTCGACGAGCCCCACGAGCGTCTCGCGGTCGATGGGGCGAACCACAAACTCGTCGACGTCGAGCCCCAACACGCGTCTGTCGGGGTCGAGCCCGAGCAGCATCCCGACGGCCGGATCGCCATCACGTGCGCGGAGTCGACCGAGCAGCCCGCCTCCGGACATATCCGGCAGCTGGCGGTCGAGGAGCACGACATCGACGTCGGTGTCGAACCGCTCCAGCGCAGTCTCGCCGTCGATCGCCGTCCGCACCGCGTACTCGTCGGCGAGCCACTCCGCGTGGCGCTCGACCAGCTCGGGGTCGTTCTCGACCAGCAGCACGACTGGGCCGTCGGGCATCGATACCTCATCCGAGCGTCCCCATCAGTAAGAAGCCCGTGGAGTCGCGCAGTCAGCGTCGGCCGCGGTCACGTCTTGCACGTGCATTTATGTTAGCCACGACCTGCGCAACCCCTTACACACCGCACGAGGATATCTGGATCTCGCCGAGGAGACGGACGAGATGGAACACCTCGCGGCGGTCCGACGGTCTCTCGATCGGATGGACAGCATGATCGACCGGCTGCTCGCGATGACCCGTGCGGAAGACGCCGCCGAACACACCGAGACGGTCGAGCTCACGGCCGTGGTCGACGACGCGTGGGAGACGTCTCACACCGAGGGAGCGACGCTCCGGACGGAGATAGACGAGGCCCGGATCGAGGCGAGTCCGGAGCTACTCCGCAGCGTGTTCGAGAATCTCTTTCGGAACGCTGCCGCACACAACGATCCGCCCGTCACCGTCCGCGTCGGCACGCTGCCGGACGGGGAGGGGTTCTACGTCGCGGACGACGGGGACGGCATCCCGGCCGACGACCGCGAGACGGTCTTCGAACA
>JARVCL010000028.1:0-3113 GCA_040405695.1 Halorubrum sp. | reverse complement strand
CGTCGGATCGGAGCCGGGAGCGGAAGCGTTTCCACCGGGGTCATCGCCGCTCGGCGTGTGGACGTACCCCTCGTCCGCATCGGTATCAGAGCTCACTATTCGGTGTTACAGCTACCTTGTCAAAGCCCTCACGGTTCTCGACCAGCGCGTGGGGTCGTGTAGCTCCGGTCAGCCGTCTGGCAGATCTTATTTAGTGGGAAGAAACCACATGCTACAGGTTGTCATGATACATCTCCCAACATGGGAACGTCATGTCAGTAGATCGCCGATTCATCGACCGGACGGATGCGGGCGAACAGCTCGGGGAAGCCCTTCGAGAGAGGGGGATCGACGCGGATATCGCGCTCGCGATCCCGCGAGGCGGTCTCCCGCTCGGACGGGCGGTCGCCGACGCGCTCGACGTGCCGCTCGACATCGCCGTCGCGTCGAAGATAGGCGCGCCGGGCAATCCGGAGTACGCCATTGGCGCAGTCGCCAGTGATGGGAGCGTCTGGCGCAACGAACGAGCCTTTCGCGGGACGGGGGCCGATGAGGAGTATTTCACACAGGAGCGCAAGAAGGAGGAGGAGAACGCACGGCAGAAGGCCGACCGCTACCGAGGCGAGCAGCCGGACCCCGATCTGACGGGAAAGACGGTCGTGCTCGTCGATGACGGCGTAGCCACGGGGTCGACCGCTAAAGCGTGTCTTCAGATGCTCGAGAAAAGCGATGCCGAACGTCTTGTACTCGCGGTCCCGGTCGGAGCGCCCGACACCGTGAACGAGCTACGGGAGATGGTCGACGAGGTCGTCTGTCTCGAAACGCCGAGCGGTTTCCGGGGGGTCGGACAGTTCTACGAACGGTTCGACCAGGTGTCCGATGAGGAGGCGATGGAGTACCTCGAGATGGAGTCGTGAACGTTCGAGAACGGACCCACCGTCGGTTCACTACTCACTCGCGTTTTCCAACGGGAAAGAGGTACAGCGGTCGCTGGGTCGTCGGAATGTACCGGATCGTCGGCCCGTGCTCGAGTACGAGCGGACGCGCTCCCGAACGCCCTCGATGATGTCCCCATGACCGTCCGTCGTGAGTACGTCACGAACGTCATGCGCCGCGCTGTCGGCTCCTTAACCGTCTCCTTCGAGCATCCAACCGAAGCGCTTCTCCCAGAACTCCTCGCTTGGCGGCTTCTTGCTCCGCCCGTACGTCTTTCTGTCGCGGATCTGGCGCTCGAGCACGTCCCGCGCTTCGTTGATCGCGTGGCTCGCGCCGTATCCTTCCCCGGAAGCAATGTACAATCCCTGATCCGTGTGGAGCCGGATCCGGGCGAGCAGCAGCGGTCTCCCTCGGAGCGTCTCGGCGTGTTTATGGAGGTGGACCTTCGCGTCGAGGATGTTCATACCCTGGTCTCTGTCGTCGAACTTCTCGATCATCGCCACGATATCGTCGTACTCGATGTCGTCGATGAGATCCGAACCGTACACCTGGACGGCACGGTTTCCACCGGCCTCCCACGTCAGTGAGTCGAGGACGTCCGTTTTCGTGATGATCCCCGTCGTCTCGCCGTCCTTCGTGACGACCAGAGACGATCCGTCGATCTCGAACATTTCCTCAACGACGCTCTGAAGCGTCTGGTCGGGCGAGACCGCCCACACCGGTGAGACCATGACGTCGCGAACCGGGAGATCCATGATCTGCGCCATCTCCCCCTCCCGGGCGCCGAACCCGCCACGACGCGTGCGCCCGCCACTAACGGTCGACTCGCCTTCTTCCGTCGGCTGGTTGCCCACGTCTCCACCTTGGCTCCGGGCCGTATCCCGGACGGTGAGATCCATCATATCGTAGAGACTCAAGATCCCGACCGCGGTGCCGTCCTCGACGACCGGGATGTGTGTGATCCTGTTGTCCCGGAACTCGTTGAGCGCTTCACTCACGCTCGTTTGCGGTTCGACAGTGACGAGATCTGACGAGTACGCTTGGCTGACGGTGGCGGCATCGAGGAACGGCTTGACTTTCTCGAGCACGTCGTCGGCAGTGACCACCCCAATCAGTTGCTCGCCCTCGAACACGGGGAGAAGCTGTGACCCCCCGTCGATCATCAGCTGTGCGACCTTGCGAATGTCTTCGTCGGGTGTGAGCTGAGGGACGTTCCACACCACCGAGGCGAGTTTTTCGTTCGGCTGGTGATGTGAACTCGCGATCTGTTTTCTCGTGACGACGCCCTCAAACTCCTCCCCGGACACGATGACCCCAGTGACGGATTGGTCATCAAATGCTCCAGCTAGCTTCGATATCGGCGTGTCAGGAGAGAATTCAACGTACTCCGTCGAGACTATGTCCGCAATGTCCATGATTGTGGGTATGTTTCCGCGTGGTTCAGGTCGTATCAGTACCACTGAGGCTGCACCGTCTACGTGTAGTCATATGTGGGTCGATCACAAGTACCCACCGGCCGTTCTCGGGGTCCGGAAACCCGCACCGCCACGGATCGATATCGTGCGTTTCCCGTTTTTCACCCGATGAGAGCAGTCATCCCGATTAACGTCGGACTATAGTGCATATATTGGTATGAACTTCGACGAGTTCACTGGCGAGGCACAGCATCGACTCGAGATGCCTGGGACGGGCGAGACGGTGCGGGCGATCCGAGCAACGCTCATGACGCTCGGACAGCGTATCCCCGAGGGCAATGCCGAGGATCTGGCCGCATCGCTCCCAATCGAGATCAAGTGGTATCTGACCGGTGCAGTCCACGATCACGGCCAGCGGTTCGACTGGCAGGAGTTCCTCAGCCGGGTGAGCGAGATCGAAGGAATCGACCCGGCTGATGCGGCGTACCACGCTCGAGTCGTCATGGCTCTCGTCCACTCACAGGTCCCCGAGTCGGACTTCTATCAGCTCCGAGATCTACTTCCCGAAAGCGACGACACCGAAAACTGGGGCAATCTATTCGAACTCGTCGACGCGGATAATTGACCGAACGATCGACGAGAATACGGCCACGTTTCGCATCTCATTCCGTCGTCGCGTCGGGTTCAGAGCTCACTATCGGGGATTACCACTACCTTGCCAAAGCCCTCACGGTTCTCTATCAGCTCGTGGGCGCGCGCCGCTTCGCTCATGGGGAGCGTCTC
>JARVCL010000027.1:0-17136 GCA_040405695.1 Halorubrum sp. | reverse complement strand
GTCAACGCGCTCCGGCTCGCCCGCTCAGGGGCCGACATCGACCCGGCGGCGTACTTCATCGAGGGGGGTGACCTGTTCACGCGAGACACGCTCGCCCGCCTCGCGCGGAACATCGACGAGCTCGTCGAGTACATCGCCGACAGCCAGTACGCCGACGAGCTCGGCCCGGCTCTGCGAGAGCTCGAGGAGGCGGACAGCCTCATCGCGTTCGAGCACGCGACCGACGCCGCGTTGCTGGCGTACGGTGACCGACTCGGAACGATCCACCCCGTGTCGGTAACGCCGGTGATCTCGTACATCCTCGCGAAAGAGCGCGAAGTCGAGAACATTCGGGCGATCGCCCGCGGTAAGGAGGCAGGCCTTCCGGCCGACGAGATCGAAGCGGAACTGGTGATAACATGAGCCAGGAGATCGCCGTCATCGGCAGCCCGGAGTTCACGACCGGGTTTCGGCTCGCCGGTGTCCGGAAGTTCGAGAACGTACCGGACGACGAGAAGGACGAGCGGCTCGACGATGCCGTCGAGCGAACGCTCGACGACGAGGAGACTGGCATCATCGTGATGCACGACGCTGACCTCGACCACCTCTCGCGGGGGACCCGCGAGCGAGTCGAGGGAAGTATCGAGCCCGTCCTCGTGACGCTCGGTGCCGGCGGTGCCGGCAGCGGCGGGCTCCGCGAGCAGATTAAACGAGCCATCGGGATAGACCTGATGGAGGAGAACGACTAATATGAGCAAGGCAGAATCCACGGAGACCACCGAAACCGGTGTCATCCAGAGCGTGAGCGGTCCGGTCGTGACCGCCCGCGATCTCGACGCTCGCATGAACGACGTCGTCTACGTTGGCGACGAAGGGCTCATGGGAGAAGTGATCGAGATCGAGGGGAACATCACGACCGTTCAGGTGTACGAGGAGACCTCCGGGGTCGGCCCCGGCGAACCCGTCGAGAACACGGGGGAGCCGCTGTCCGTCGACCTCGGTCCAGGGATGCTAGACGCCATTTACGACGGTGTGCAGCGTCCGCTGGACGTCCTAGAGGGTAAGATGGGGAGTCCCTATCTCGACCGCGGGGTCGACGCGCCAGGCATCGACCTCGAAGAAGAGTGGGAGTTCGAGCCGACCGTCGAGCCGGGTGAAACAGTCGAGCCCGGCGACATCGTCGGCGTCGTCGAGGAGACGGTGACCATCGATCACAAGGTGATGGTCCCGCCGGACTCCGAAGGCGGCGAGGTTGTCGGCGTCGAGTCGGGTTCGTTCACCGTTACGGAGTCGGTCGTCGAACTCGACACCGGAGAGGAGATAACGATGCATCAGGAGTGGCCGGTGCGCGAGGCGCGTCCAACCGTCGAGAAGCGGACGCCTCGGCAGCCGCTCGTGTCCGGACAGCGGATCCTCGACGGGCTGTTCCCTATCGCGAAGGGCGGGACAGCCGCGATTCCCGGGCCGTTCGGCTCGGGCAAGACGGTCACTCAGCACCAGCTCGCGAAGTACGCCGACGCAGACATCATCGTCTACGTCGGCTGTGGCGAGCGGGGCAACGAGATGACCGAAGTGATCGAGGACTTTCCCGAGTTAGAGGACCCGGCCAACGGCAACCCGTTGATGGCACGGACCTCGCTCATCGCGAACACCTCGAACATGCCCGTCGCGGCGCGTGAGTCCTGTATCTACACGGGGATCACGATCGCGGAATACTACCGCGACATGGGGTACGACGTCGCGCTGATGGCCGACTCCACCTCACGGTGGGCGGAGGCGATGCGCGAAATCTCCTCCCGGCTCGAGGAGATGCCCGGTGAAGAGGGGTACCCTGCGTACCTTGCCGCCCGGCTGGCACAGTTCTACGAGCGGGCTGGCTACTTCGAGAACATCAACGGGACGGAGGGGTCCGTCTCCGCGATCGGTGCCGTGTCGCCGCCTGGCGGCGACTTCTCCGAACCGGTCACCCAGAACACGCTCCGGATCGTGAAGACGTTCTGGGCGCTCGACGCGGATCTGGCAGAACGTCGGCACTTCCCGTCGATCAACTGGAACGAATCGTACTCGCTGTACAAAGACCAGCTCGACCCGTGGTTCGAAGAGCACGTCGAGGAGGACTGGGCCGAGAAGCGGCAGTGGGCCGTCGACATCCTCGACGAGGAGACGGAACTCCAAGAGATCGTCCAGCTCGTCGGGAAGGACGCGCTGCCCGACGACCAGCAGCTCACCCTCGAGGTCGCGCGTTACCTGCGCGAGGCGTACCTCCAGCAGAACGCGTTCCACCCGGTGGACACCTACTGTCCGCCCGAGAAGACGTACCTCATCCTGACGACGATAGAGACGTTCCACGACGAGGCGTTCGAGGCACTCGACGCCGGCGTTCCGATCGAAGAGATCGTCGCTACGGAGTCCGCCCCGCGTATTAACCGTATCGGGGTCCAAGAGGAGTACGAGGCGTACGTCGACGAACTGAAGTCGGACATCACCGACGAACTCCGGAGCCTCTACTGAGCATGAAAGAGTATCAAACCATCACCGAGATCAGCGGTCCCCTCGTGTACGCCGAGGTCGACGAGGCGATCGGGTACGACGAGATCGTCGAGATCGAGACGGCACAGGGAGAGACGCTTCGCGGCCAGGTGCTCGAATCCGCGGACGGCCTCGTGGCCATCCAGGTGTTCGAGGGCACCTCCGGTATCGACCAGAACGCGTCCGTCCGCTTCCTGGGCGAGACGATGAAGATGCCCGTCACCGAGGACCTCCTCGGTCGGGTGCTCGACGGTTCCGGCCGTCCGATCGACGGCGGTCCGGAGATCGTCCCGGAGGAGCGACAGGATATCGTCGGCGCGGCGATCAACCCGTACTCCCGGGAGTACCCCGAGGAGTTCATCCAGACGGGAGTTTCCGCAATCGACGGCATGAACACGCTCGTTCGCGGCCAGAAGCTGCCGATCTTCTCCAGTTCTGGTCAGCCACACAGCGAACTGGCGATGCAGATCGCCCGACAGGCGAGCGTGCCCGAAGAAGCGGACGGCGACGAGGATGGCTCGGAGTTCGCCGTCATCTTCGGCGCGATGGGTATCACTCAGGAGGAGGCAAACGAGTTCATGGAGGACTTCGAGCGCACCGGCGCGCTGGAGCGCTCCGTGGTCTTCATGAATCTCGCAGACGACCCAGCCGTCGAGCGGACGGTCACGCCGCGGATGGTGTTGACCACCGCCGAGTACCTCGCCTTCGAGAAGGACTACCACGTCCTCGTCATCCTGACGGACATGACGAACTACTGCGAGGCGCTCCGTGAGATCGGCGCGGCTCGCGAAGAGGTGCCCGGTCGTCGTGGCTACCCTGGGTACATGTACACGGACCTGGCGCAGCTCTACGAGCGCGCGGGCCGGATCGAGGGGCGAGAGGGATCCGTGACGCAGATCCCGATCCTCACGATGCCCGGCGACGACGACACCCACCCGATCCCAGACCTCACCGGCTACATCACGGAGGGGCAGATCTACGTCGACCCCGACCTCAACAGTCAGGGCCTCCAGCCGCCGATCAACGTGCTCCCCAGCCTGTCACGGCTGATGGACGACGGTATCGGCGAGGGGCTCACTCGTGGTGACCACGCCGACGTGAAAGACCAGATGTTCGCGGCGTACGCGGAGGGTGAGGACCTTCGCGACCTCGTGAACATCGTCGGCCGCGAGGCGTTGTCGGACCTCGACAACAAGTATCTCGACTTCGCCGACCGGTTCGAGGCGGAGTTCATCGACCAAGGGTTCGACACCAACCGTGACATCGAAGCGACGCTCGACATCGGATGGGAGCTGCTCTCGATGCTCCCCAAGGACGCGCTCAACCGGATCGACGAAGAGTACATCGAGGAGTATTATCACGAGGACGCCGAACAGGAGCCGGAAACCGTCGAAGCGGCGGACTAACCATGGCCAAAGACGTCAAACCCACGCGCAAGAACCTGATGGCGATCGAGGATCGCATCGAACTCTCCGAACGGGGACACGACACGCTCGAACAGAAGCGTGACGGCCTCATCATGGAGTTCATGGACATCCTCGATCAGGCACAGGACGTTCGGACGGAGATGGCCGACGACTACGAGACGGCCCAGCGGAAGATCGACATGGCGCGCGCGATGGAGGGTGACGTCGCCGTTCGCGGTGCAGCTGCGGCGTTGAAAGAACATCCGGAGATAACGACCCAGTCGAAGAACATCATGGGGGTCGTCGTTCCACAGATCGAGTCCTCGAAGGTGAAAAAGAGTCTCGACGAGCGGGGGTACGGACTACTCGGCTCGTCGGCACGGATCGACGAGGCGGCCGACGCCTACGAGGAGCTCCTCGAGTCCATCATCCTCGCCGCCGAGGTCGAGACGGCCATGAAGAAGATGCTGGAGGAAATCGAGACGACGAAGCGCCGCGTGAACGCCCTCGAGTTCACGCTGCTCCCACAGCTGTACGAGAATCAGGAGTACATCGAACAGAAGCTCGAAGAGCAGGAGCGCGAGGAGATATTCCGGCTGAAGAAGATTAAAGACAAAAAAGAACAAGAGGAGAAGGAGTCCGAAGACGAGGACACCGAAGTCGACGCGGAGACGGACGCCGACACCGACGCCGAGGCCGCCGACGCCTGATCCCCTGTTTTTTTGCCGTCAGACCGAGTTACCTACGCGCACTACCCGATCGGTATGCGTATGCGCTGTCCCCACTGTGCGTCTCCGGTCGTCGCGTTTCGGGTTCCGGAGACGCTCCGCGAGCACGCCCCCGCCGCTGAGGCCGTGATCTGTTCCCGATGTCTTCGGACGGCGCCGACGACGCGGGCGAAGACGGACGCGTCAGGCGCTACTGCAGGCACGAACGCCCCCGACTTCTCGTCCGTCGATCCGGCGTTTCCGGACGGAGAAGCGGGAGTCGCGCTGGCGCTCCTGTGTGGACAGTTGGACTCGTTCGCGCTCAACAGAGCGTCGATCGAGGCGCTCGTCGCGTATGCAGAACGAGCAGGCGCGGACGTGTTCGCCTTTTTCACCCGACTCGACGCCCCGGAGGCTGCCTTCGATCTCGATCGACGACGCGCTGCACTGCTGGATCTCCTCTGAGCTAACATCGGCGTGTGGACGTTTTAGCCGTCGACGCTCGGCGGGTCGTTCCACTCGTCGTCTTCGTCGCCCGTGTCTCGGTGCTCGTCGTTCGGGGTTCTTCTCACATCCTGGTCGTCACCGCCTGGATCGATGAGTTCCTCGCCCCGTCGCGACTCGTGAATGTCGAACTGTTGGCCCTGCGCGTACGGGTCCGCCTCTGGGTCGTACTCCGTCTCGCTCCGTTCGAAGAGGTACGCAAAGAAGCCAAACAGTGGGATACCAAACGAGACCGCCGCCCACTTCTTCGGGTTCATTCCGTATTTCGGCGCGTCCACGTACGCGTACACCGCGAATCCGACGAGCCACGCGAGCGGCAGTCCGATCAGGATCGCGGCTACGAACGGTTCCATACGCTCGCTTCGAGCGCACTGGTATAAGCGTCGGGGATCACTCGACGCTGACGGTAGAGAGCGAATGCCCCGGCTCGGCGCTCGACGCACGCGATCCCGTCCGGATGGAGCTCTGTCTCGAGACGATCGACCTCGGTCCAGTCAGGGACGGACGCGTTGTTCGTCCGGTCGGTCTCTACGACCGCGTCCACCTCTCCGGTGTTTGGGTCGATAACCGAGATCGTGTCGCTGTCCTTGTTGTGCACAACCAGCCTGTCGTCAGTCACGATCGAGGGATCGGTCGGCGGGTACAAAACGCGGGGGAAAACGGACCGCGACGGCTGGCCGTTTCTGACCCCGGTCCGTGGCGTCTCAGTCCCAGAACGACTGTGTCCGGGCGTACTCGCGTTCCTGCCTGAGCACGTCGCGGTAAAACTCGTCTTCGTCCTCGCGCAGTTTGTTGATGATCCGGGCAGCGTTGTGTGGGCCGACCCCGCGGGCCGCCATCGCGATCACCGCCTGCTTACCGTGTGTCTGAACGAGACTGGCCGCGCGGTGGGCGCGTTTCGTCCGACGCTCCTGCTCGTCGTCCTTTTCGCCCGCGCGAACCGCGGCGACCGTCTCGTCGTCCCACGGGTTGAGAGAGGCGATCCGTGTCGACCCGCACTCGGGGCATTGGGGCTGTTCGCGGACCCGGCGAACCTTCGTCGTCCGTTTCCACTCGGTACAGTGGAGACAAAAGAGGATCACCCGATCGTTTCGGATGCGCTCTTTCACCGTCTCTATCACGTCGGCGTCGGCGTTCTCGGGCACGAGAAACTCGGTCCCGGCCGAGCGGCCGGCAGTGCCGAGTGGGGTCCGCTCTCTGGCGACCGCGAGGTCGGCTCCGCCCGACTGCAGTCGCGTGAGGATCGTGGCGGTCTCCTCGACGGCGAGATCGGCGTGAAACACCTCCCGGAGGGCCTCGTCGTAAACAGGGGTTCCCTCTAACGCGGCGAGGAGGCGGTCGCCGCCGAACGTCCCGCGTCCTTCGTGATAGCGCTTGACGGAGCCGAACTTCGCGGCGACCTGTGCGAGCGTGAACTTCAGTGTGTCGGCGTTCTTGACGGCGAGTTCGAGATACGCCTCCAGGCGGCCAGGGTCAGTCGTTTCGAGGACCTCGCGGAACGTCCCAGGTCTCACACCCGAGGGAACTTCGAACTCGATCCGATACGGGTCGACGTCCATCCCGACAGACGACCCGGCCCGCTGTCCCACGAGCGCGGCGAGCAGCCGTGCGAGCGTCTCGTTGACCGCGTGACCGAACGTCGCGTTCACGGCGACGGTCCGCGCGCTCCCCTCGATCACGACGCGTTCGTCCGTTGGAACCGGATGCCCGGCCTCGACGTGGTCGACGACGGGCTCGATTGCGTTCGCAACCGTCCTCGGGTCGGTTGGGTACCGCTCCGCGAGGTCGTTCGAGATCGCCTCCGGCGTCGATCCGGCTGCGAGCGCGTCAGCGATCTCGCCGCGGATCCGGCCGACCTCCTGGGCCACCGGCCGCGGAACGGGAATCTCTTGGCCAACCCACGAAGGGACCTCGCCGGTGGGGTCTGCGATCGGCGTTACCTCGACACGCTCTTCATCCTCGTCGACCTCGGTGATCCGCCACATCTCACCGCGCTGGACGAACGTCTCGCCCGGCCCGGCGAAGTCGACGACGAACCGCTCGTCGAGAGTGCCAATCCCGCGCCGTGCGGACATGTCGTACACCTCGTAGGTCGACTCGTCGGGGATCATCGAGAGGTTCGCGTAGAAGTACTGCCACGAGCCGCCAGATGTCGAGAGGGTGTCTGTCTCCTCGTCGAGCCACAGCAGTCGGTTTCCATCGAGTTCGCGAACAACCTCCTGGAACCGAGGCTCGGAGAGGTCACGGAACGGGTACGCATTCGTCACCGTTTCGTAGACCGCTCGGGCGTGAACGTCTCCTTCGTCCATCACGACTCCGACGATCTGATTGGCGACCGTATCGAGGCTGCCGTGGTGGATGTTCGCGGGCTCGACGAGTTCCGCCTCCGCGCGACGGGCGATCGCCAGCGCCTCCACGGTGTCGTCGCCGCCCTGCGTGATGATGGTCCCCTCGGAGACGAGGTCACGGCGGTGGCCTGCTCGTCCGACCCGCTGAAGCAGGCGGGCGACCTCACGGGGACTCCCATACTGGACCACGTGGTCGACACGGCCCACGTCGATGCCGAGCTCCATCGAAGAGGTACAGACGAGTCCGTCGAGTTCACCGGTCTTGAACCGGTCCTCGACGTCGATCCGAACCTCCTTCGAGAGTGACCCGTGGTGAAGTTCGATATCGGTTACCTCGACCGGATCCGTCTCGCCCTCGTCGCGCTCGGTGGCTCGTTCCCGCTCCGCTATCGTCTTGAACCGTGAGCCGAGTGCCTCCGCGGTCTGCCGCGTATTGACGAAGATGAGCGTCGAGTCGTGGTCGGCGACGATCGCTCGGATCGTTCGAACGTGGCTCGCAGTCGTCTCGTCGACTGCCAACTCGCCGGCCAACTGCGTGTCTCGCTCCGTAATGTCGGGGTCGAGCACCTGCACGTCGGTTCGGCTTCCGGCGGCAACCTCGATTGTCTCGAACTCGCGGTCACCCGCCCGGTCTGGATCGCGCTTCCCACACCCGACGAGGAACCGCCCGACTTCCTCGGGCGAGCCGACTGTCGCCGAGAGGCCGATTCGCTGGAACGCCCCCGCCACCCGCCGGAGGCGTTCGAGCCCCACCGTGAGCTGTGCGCCCCGCTTGGCGGAGGCGAGCTCGTGAACTTCGTCGACGACGACGTGGGCGACGTCCTCCAGTGCGACCCGCATCTTCGACCCCGTCAGGATCGCCTGTAAGGATTCGGGGGTAGTGATGAGCACGTCCGGTGGGTCGTCGGCCTGTGTGCTTCGCTCGTACTGGCTCGTGTCGCCGTGACGGACCGCGACCTCGACGTCGAGCCGGTCACCCCACCACTCGAGCCGGTCCATCATGTCGCGGTTGAGCGCGCGGAGTGGCGTGATGTACAGCGCAGAGATCCCCTCGCGAGGCTGTTCACCCGGGGCGTCGCGGGCGTCGACGGTCGCGTCGAAGACGGGTAACATCGCGGTCTCGGTCTTGCCCGTCCCCGTCGGCGCGAGGACGAGCGCGTTCTTTCCGGCCGCGAGCGGGGGGATCGCCCGCCGTTGCGGTTCGGTTGGCGTCGTGAATCCCTGCTCGGAGAGTGCCGACCGAACTTCGGTCCCGAGCCGGGCGAACGCGTCCATTCCCGACGGCTCAGCCATTATCGATCATTAGTAGGTCAGGCGATTAAGCCCGTCGCTGACGGGGGCGGTCTCCCGGCTTGGACGGTCGTGGTATCGACCCGTGGCTGCGTTCACGCGATGTAGTCCGGACAGCAAAGACTCTTCAGCCTCGCCCGTCTGGAACGGACGGATATGTTGATCACCGGAACCGTCATCGCCGATCCGGACACCGTGATCGACGACGGCGCCGTCGTCGTCGCCGATGAACGGATCGCCGCGGTTGGCGAGGCGGATGCCCTCTGTGAGCAGTACCCCGACCACGAGCGCCGGGCGTTCGACATCGTCGCGCCTGGGCTCGTCGGCGGCCACGTGCACTCGGTTCAGTCGCTCGGGCGGGGGATCGCCGACGACGCCGAACTCCTCGACTGGCTGTTCGATGCCGTGTTGCCGATGGAGGCGGCGATGGACGCGAAAGCGACCCGAGCGGCGGCGGAGCTCGGCTACCTCGAGTGTCTCGAGTCGGGAACGACGACCGTCGTCGATCACCTCTCCGTCAACCACGCGGCAGAGGCATTCGAGGCGGCGATCGAGACGGGGATTCGCGGCCGCCTCGGCAAGGTGCTGATGGACAAAGAGTCACCCGACGGACTCTTAGAATCGACCGACGCTGGGCTCGACGAGACCGAATCGCTGATTACGACGTACCACGGCGCGGCCGACGGACGGATCCGCTACGCGGTCACGCCGCGGTTCGCCGTCACCTGTACGGAGGCCTGTCTCCGCGGCTGTCGAGCGATCACGGACGCTCACGACGGCGTGACGATCCACACACACGCCAGCGAGAACACCGACGAGATCGCGGCCGTCGAGGCGGCCACCGGCCATCGGAACGTCCACTGGCTCGACGAGGTCGGACTCACCGGTCCCGACGTGACGCTCGCGCACTGTGTTCACACCGACGAGAGCGAGCGGGAGATCCTCGCAGAGACCGACACCGTCGTGACCCACTGCCCCTCGTCGAACATGAAACTCGCTTCGGGAATCGCGCCGATCCAGGACTATCTCGACCGGGGAATTACGGTCGCACTCGGCAACGACGGCCCGCCGTGTAACAACACGCTCGATCCGTTCACCGAGATGCGACAGGCGAGCCTCCTCGGCAAGGTCGACGCGCGTGACCCGACTCGACTCCCGGCGGCGACGGCGCTGGAGATGGCCACCGTCAACGGCGCACGTGCTGCTGGATTCGAGCGGATCGGCCGTCTCGAACCGGGGTACGAAGCCGATCTGATCGGGATCAGCACCGAGAAGACGCGTGCGACGCCGATCCACGATCCGCTGTCTCACCTCGTGTACGCCGCCCACGGTGACGATGTCGTCTTCACGATGGTCGGCGGCGAGGTCAGGTATACGGACGGCAACCACGTCGGGATCGACGCCGACGCGGTCCGGGACAGAGCGACCCGACACGCGAAACGCGTGATCGACGAGGCCGGAATCGAGGTGACGAGCGGGTAAATACGGGTCGACACCCTCGCTCTCGGGACGTGCGTCAGTTTCGGTCGGCTGATGCGGACGGGTCGACCCCGCAGGTGACCCACTCTACCGCGGTAGCGCCGTCGTTGAACGCTTCGGTGTCGACGCCGTCGACGTCGACCGTCCGCGTGAGATAGCGACGTTTCGAGCGCTCGCCGACGACAGCGAACCGGCTCACACCGCGCGCAACCGCGAGCTGTGCCGCCTCACGGAGCACTCGTCGTCCGGCGTCTGAGCACGGACGACTCGTCCGCACCACGATCACCATCCCGTCGACCCCGCAGTCACCAACGATCGATCGCCACCGATCGAGTAACGCCTCCGCGGCGGCGGGGCTGATCCCCGTCCCGTGTGGGAACTCGACGATTGCCACTTTTCCGTCCGTTCGTAGCGACCAGTGCTCACTCGGCTCCACGCCATGCTCTCACACAGGTCGGGTATTAAACACCAAGATCAAAATATCAGATTTGATTTTAACTCGGGTGAGACCGGAGCAGTTCCGGAGATGAGCGGCCGACTCCGTTCTCGCTTGCCTGCGAGCACCCGTCTCGATAGCTGTTCTCTCAGCTGCTATCCCCTCGACTCGTAACCATCACCCGGCTGGGCGTCCGTTTGCACCTCGGAGACGGCCGTGACGACCGCCTCGGCGAGGGCGTCGAAGTCGGCGTGCTCGGGCACGACATCGACATCGATCCCGGCCGCCTCGGCCGTTTCGGCCGTCGGGGGGCCGATGACTCCAACGACCGCGTCGGTAACGCCGTCGAGCGCGGCCTCCGCCACCCCGCGTTCGGCGGCCGCATCGAGGAAGTGATCGACGGTCAACGAAGAGGTGAACGCGAGCGCGTCGAGCTCGCCCGCGGCCGCGCGCTCGGCGGACTCGCCGGCGTCTTCGGGGCGGGTGAGCTGATAGAGCACCGTCTCCGTTACCCGAGCGCCGGCGTCACGCAATCCGTCGAGAAGTACGTCGCTGCCGTGGTCTGACCGCGCCACCTCGACGACCGCACCGTCGACCCGACCTCGGAGGGCCGCCACGAGCCCCGCGGAGGTGTACGTCTCGGGGACGATGTCAACCGTCCAGCCGGCTTCGCGGGCGGCGGCCGCGGTCGACGGCCCGATGGCGACGAGCGTCGTGTCGTTAGGCTCCCACCTAGTGGCGGCGAGTTCGACGCCAGTCTTGCTCGTGAACACGACGTATTCGGCGTCCAGCGACCGCCCAGCCTCGGGCGTTGCGCCAGTCGCCTCGACAGCGAGCATCGGATCTGGGACGGGCACCGCCCCCAGCGACGAGAGTCGGTCGACCGCCTCGTCGATTCGTTCGTCGTCCGGACGGAAGACCGCGACGCGGGGACCGCTGCTCACGCGTCTTCACCACCGCTTTCGGGCTCGTCGCTCTCGTCGGCCGCCTCGTGCTCCGTGCCGTCGAGGCTCGATCTGGACTTCACGCGGCTCACCGGCGCAGAGCCGGCGTTCTCGAGAAACCCCACGACGCGGTCGCGAGTAGCCGCCACATCCCCGATAACCGTGATCGCAGGGGGCTCGATCCCCGCCTCGTCGCGAACGTCGACGATGGTGTCGAGCGTCCCCCCCGCCACCGCCATGTCGGGCCACGTTGCCCGCTCGACCAGTGCGACGGGGGTGTCGCCGTCGAGGCCAGCGTCGCGGAGCGCGGCGGTGTACGCCGGCAGTTTTCCCACACCCATCAACACGACGATAGTCCCGCCGGTCGCCGCGAGCGCATCCCAGTCGACCGCCGACTCGTCTTTCGTCGGATCCTCGTGTCCCGTGACGAACGACACGCTGGAGACGTGGTCGCGGTGGGTGACGGGGATCCCAGCGACTCCCGGACCAGCGATGGCAGAGGTGACACCGGGAACGACCTCGAAGGGGATTCCGGCGTCTGCGAGGTGTTCGGCCTCTTCGCCGCCGCGACCGAAGACGAACGGATCACCCCCTTTCAGCCGAACCACAGAGTTCCCCGCCTCGGCGAGTTCGACCAGCCGGCGGTTCGTGTACTCCTGTGGCGTCCACTCACCTCCCGCCCGTTTTCCGACGTCTTCGCGCTTCTCGGGGGGGATCTCTCCGAGAATTTCCGGGCCGGGGAGCTTGTCGTGGAGAACCACGTCTGCGGACTCGACGAGTCGCGCCGCCTTCACCGTCATGAGGTCCGGGTCACCCGGTCCGGATCCGACGAGGTACACCTTCCCCACGTCGTCCTCGCGGCTCCGGGTCGGCGGGTCGTCGTACTCGTCGCGGGTGTCCTCACTCATCGGAATCACCCTCGTCGGCGCTCGTGGCGGTGGTGTCGACCGCTGCTCGCGCCTGCTCGATGAGCGCCGCCGCGCCGCGGTCGGCGAGCTCCGTCGCGAACGACTCGGCCGACCCTGCGTGTGATCGTATCGGCAGGTCACGGGTCGCGCTCACTTCCTCGGTGCCGTCCGTCGAGAGCACGCGTACCCGTGTGTGGACGTGCTCGCCACGAACCATCGCCGAGACGCCGATAGGCGCGATACAGCCCCCGTTGAGCGCGGCGAGAACGGTCCGCTCGACGGTCGCCGCCACGCGGGTCCGGGGATGGTCGACCGCCGATCGGACCGTCTCGATCACGTCTGGGTCTGTCGCGGTCACGGCGATGGCTCCCTGTCCCGCCGCGGGGACGAATTCCTCGCGGGGTAGCCGGGTGGTTCGAGCGTCGTCGTACAGCCCAGATCGGCGGAGCCCCGCCTCCGCCAACACCAGCGCGTCGTACTCGACGTCGACGGACCGTTCCATCGCGGAGCGTTCGAGCTCCGAGAGCGAGTCGAACCACTCCTCGACGCTCCGCTCGAACGACTCGTCGGGATCGCCTCCGGTCTCTTCGCTGTCACCGTCGGTCTCCGTCTCGACGCTGTTTCCGGTCGTGTCGTCGCCTCCGTCACCCTCGTCGTCGACCTCGTCGCTTTCGGGTGTGCGCAGCGTCTCGTCCTCACCCGCGGCGATCAGACGTCGTTCGTGCTCCGCCTGGAGGCCCGGCGCGAGCAGCTTCTCGATTCGCGTGTCGACGTTCCCACGGATCGGCTCCACCGACAGATCCGGGTGTGTCGCTCTGATCTGGGCGGTTCGCCGGAGCGACCCCGTGCCGATCACAGCTCCCGCCGGGAGGTCGTCGAGCCCGTCGCCGTCAGGGTGAACGACCACGTCGCCGGACGGGGCGCGTTCGGGGACGCCGGCGACGACCATGTCGTCCATCCCCTCTGTTGGAACGTCCTTCAGCGAGTGTACCGCGAGGTCGGCGTCGCCGGCGAACACCTCCTCGTCGAGCGCGCGGACGAACGCTCCCGTGCGGCCGAGCCGGTGGATCAGCTCGTCGGGGATCTGGTCCCCGCGGGTTTCGACGCGACGGATCTCGACCCCACGTTTTCGGGTCGACAGCGCGTCACGGACGCTCTCCGCCTGTTTCAAGGCGAGGTCCGACCCGCGGGTCGCGAGGGTGAGCGTTTCGGTCATATTCGACCTGATGGTCCCCGTCTTCAAAAGGGCATTAGTTCGGGCGTCGTGCCGACACACAGGAGTACCCACGATAGAACCCGAGAGCCTGTCGGTAACGCAGATACCTGACGTGGAACACCGACCCACCCGAACCACAGTCGTGTGGCCGTGCAAGAGGGTGTGTACATGCGGTACGTCCAGTACGACCCACGCCACTCACCTCAGCTGGCTACCACCGAGCAGCAGACACTGCTGAATCTGCGCGGTGTATCCAGTGCGTTGGTCGTATCAGGGGCAGTGGACCACAACTGGGTCGTTGCATCGGAACGCTGTGGTCCTTCCTCGGGTATAATAACGGGCGAGTGTGTACTTATCGTTCGTCGAACCGCATGACAAACAGCACTGCTGGGGCGGTATCTGACGAACGGAGCGCCTTCGAAGACTATTTTGCCCCGATCGTTACACACGGCATGATCGTTGTCGGGATTCTCTATCTTAACTGGGATGTGGTAGAAATACTACTTCTCTATCTCCTCGAGGTTGTCGTCATCCACGTTCTATTCGTCACTGTCGCGTTGTTTGCGGCACAGCCGATAGCTGATCACGATGCCGACAAATGGGAGACGGACCCAGTCCCGATTACGCTCGTTTCAGCGCTTCCACCGGTGTACAACCGCAACATTGGTCTGGTCGCCAAGTACATGATCTTCGGACTCATCTACACTCTTCCGTTCCTCTATGCGGTCGTCCAATTTGCAGATAGGAGTTTACCCTCGTTGTTTTCGCCAACGATCAGCCTCGCAGCACTCGCTATCTGCGTCAGTCAACTCGCACGTGTCTGGCGGCAGTTCATTGGTAATCAATCGTATCTGGAGCGGTCTCCCGCAGAAGCGATCCGAGTCGGACTGTGGCCGATGCACGAACTCATCGTTACCGTCCTCTTCGTAGTTGTTCCTGTCACCTTCGTACTGGTGGCCGCTTCGTTTGTCGTCGGAGAGATAGCGTCACAGACTCTCGTCTTGTTAGCGTACGTGGTTCCCATCGGAGCGGCGAGAGTATGGCTTCAACACGGCAATCTGACCGTGAAGCTCCAATATGAAAAATAGAACACCGCGATAACCCAGCCATCCGGACGACGGCCTCTCCCTACGATACGTCTGATACTCGCGAATCACCAGGTGCCGTTCTCCGGTAACCACCTACCGCGCAGCTTCGGGTGGCGCTCGCCTCACGAACACGCTCGATCGCGTCCACAGTACGGGTAACACCTACCGGACCGAAGGCCTGTTACTACTCGGGACCCAAGTTAGGACAATGGGAGTTCAAGAACAGTATCCGTTTGACGTCGAGGCGATCCGCGACGACTTCCCGATTCTCCAGCGGTCGGTCGGCGGCGATCCCGAGACGCCGGGTGACGGACCGGGCGACGACACGCCCCTCGTCTACCTCGACAACGCGGCGACCTCACACACCCCCGAGCCGGTCGTCGAGGCGATGAGCGACTACTATCGACAGTACAACTCCAACGTTCACCGCGGGATCCACCAGTTGAGCCAAGAGGCGAGCGTCGCTTACGAGGAGGCCCACGACACCGTCGCCGAGTTCATCGGTGCCGCGGGCCGCGAGGAAGTGATCTTCACGAAGAACACGACGGAGGCGATGAACCTCGTCGCATACGCGTGGGGGCTCCAAGAACTCGGTCCCGGCGACAACGTCGTGCTCACCGAGATGGAACACCACGCGTCGTTGGTCACTTGGCAACAGATCGGCAAACGTACCGGTGCGGACGTGCGGTTCGTCGAGGTGACCGACGGCGGCACGCTCGACATGACTGACGCCACCGCCAAGGTCGACGCCGACACCGCGATGGTTTCGGTCGTCCACGTCTCGAACACGCTGGGAACGGTCAATCCGATCCGTGAGTTGGCCGACCTCGCACACGACAACGACGCGCTGATCTTCGCAGACGCCGCTCAGTCGGTGCCGAACCGCCCGGTCGACGTCGACGAGTTGGGCGTCGACTTCCTCGCGTTCTCTGGTCACAAGATGGCGGGTCCCACCGGGATCGGCGTGCTCTACGGGCGCGAAGCGATCCTCGAGTCGATGACACCCTACCTCTACGGCGGGGACATGATCCGGCGGGTCACATTCGAGGACTCGACGTGGGAGGATCTCCCGTGGAAGTTCGAGGCCGGCACCCCGTCTATCGCGGAAGGGATCGGCCTCGCGGCCGCCGTCGAGTACGTCGAATCGGTCGGCCTCGACCGGATCGAAGCCCACGAACGACTGCTCGCCGAGTACGCCTACGACCAACTGGAGGCACTCGGTGCCGTAGAGATCTACGGCCCGCCCGCAGACGAGCGCGGTGGCCTCGTGGCGTTCAACGTCGACGGTGTCCACGCGCATGACCTCTCGAGTATCCTCAACGACTACGGCGTCGCGATCCGCGCCGGCGACCACTGTACGCAACCGCTCCACGAGAAGATGGGTGTTGCCGCCTCCGCGCGCGCTTCCTTCTATATCTACAACACGGTCGAGGAGGTCGACGCCCTCGTCGACGCCGTGGCGGACGCGCGCGACCTGTTCGCCTGATCGTCGCGAGCCGCCCGGTCCGGCGTTGCTGACACAGGTGCGTGATCCCTGATCCCTCCTCGTGACGCCGTTTCTCGTTCCCTGGACTCGTCTTTCGCTCACCCCGACTCGGTTTACTGATCGCCTTCTGCTCCGTCTCCCGATTCCAACTCTGGTGGTTGCTCACCAACCAGCAGCTCCACTCCGGTTATGTCGCCTGCCGGCTCGAAGCCGAACGCGTCGCCGTAGAAGCCGAACTCGGCCTCGTGTGCCCGCGCGATGTTATCTGCGTCGCGGAACCCGTGGCGCTCTTCGGGAAACTCGACGTACGCGTACGGCGTTCGGTTTTCGACCAGCGCGTCGATCATCGCCTCCGCCTGTGCGGGTGGGACAACTTCGTCTTTCCCGCCCTGTAACAACAGGAGTGGAGCCGTGATCCCCTCGGCGTGGTACACCGGCGAGCGCTCACGGTAGGTGTCTTCCGCCTCCGGGAGCGGGCCGACGAGACCGTCGAGGTAGCGCGACTCGAACTTGTGGGTCTCGGCGGCGAGCGCGGCGAGGTCGGCCACGCCGTAGTAGCTCGCCCCGGCATCGAACGTGTCGTGGAACGCGAGCGCGCTCAACACGGCGTACCCCCCGGCGCTCCCGCCAGAGATGGCGAGCCGATCGGGGTCGGCGAGTCCCTCGGCGGCAGCGTGGCGGGCGGCGTTCACGCAGTCGAGGGTGTCACGCACCCCCCACTCCCCGTTGAGCGCGTCACGGTACGCACGGCCGTATCCTGTCGACCCTCGGTAGTTCACGTCGAGAACGGCGATCCCTCTAGTCGTGAGAAACTGT
>JARVCL010000026.1:0-17288 GCA_040405695.1 Halorubrum sp. | reverse complement strand
CGTCGGAGCCGTCGCGCCGATTATTGTAGGGGTTTGAACCCCTACAGTACCTACTTTTCACCGACCCGACGTATCGACGACCCTCACCGGCCACAGCGGCCGATCCGGGGGCCGACCAAGACCGCCACCGAGAGACAGAGACACTAACACGACGATGAGCGATTCAGCAGCACACACACGAACGGACGACCCGGACGCAACGGAGCGACACGACCCCGAGGAGGGTGACCGCCGATCGACCGACCCGACCGACCCGTCGGGGGCCGAAGAGGACGGAACGATCGCGCCGGTGTCGACCGGGGCGGAGGCGGTCGTCGCGGCGCTGGAAGCCGCGGGCGCGAAGACCGCTTTCGGCGTCCAAGGCGGAGCGATCATGCCCGTCTACGACGCGTTGTACAGCTCCTCGATCCGACACGTAACGATGGCACACGAGCAGGGCGCGGCGCACGCCGCCGACGCGTACGGCGTCGTGGCTGGCGAACCCGGCCTCTGTCTGGCGACGTCCGGCCCCGGTGCGACCAACCTCGTCACCGGAGTTGCCGACGCCGACATGGACAGCGACGCGATGCTCGCGCTAACCGGGCAGGTGCCGACGGAGTTCGTCGGCAACGACGCGTTCCAAGAGACGGACACCATCGGCGTCACCCGGCCGATCACGAAACACAACTACTTCGCGAGTGACGCGGACGATGTCGGCGACGTCGTCGGCGAGGCGTTCGCGCTGTCGAACGCTGGACGGCCCGGCCCGACGCTCGTCGACCTCCCGAAAGACGTCACGCAGGCTGACACGGCGACGACCCCTGGCCCTGCGTCACCGCCGCCGGGGACTGATCCGAACCCCCGTGCCGATCCAGCGGCGGTCGAACGGGCGGCTCGCGCCATCGAGGCGGCAGAGCGGCCGGTCTGCCTGTTCGGCGGCGGGGTTATCAAAGCCGAGGCGAGCGACGCCGCGCGGACGTTCGCACGGACCTACGAGATCCCGGTGACGACGACGATGCCGGGGATCGGGTCGTTCCCCGAAGACGACGAGTTGTGTCTCTCGTGGGCCGGGATGCACGGGACGGGCTACGCCAACATGGCAATTACCCACACCGACTGTCTCGTCGCGGTTGGCACCCGGTTCGACGACCGGCTTACCGGGGGAATCGACACGTTCGCCCCGGAGGCCGAGGTCGTCCACGTCGATATCGACCCCGCAGAAATCTCGAAGAACGTTCACGCGGACTACCCGCTTATCGGTGACGCGCGGACGGTGCTCGAACAGCTCACAGACGCCGTGCGAGCCTCGCCAGACGCCGACGCGTGGCGCGAACAGTGCCAGGAGTGGCAGGAGACGTACCCGATGACGTACGCCACGCCCGAGGACGAGCCACTCAAGCCGCAGTTCGTCGTTGAGGCGTTCGACGAGGCGACCGACGACGACACCATCGTGACGACCGGCGTGGGACAACACCAGATGTGGGCATCACAGTTCTGGACGTACACCGAGCCCCGGACCTGGGTCTCTTCACACGGCCTCGGGACGATGGGATACGGCGTGCCCGCGGCGATCGGCGCGCGCCTCGCCGCCGACACCATGGGCGAGCCCGACCGTGACGTGGTGTGTTTCGACGGTGACGGCTCGTTCCTGATGACGATGCAGGAGCTGTCCGTCGCGGTTCGGGAGAGCCTCGACATCACGATAGCCGTTCTCAACAACGAGTACATCGGGATGGTTCGCCAGTGGCAGGACGCCTTCTACGAGGGGCGACGCATGGCTTCCGAGTACAGCTGGATGCCCGAGTTCGACAAGCTCGCCGAGGCGTTTGGCGCGCTCGGGATCCGCGTGGACGGCTACGACGAGGTCGCACCCGCCGTCGAAGAGGCGCTCGCGTACGACGGTCCGGCGGTGATCGACTTTCATATCGATCCTGAAGAGAACGTCCTACCGATGGTGCCGAGCGGCGGTGCGAACGGACGATTCGCTCTCGCGGAGGACCAGCTATGACCGAGACGACCGGCGAGGACGCGAGCGAGCCGAGCAGCGACGAAACGCGAACTGACGGCGGCGAGACTGCCGGAATGCCCGGCCCCGCACCTGACGAGCGGCCGCATCCCGAGGGACGCCGGAATCTCGAGGGCAACCGCATCGACCCGGTCGTCGAGGCGAGCCACGATACCCGACGGGCGGTCATCTCCGCGCTCGTCGAGGACGAACCCGGCGTGCTCGCGCGCGTCTCCGGGCTCGTCTCTCGCCGACAGTTCAATATCGAGAGCCTGACGGTCGGGCCGACGACGGTCGACGGCCACTCGCGGATCACCATGGTGGTCGAGGAGACCGACCCAGGGATCGACCAGATCGAAAAACAGACCGCGAAGCTGAAGCCCGTCATCTCCGTCGGGGAGGTGTCCGGAAACGCGATCACCTCAGAGCTCGTCTTACTCAAAGTCGAAGGCGACGAACCAGATAAGGTTCACGCGGTGACCGAGATGTACGACGGGCGAACCCTCGATGCCGGCACCGAGACGATCACGGTCGAACTCACCGGCGACGAGTCGAAGATAGACGACGCGCTCGACGCGTTTAGCCAGTTCGGGATCATCGAGATCGCCCGGACCGGTCAAACCGCGCTCGCACAGGGGGCCGTCCCCACCGCACCCGGAGAGAAACCCGGAACGGCCGGCGAACCAACGACGCCGAACACTCACTAACACACGATGCCCGCAGACGACACACACACGTTCGATTCGACAGTATACTACGACGACGACGCAGACCCGAGTTTCATCACCGACAAGACCGTTTCCGTCCTCGGCTACGGCTCACAGGGTCACGCACACGCACAGAACCTTTCAGACAGCGGTGTCGACGTGGTCGTCGGCCTCCGTGAGAGCAGTTCCTCGCGGGCCGCCGCCGAGAGTGACGGGCTCCGCGTCGCGACGCCGGCCGACGCGGCCGCCGAGGCCGACATCGTGAGCGTGCTCGTTCCGGACACGGTCCAGCCGGACGTGTACGAGTCCGCGGTCGCGCCGAACCTGGAGGCAGGCGACACCCTCCAGTTCGCCCACGGGTTCAACATCCACTACAACCAGATCCAGCCCCCCGAAGACGTCGACGTGACGATGGTCGCGCCGAAGTCTCCCGGCCACCTCGTCCGTCGTAACTACGAGAACGACGAGGGAACCCCCGGACTGTTGGCAGTGTATCAGGACGCCACTGGCGAGGCACGCGAGGAGGGGCTCGCGTACGCCGCGGCGATCGGCTGTGCGCGCGCCGGCGTCGTCGAGACGTCGTTCCGGGAGGAGACCGAGACCGACCTCTTCGGCGAACAGGCCGTGCTGTGTGGGGGGGTCACCTCGCTCGTGAAACAGGGATACGAGACCCTCGTCGACGCCGGCTACTCCCCGGAGATGGCGTACTTCGAGTGTCTCAACGAACTCAAGCTCATCGTCGACCTGATGTACGAAGACGGGCTCGGCGGCATGTGGGACTCCGTCTCTGACACCGCTGAGTACGGGGGGCTCACGCAGGGCGACGTCGTCGTCGACGAGCACGCTCGCGAGAACATGGAAGCGGTCTTAGAGCGAGTCCAGAACGGGGAGTTCGCTCGCGAGTGGATCGCGGAGAACCAGGCGGGGCGGCCCTCCTACACACAGCTCCGGCATGCTGAGAAGAACCACGAGATAGAGGCCGTCGGCGAGGAGCTTCGCGGGCTGTTCGCGTGGCAGGAAGCGGACGAAGAGGACGACGAAGAGCCCGCCGAGGTGACGGCCTAATGGGCGTAGCCGTCACGGGCCCGACGGCTCGAGGGACCCCGAACCCATCGAACGCGGCGGGCACGGGGAACGTGGCGAACGCAGCGGCTCTCGACCCGGGTGACGACCGATGAGCCAGGGGACTCTCTACGACAAGGTGTGGGAGAACCACAAGGTGACAGAGCTGCCGAACGGACAGGACCAGCTGTTCATCGGCCTCCACCTCGTTCACGAGGTGACGAGTCCGCAGGCATTCGGGATGCTGCGCGAGCGCGACCTCGACGTGGCGTATCCGGACCGAACGTTCGCGACGACGGATCACATCGCCCCGACGGAAGCGGAGAAACGCGAGCGACCGCTGGCCGACGACAAGGCCGAAGAGATGCTCTCGGCGCTCGAGCGAAACACGAGCGAGAGCGGAATCACGTTCTTCGGGTTCGACTCTGGCAAACAGGGGATCACCCACGTCGTCGCGCCGGAGTTGGGGCTCTCACAGCCGGGGATGACCGTCGCCTGCGGTGACAGCCACACCGCGACCCACGGCGCGTTCGGCTCCATCGGCGTCGGCATCGGGACGAGCCAGATCCGCGACGTGTTCGCGACCGGCTGTATCGCCGCCGACAAACAGCGGGTGCGTCGGATCGAAATCGAGGGCGAGCTCGGCGAGGGGGTCTACGCGAAGGACGTGATTATGAAGGTGATCCAAGAGCTCGGCGTCGACGGCGGCGTCGGCCACGTGTACGAGTACGGAGGCCCCGCCATCGAGGCGCTCGACATGGAGGGTCGGCTGGCGGTGTGTAATATGTCTATCGAAGGTGGCGCGCGCGCCGGCTACATCAACCCGGACGAGACCACCTACGAGTATCTGGACGGCCGTGAGTACGTTCCAGAGGGCGAGGCGTTCGAGGAACTGAAAGCGTACTGGGAGTCGGTTCGATCCGACGCGGACGCCGAGTACGACGACATCGTCACCGTCGACGCCGACGGAATCGATCCGATGGTCACTTGGGGGATCAACCCCGGGCAGGTGATCGAGATCACCGACCGCGTCCCCCACCCGGACGACTTCGAGGCCCGGACGGATCGAGAGGCCGCCGAACAGGCGCTCGACCACATGGAGATCGAACCCGGTCAGTCGATGGTGGGGTACGATGTCGACGTCGCTTTCCTCGGCACCTGCACGAACGGCCGTCTCTCGGACTTTACAGAGGCCGCGAAGGTGCTCGAGGGCCACACGGTCGCCGACGGCGTGCGAGCGCTGGCGGTTCCCGGCTCTGAGACCGTCCGCCAGCAGTGTGAAACGCGGGGCATCGACGAAGTCTTCATCAACGCCGGCTTCCAGTGGCGGCGCGCCGGCTGTTCGATGTGTCTCGCGATGAACGACGACGCCCTCGAAGGCGACGAGGTCTGTGCCTCGTCGTCGAATCGGAACTTTATCGGCCGGCAGGGGTCGAAAGACGGTCGAACCGTGTTGATGAGCCCGGCGATGGTCGCAGCCGCGGCCGTCGAAGGCGAGGTCGTCGACGCACGTGAGTACGTCGGTGACGAGCCGACGGGCGGCGCGGGCGGAGTCGAGGAGGTGGCAGACTAATGCGCACGAACGACACCGGTGACCAGCACATCACGGCGGTGTCGGGGTCGGGAGTGCCGATCCCCGGCGACGACATCGACACCGACCAGATCCTGCCGGCGAAGTTCATGAAAGAGGTGACGTTCGACAACATGGCAGACTACCTCTTTTACGATGCTCGGCGCGACGACGACGGCGCGTTCAACGACCATCCGCTCAATCGGTTCGATGGCGCGTCGATCGCGGTCGTCAACTCGAACTTCGGCTGTGGCTCCTCGCGTGAACACGCCCCACAGGCGATGATGCGGTGGGGAATCGACGGCGTCGTCGGCGAGTCGTACGCGGAGATATTCCGGGACAACTGCAAGTCACTCGGGATCCCCGCGGTGACGACCGACCACGAGACTGTCGTCGAGCTACAGGAGTGGATCGAAGCCACCCCCGACGGGGATATCGAGATCGACGTGGCGGAGAGAACCGTCACGTACGGCGACACCACGGTCGATGTCGAGGTCGACGACGCGATGCGAGAGGCGCTCGTCGATGGTATCTGGGACACCACGGCGCTGATGTACTCCAACCGGAGCAAGGTCGACGAGACGGTCGCCGGCCTCCCGTACGTAGAGGGCGACGACTGAATGGCGGCCGAGATCGTCGTCATCGAGGGAGATGGAATCGGCCGAGAGGTCGTCCCCGCGGCCGTCGAGGTGCTGGAGGCGCTTGACCCGACCTTCGAGTTCGTCGCGGCAGACGCCGGCGACGCGACGAAGGCGGCGACGGGGGACGCGCTCCCGGCGGAGACGTACGATCTGGCGGCGAACGCGGACGCGACGCTGTTCGGTGCGGCCGGCGAGACCGCCGCCGACGTGATACTTCCGCTCCGTGAAGCCGTCGGGTCGTTCGTCAACGTTCGGCCCGCGAGGGCGTATCCCGGCGTCGACGCGCTCCGTCCCGAGACCGACGTGGTCTTTCTGCGAGAAAACACCGAGGGCGTGTACGCGGGCCACGAGGACCGACTCAGCAACGATCTCTCGACGCTCACCCGCGTCGTCACCTCGTCGGCCTCGCGCGAACTCGCGGCGTTCGCCTGCGAGTACGTCACGGACGGGCGCGGCCCTACGGGCGACCCGAAGTCGGGTGATCAGCGCGCGGCGTCGGAGACAGTACCCCCGTCGGATGCGGCGTTCACGGTCGTCCACAAGGCGAACGTGATGCAGGAGACCGACGGCCGCTTCCGCGAGGAGGTGCTCTCGGTCGCCGAAGCACGCGGGGTCGAGGCCGACGAAGAGCTGATGGACGCGTTCGCGACCAAGCTCCCGCTGGATCCGAGTCAGTACGGCGTCGTCGTCTGTCCGAACCTCGCGGGCGACGTGCTCTCCGACCTCGCGGCGGGGCTCGTCGGCGGTCTCGGCCTCCTGCCGTCGGCGAACATCGGCCACGACAACGCACTGTTCGAGCCGGTACACGGCACCGCGCCAGACATCGCTGGAGAGGGAACCGCGAACCCGACCGCGGCGATACTCTCTGCGGCGATGCTGGTCGAGTACCTCGGCCACGCCGAAGCGGGGGCGGCGATTCGCTCGGCGGTCGAGTCGGTGCTGGCAACGGGGCCACGCACGGGAGACCTCGGCGGCGAGGCGACGACGCAGGCGGTCACGGCGGCCGTCGTCGACCGGCTGTAACTGGTCGTTCGTGGCCGCCGACCAGTTCGGTCGCACCGTGCGCCTCGCAGATAGCGCGGGAGAACGCCGCGGGCCGTCCTCACAGGGCGCGGCCGAACCACAAGAGACGAAACCCTGCGGGTCGTCGCTTCGCGTATGAGCAACTACGCGGTCGCGATGGAAGCTGCCTGGTTGGTGCGAGACGTCGAAGAGACGGACGACGCCATCGGCGTGGCGGTCAGTGAGGCAGGCAAGCGGCTCAACGAGACGGACAAGCAGTACGTCGAGGTCGAGCCCGGCGTCACCGGCTGTCCCGCCTGTGGCGAGCCGTTCGATGCGGCCTTTCTCGCGGCTAACACGGCGCTCGTCGGGCTCCTCTTGGAAATCGACGTGTTCAACGCCGACAGTCCCGAGCACGCCGAGCGAATCGCGAAAAGCGAGGTCGGCGGCGCGCTTCGGGACGTTCCGCTCGAAGTCATCGACGTGATCGAGACCGAAGCAGACGACGAGGAGGACCAAGACGGCGAGGGCCGCTGAGACTGACGCGTAGCCGGACGGACGTCTGCGCCCGAAACCTTTTCTAATAACCTTTGGTTATTACGAGATATGGAACTCCCGACACCGCAGGACCTGCGTGAGCGACGGACGACGCTCGAACTGACACAGAGCGAGTTGGCGGATGCGGCTGGCGTCTCACAGCCGCTCATCGCCCGGATCGAGGGCGGAGACGTCGACCCGCGGCTCTCGACGCTCCGACGGATCGTCAACGCGTTACAGGAGGCGGAAGGCGAGGTGGTTCGAGGGCGGGACCTGATGAACGAGACGGTGATAAGCGTCGCCCCCGACGACGCGGTGCGCGAAGCCGTCGCGCTGATGGAGGAAGAGGCGTACTCACAGCTTCCGGTGTTGCAGAACGGCGTTCCGGTCGGCTCTATCAGCCAAGGTGACGTCGTTCACGCCGGCGGAAACGTCGGCGACCATCCGGTCAGCGAGGTCATGAGCGAGTCGTTCCCAACCGTCGCGCCGACTGCAACCGTCGACGAGATCCGTAACCTGCTGGATCATTATAAAGCGGTGGTCGTCACCGACGGCGGCGAAACGATCGGGATCATCACCGAGGCGGACATCGCCGCACACCTCTCTTGACATCTTCTCCGCCGGGTGGTTGGTTCTCGTCGAATACAGCCGACCGCTGTACAGGCGGTTCGTGTCGGGATCGACACCAGCGTGCAGCCCGTTGCCACTCGATCCTCGAAATCATCGGCGTCGACGTCGACTGAGAGCCGCGCTCACAGCGTCATTCCGCGGATCTCGATGTGCCCCTCGCTCTCCGTATCGGCGCTCTCGTTCGGTTCGACTCGCCCGATCACCCGGCCGCCGGTGGCCGCCGCCAGCGACTGGGCAGTCGCTGGGTCGACGGCGGCGACGAATCCCGTTCCCATGTTGAACGTTCGATGCATCTCCGCGTCGGACACGCCTCCCTCTGCCTGCACGAACTCGAACACCGGCTGTGCGTCGAACGGATCAGTTACCACGTACCGGTGCGCGCCGAGCCGGTCGAGGTTACGCCAACCGCCGCCGGTGATGTGAGCGGCGGCACGAACATCGTGCGCGCGCATCGGATCGAGCAGGTCGGTGTAGATGCGCGTGGGCTCCAACAGCGCCTCGCCGACCGTCTCGTACCCATCGACGGGGGCCGCGTCGGTGTACGCGTGGGTTCGGGTGACCGCCTCCCGCGCGAGCGTCAAGCCGTTCGAGTGGATCCCCGACGAGCGCCAGCCGACGAGCGCGTCGCCAGGCTCCGCCGTCCCCCCAAATACGGCGTCCTTGCCGGCGAGGCCGGCACAGGTCCCCGCCAGATCGAGCCCACGAACCACCTCTGGCATCACCGCCGTCTCGCCGCCGACCAGTTCGATGTCGGCAACGTCGGCACCGACGGCGAGCCCCTCGCCAACCTGCTCGGCGAACGTCTCGTCCGGCTCTTCGACCGCAAGGTAATCCACGAACGCCACCGGACGGACTCCCGCGGCGACGAGGTCGTTGACGTTCATCGCGATACAGTCGATCCCGACCGTCGAGTAGTCGCCGAGCGCCTCTGCGACCAGGAGTTTCGTCCCGACACCGTCGGTCGCGAGCGCGAGGTACCGGTCGCCGATGTCGAGGAGACCGGCGTAGTCGCCGTCTCCCTCTCCAACCATTCCCACCAGTGCAGCCGTCGCCGCCTCGCTCGCGTCGATATCGACACCTGCGTCGGCGTACGTGAGTTCCTCGCCGTCGTCGTCGGTCATACGCGTTCCGTGACGCGACGAAGCAAAAACACACCGCTTGTCGCGAGCCCCCGGCGGGTGACCGGACCCTGCGGCTCAGAACGGTCCGCCGAAGCCGAGACCGAGCAGGAAGACGAGGACGACGGTGAGGAGCACCGAGGGGACGAACGCGGCGACCCAGACGCCTCTGTGCCAGTCGAGCACCGTCTTTCCGTCGAGCGGCCCGTACGGGATCAGGTTGAACGCCGCGAGGAAGACGTTGATGGCGATCCCCCGCTCGCCGATGAGCGTGACGACGTCGTTGCCGAAGGCCACTCCGGCGACGAGCACCGGCAGGAAGACGACCAGCAACAGGAGGTTCACCACGGGCCCGGCGAGCGCGATGCGTCCGTGTTCGGCTGCCGTCAGTCGTCCGCGGTGATGAACCGCACCCGGAGCGGCGAAGATGAAGCCCAACAGGGCACTCATCACCGCGAGAAACAGCATGCTCGTGTCCGCTCGAAACTCTGCGATCTGCTCGTAACGGACGGCGACGACCTTGTGTGCAACCTCGTGGAGCAGAAACGCGACGCCAGCCGTGAGCAGGCTGACGCCGAGCGGGAGCACGACCCCGGCGGCGAGTATCCGGTCGAAGCCGGTTGTCCCCCCGACGAAGAAGAGCATGAACGCCACCCCGAGCGCGAGCCACGCGACGAGGAGGTCCCTGAGTTCGGTGCCACTGAAATAGAGGTCGCCGATCCGGCGACCACGGAAGATTGTCTTCGTTCCCATCGAACTCATCCGGTAGTCGCGGGTATCAGCCCGCGGATCAGGTCGACGCTGTTCTGTGCGCCCTGTACCATCAGCCGAGTGACTTCGTCTATCGATCCGACCTCGGCGCCGAACATCGCCGGCAACACGTACACGGCGAAGAGGAAGCTCGCAACGATGCTGCCGACGTTCGTCATCGCAACGACGACGATGAGCCGAAACAGCGGAACATCGAGCATCGCAGAGACGAGCTCCGAGGGAGCGCGCGTCTCGTCGGACAGCAGTTCGTTGAGCGTGCCGATGTCTCCGACGTTCACCGTGAGGTGTCGCAACTCCATGTACCCGGCGAACCAGCCGGGAGCGAGGAGCGGGTTAATCGACGTCATCCACGCGACTGCGCCGCCGACGCCCGCGGACGACCAGCGCGCTCCGGCCAGCTTCGCGAAGCCGAACGCGAAGGCGGCGTTGATGAGGAACCACGCGCCGAACAGCCGGAGGAGAAACTCGTTGCGGACGCCCGCCATCGCGAGCAGAACGAAGAACGTCACGAAGGCGATGGCGATTCCGTAGCCGAGGACCGTCTTCCACGGGAACCCACGACCAGACTCCGTCCCAGTCAGGCTCTCGACCGGTGGGAGCGTCTCCGGATTCGAGAGATAGCGTTCGATCCCGGCACGGTGGCCAGCGCCGACGACGGCAACGACGTCGTGACCGGTGTCCCGAAGCGCGACCAGTCGGTGAGCGATGAAGGCGTCACGCTCGTCGATGAGCGCCTCCGCACCGCCGGGCGAGAACTGACGGAACTCCTCCATCATCATCGTCACCACGTCGGTGTCGGTGAGCTGTTCCATGTCGAGGTCCTCGATACCGCCGTGAGCGGTCGTTCCATCGCTCCGACCGAGGACGCCGAGCAGGCTCAAGGCTCCGGCGGCGACGACGCCGACCGTGAGCCCGAACGCAATCCCGAGTCCGAGGCTGCCGATGGCGCGAATGGTGAATCCACCGAGGTACGTCGTGACGACCCCGTCGACGACGCCGAACGCGGCGGCCCCGATCCCAGCGGCCCCACCCAGTCCAGCGGCAGCGTACAGCCGGGCGTCTGGGGAGAGCCCCACCCGCCCGACCTGATCGACGAGCACCGCAACGAGCACGGCGGTCACCACGCCCGCAGTAACGCTCGTCAGTAGGGGCTGTGTGATACCGAGTGACCCGCCAAAGATTCCGATTGCGGGTCCGGCGAGGATCCCGATCAGGAGTCCAGCCGTCACTCCGACTATCCGGGGGTCGGTGATCCCGAAGGCGAGCCCGCCGACCATCCGCAGCTTCTCGACGGCGGTCATGCGGGCCCAGAACCGCTGGATCGTCGTCTGGATGTCTCGGTCGACCAAGGCGACGTCGATCCCGAGGTCTTCGGCGATGTCGATGGCGGCTTTCATGTCCGCGCCGGGTTCGATGTCGAACCGCTCGCCGAGTTGCGTCTGTACGTACGACAGCATCCAGTACGCCAGAAACTGGAAGACCGTGTTCCCTTTCAGGAGATCACTCGCGTCGAGATCGTCGGGCGTCTCGCCTTGCATCTGGCGGTACCGCCCCTCGTCGAGCTCGACGGCGACGACGTCTGGGCGCTCTCGATCGATCGCCGCTTCGACCTCCTCGACGGAGTGCTCCGAGACGTGGGCGGTGCCGACGACCGTCACCGAACCGGGGTCGGAGCTAACGGACGTGTTCCCAGGGTCGCTCGCGGCGGCAGCCGGCGGGGAGTCGACCGGTCCACCGGACGTCTCTGTCATCACTCCACGTACTTCGTCACCGTGTTTAGGGCTTGTGAGTCGGTGTCGTCGCGAGCCGTCGTGGGTTCGCGTCTCTTGCCGTCGTGACATCCTGAGCCGCGTGCGAGTGCGGGCTGTCACAGCAGACCGATCCGACCGGCGGCCCCCAACAAATTTGTATCCCACCGTCGCCCATTTGTTCGTATGTCCCGGCTGCTGCCCTCCCTGCCGGACTCGACGCCCGACGACCGCGACCCCCGCGTCGTGGGTGTCGAGGACGACGAGGCCGAGGATCTCATCGCCGCACTCGGCTCTGACACCGCGCGGGAGGTCCTCTCGACACTCCACGAAGAACCCGCGACGACCTCAGAGCTCGCCGACGAGCTCGACACGTCCCTCCAGAACGTCCAGTACCACCTCTCGAAGCTCACGGATGCCGACGTCGTCGACGTCGTCGACACCACCTACTCAGAGAAGGGTCGCGAGATGAACGTTTATGCGCCCTCCGACGAGCCGCTGGTGTTGTTCGCGGGGCGCTCCGAGGAGTCTCACGGCATCAAGACCGCACTGAAACGGCTGCTCAGCGGGTACGGGATCATCGGGCTCGCCGCGCTCGCCGCACAGGCGGCGTTCTCCGCTGTCCTCTCGGGCGTCGATCCGACGGGAGAATCCGACGACGCTCCCGCCCCGACGGTCGAGGACGACGCCGAGGCTCCTGTAGACGACGAGCCGACTGAAGACGTCGAAGCCGACGAGCCGACCGAAGATGTCGAAGACGACGAGCCGACCGAACCGGAGCCCGAGGAGGAGGATCTCGACTACGAGGTCGACGCAACCGTCGACGACGAGACGGGGCTTCGCTTCCGGGAGGCGGCCGAGGAGTCAGATCTGTTCGTCGAGGTCGTGTCCACGCTCGCGGAGCCCGGCGTCGTGTTCTTCCTCGGTGCCGCACTGGTGTTCACACTCGGCTGGGCGTACTGGTACCGGGGAGGCCGGCGATAGTGCGCCGTCATCGAACGTAGTACTCCCGGTCGGGGCCAGCCGGGGACAGGTATTCATGATGTCGTCCCGTGTCACCAGTATGGAACACGAAGCCGAGGTCGTCGGGGTCGGTGCGGGCTCCGCGCCCGGTGGCGACGTCCCGGCGGTCGTGCTGAGCGCGCGCAGCGAGTACGTGCCCATCTTCGTGAGCGGCGACCAAGCCCGGTCGATCGGGATGGTGCTCGAAGACGAGCCGTTCGACCGGCCGCTCACCCACGACCTGCTCGTAGAGATGCTCACGGAGTTCGGCGGGGCGATAGACCGGGTGCGGATCGACGACCTCACAGACGGCACGTTCTACGCGAAGATCGACGCCGAGCGCTACGAGAACGGGGAGCCCGAGTCTTTCGTCTTCGATGCCCGTCCGTCCGACGCGCTCGCGCTTGCCGTTCGGGTCGAGTGCCCGATCGTCGTCTCCGACGAGGTGATCGACGAAGCGGGACGGCCACCGGACTCGATCCGGTTCGGCGACGGTCGCACCGAGGGCCCATAGCCGGGTTCAAGTCTCCACGCGACACAGAGGAGGTAATGACCGGACGGAACGCCGGGAACGGCCAGAGCGACGAGGACGACGAGAGCGTCGACGGCAGTCCGCCAGACGGTGCCACCGACGACCGAAGCACCGCCGGTGTCGGAGCGTCGACGGCGACCGTCGCAGCGTCGTACACGGAGATGACCGAACTGTTGTTGCCGAACGACACGAACTACCTCGGGCGTGCACTCGGCGGGGCGGTGTTACACTGGATGGACGTCTGTGGCGCGATCGCCGGCATGCGTTTCGCCAATCGACAGGTCGTCACCGCCTCGATGGACCACGTCGACTTCATCGCTCCCATCGAGATGGGGGAGGTGGTCGTGATCGAGGGGTACGTCTTCAACACCGGGCGGACGAGTCTGGACGTGAAAGTCGAGGTACGAGCCGAGAACCCCCGCACCGACGAGACGCGACGAACGACGACCTCGTATTTTACCTTCGTCGCGGTCGACGAGGAGGGACGGCCGACCGAGGTGCCCGACATCGAGTGTCCGACGGCCGAAGAGGCAGCGTTACGCGAACGCGCTATCGAAGGCCGGGCCGACCAACTTCGTGAGGTCGTCGATCGGTACGACATCCGCCCCTGAGCCTCTCCGCTCCGCTCCGCTCTGCTCGAACCAGAAGCTCACCCCCGCCGCTGGTGTGAGCTACGCTGGTGTTCGTCGGCGGCGTGTATCGGCTGGGCCGTCCCCTCGGCCTCGTACGCGCGAACGACCCGTTCCGCCAGGGTGTCCGCCTCGTCTGGCGGCTGCCACGAGAGGTGACTCGAACAGCGGCAGTCGGACGCGCCGAACTCGGTGACCGGTCCGTCCGGAAGTCGCTCGGCGACCGTACACTCGATGTCGGCTCCGGGACCGTACACGACGCGGTCGATTCTCACCGAGGGGTGACCGAGGACGTAGTCGATGTGCCAGTGGCGCACGTCGTGGTCACCGCTGGCGGTTCGACGGTGGCGGTCTACCCGCGAGAACCCGCCGGAGCCCAACGCGCTTCCAGTGTACGCGTACACTCCGGCTGGAAATCGAACGTCGCCCAGCGCGCCGACCGAGAGCGTCGTGTCGGTGGGAAGTTCGGCGAGAAGCGTGTACGTGCCACCGACGGGAGGGGAGTCGTCGGGAGCGGCGGTTTCTCGTGGGGTCTCTCCGCCGCTATCATCGCGGGTTGGCACGGCTACGCGGACGGCTCTGGCGGGGCACTCGCGGCCGGTCGGAGTGAGTCGACCAGGTCGGCCGCAGCCGTCGTCAGGTCGCACGTATCGTGGAAATCGTCGGGGTCACGACTCCGACCAGAGAGCGCGCCGACGACGCTCGCGATCCGGTCGTAGTTGTCGCGGACGAGTCCGCCGACAATTCCGGGTGTTCCGGCCCGCTCGGCGAGCTCCTCTGCCGCCGACCGCCCGGCGTACACACGCGCCTCGGCCGGGTCGACGAGCACCATCGCAAACGGTCGGGCGTCGAACTGTGCGTCGAGGAACGGCCCTACTGGCTCCGCGTTCCACGGTACGGCCACGACGCCGTCGAGCCGGCGGAGTGCGACCGCGGCGATCGAACAGTACGGACAGTCGCCGTCGAATATCAGCACCGGCGCGTCCGGTGTGTCGGTCATGATGTCACCTACGGCGTGCCGCGACTTAAAAAGCCGGTCGTGGCTCGCTCGACGCGGTGGATCGACGCCAGCCGATGATACGGGTGTTCGGCCTGACCGGTGATCGCGGGGTTAGTGTGAGTGTCCGAGGGCCTCCTGGAGTGACTGGCCGAACCGCTCTTCGAACAGTTCCTCGGCGGTCTCGTTCATCTCGGCGATGTCATCCGGAACACTTCCCTCACTGTGGTGGGCGATCACGTGTGCCTGCTGGGCCATCGCTTGGACGATCACGTCGGTGACGACGCGCGTCTGCGGCTCTCCGCCTTCGCTCAGGAGGTCGACCAGTCCGGCGGGCAGTTCGAACGACTCTTCTTCGCCGTTCGGATCAGTGACGGTGTACGTCTCAGTTTCTCCCATACGCTCGGTTGGCGCCGCGTGCCTAAGGGTGTGTGGGATCCGACTCGTCGTCGCGGCCACAGATTGCCGTCGTAGCGCGCACACGAGCGAGATGCTGGTGCTCCGTTCAGTGCATCGCGAGGGACGTGGATCGATCGGAGAGGAGAACCGCCACGAGATACGCGCCGATGGCGATGACGATGATCGAGCCACCCGGCGGAAGACTCGCGCCGATCGCGACGGCGAGCCCCCCGAGAACGGCGATCTGTCCGATCAGCACCGACACGTAGATCGTCTCTCGAAAGCTCTGTGAGAGCTGTGAGGCGGCTGCGACGGGAATGACGAGCAACCCGGCGACGAGAATGACGCCGAGAATCTGCATCGCGCCCACGACCACCGTCGCGGTCATGACGATGAGCAGCGCGTTGTATCGGTCGACGCGCAGACGGGCGACGCGTGCGGCTCGCTCGTCGAAGGTGATGAAGAGGAACTGTTTGTAGTTGTAGACGACGAGCGCGACCACGACGACGCTAAGTACGGCGACGAGCCGCGCGCCAGTCGCCGTGACGATGGCGAGACTCCCGAAGAGGAAATCCTCGATGTCGATCGCGATAGCGACGAACTCTCGACTCCAGCTGATGATGAGCGTCCCCACCGCGAAGCTTCCCGTGAGGACGATAGCGATCGGCACGTCGCCGTAGCTGTCGGTGCGCTCGGTCAGCCACTGGAGGCCGAGCGCGCTCGTCGCACTCACGATCAGCGCGACGATCAGCAGCGTGCCGCTCGACCCGAACGCGGCGACGGCCCCACCTGCGAGGCCCGCACCGAGCGCGATGAACAGCATCCCAAACGCGACGCCAGCGAACGCGGTGTGAGCGAGCGTCTCACCGATCAGCGCCATCTGGCGGTGGACGAGGAACGAGCCGACGACGGGACCGACGACGCCGACGAGCACGCCGGTCGCCGCCGCCCGCCAGACGAATGGATGCCGGAACACGTTCGTGCCGAGGTAGAAATCTGCCCACTCACCGACCACGAGGAACCCCGCGAACCAGCTGGCCGCCATCGTTCCGACTGTTCCAGGAGCGTCACGGAGCCAGTCGAGCGCGATGAACGCGAGCATCCCCGTCGCGAGGATCCCGACCAGCACGACGCCGAACAGTTCGAGCCGATCTCGTGTCGATCGCTCGGTCGTCACGGCTGTGGCCGCGGCGGTGTCGGCTCCCATCGCTCTCTCGCCGTCCCCGAGGGCATCAGCAGCGATCGTGGCACCACCATCGACGGCCGGCTCGTCGCGTGGGTTCTCGTCGGCGGCGTGGCCGTCGACGTCGTCAACGCCCCGTCGCTCGTCTGGTCCCCCGGTCATTGGTGGTCGTGCTCGATGATGCCGCTCTCCCGACCGTACGCGTCGGCGAGGGCGTCGCTCTCGAGGAACGAGGCCGTGTCCCCGTGGTGGTACAGACTCACGTTGATACAGGCGACAGTGTCGACGTGCTTCGTGAGCACCCCGATATCGTGTTCGATCAGGACGATCGTCATCCCGCCGCGATTTAGTTCGTCCAAGAGGTCGTAGAACCGATCGCGCGAGTCGGCGTCGATGCCGACGGTGGGCTCGTCGAGCGCGAGCACGTCCGCCTCTGAGGCGAGTGCGCGCGCGATGAACGCTCGCTGACGTTGCCCACCAGAGAGCGCACTGATGCGTCGGTCGGCGAGCGGTTCGATATCCACCGTTCGCATCGCGTCGGCAGCGACCGCGCGGTCCTCGTCGGTGAGTCGTGACCGGCCAGCGTGTGCGAACCGTCCCATGAGTACGGTTTCACGGACCGTAACCGGCATCGCGTCTCCCCGATCGGCGGCTCGCTGACCGACGTAGCCGATCCGCTCACCGGCCTCGAACTCGTGAGCAGGCGTTCCGAACAGTGAGACACTCCCCGCGTCGGGCTCGTGGAGCCCGAGCATCAGGTGTAACAGCGTCGTCTT
>JARVCL010000025.1:0-3191 GCA_040405695.1 Halorubrum sp. | reverse complement strand
GTGCTCTTCTTCTATCTCGTTGTCTGCTTGTGTTGGTTGCACACCTTCTCTAAGCAGACACTTTCACTCAAACCCGATGTGATCAACTGATTCTCCTTGTGCTTTATAACTGGGTGCGAGAGCAAAAGCGTTCGGCGGGTCTCACGCGTCGGGAGTGGTGTCGTCGCCCGGCCCGGACTCCGTCGTGTGTTCGGTGTCGTCGGCCGATCCCGCATCGCTGGCGGAGTCAGCGTCATCGTCCAGCCCGTTACCACCGGCATCGTCGTTGGCCTCGTCGGGGTCGGCGTCGTCGCTCGGCCCGTCGGAATCGGAGCTGTCGGCTGCTTCTGGGGGGTCTTTTGACTGCTCTGGTGCCGCAGGTGCTGTCGATGGATCCGGCTCGTCTGCTTCGAGCACCTCGGCGGTGAGGTCGCTCCGGGTCTCGTCGATCGTGTTCGGAGCGTGCTGGGCTTTCGAGTCGACGGCCGTCTCGGAGGCTTCGTCCACGCTGGAACTCGAGCCGTCAGCGGTGTCACCGACGGCGGGCTCCGGCTCTGCCGGTTCGAACCCGGCCGAGCCGAACCCGTCGTGGGGCTCGTGTCCAGCCTCCGTAAGTCGCTCACGAACGACTGCTCTATCGACGGTTCCGGAGACGGTCCGAGGAAGCTCGTCGGTGTAGGCAATCGTTCGGGGCAGTTTGAACCCGGCGAGCTGCTCACGGGCGAACGACAGCAGTTCGTCGTAGTCGACGACCCCGTCTGGCGTGGTCGCCTCCGCAGAGTGCGTCGTCGAGGACGGCTCGTCGGCCGGCTCCGCGGACCGTCCGGCGTCTCCGGAGTCGGGAGCGTCGCCGTTGCCAACGGCGCTGTGGTCGCCGACCGCGACGAGCGCGGCGACCCGCTCGCCCCACACCTCGTCGTCGAGGCCGACGACCGAGACGTCCTCCACGTCAGGGTGTGATCGGAGGACATCGGCCACCTCGCCGGGTTCGACGTTCTCACCGCCAGAGATGATCCGGTCGTCGAGCCGGTTGAGCACGTAGAGGTAGCCGTCCTCGTCGAGACGGCCAACGTCGCCTGTGTGGAGTCCGTGCGGTCCGAACGACGCGCCCGGATCGTCGACGCCGATGTACCCAGGCGTGATCGTCGGACCGTCGACGACGATTTCACCGGTTTCGCCCGGTTCGACCGGTTGGCCGTCCTCGTCGACCACCGTCACGTCCGTCCCGAACAGGGGGCGGCCGACGGTGTCGGTTCGCTCGCTCGTCGCCCGTGGCGTCGCCGTGGCGACCTGTGAGGCGGCCTCGGTCATTCCGTACGTCGGGTGAACGGGGATCGAGTAGTCACGACAGCGCTCGACTAGCTCCGCGGGCGCAGGCGCGCCACCGAGCAACACGACCCGTAACGAGTCCGGAAGGGTTCCCCGCCGGTCGAGCATCTGTGAGAGCATCGTCGGAACGAGCGAGACCCCGGTCACGTCGTAGCGGTCGATGTCGTCGGTGGTGCCGCCCGGATCGAACCCCTCACGCAGGATCAGCGTGGTTCCGTAGAGGGCGGACCGGTACACCGGAGCGAGCCCACCCATGTGGTGGAGCGCCAGCGAGACGAGCCATCGGTCGTCGGGGTCGACACCCAATCGGAACGCGGAGGCGACCGCCGAGCTGTACACGTTGCCGGCTGTCAGTGGGACCGGTTTCGGGTTGCCGGTCGTCCCAGAGGTGAAGAGAATACACAGTCGGTCGTCGAACGACCACGTTGCCGGGTCAACGGACGCGGGGTCGACGTCGTGAACCGCGGTGACCGCGTCGTCGGCTGGTTCGTCGACAGAGAACACGGGGACATCGCCGACGGCGGCCAGCGCGTCGGACTCGGTCGACTCCGCACAGACGACCGCGTCGAGACCGGCTCTCTCGACGCGCTCGCCGAGCTCGCGCGGGGTGAGCCGCTGGCCCAGCGGGACGAACGTCGCGCCGATGCGCATCGCCGCGTGGACCAGCCCGACCGTCCCGACGTACGGGGGGGTGAGCACGCCGATTCGGTCGTCCGACTCGATGCCGTGGGCTCGAAGTCTGCCGGCGGTCTCCGCCACCAGTCGGTCGAGGTCGGCGTAGCTCCACGCCTCACCGTCTTCTGCGCGGACCAGCGCGACATCGTCCGGCGAGGCGACGACCCGATGAGAGAGCCAGTCGCGCACGGTCACACCCCCAGGAATCGCGTGGTTGCTGCTCGCGCCCGCGAGCCCGGGTCACTCATCTGTCGGCTGTCGGACGGTGAGCACAGGAACGTCGGCGGTCCGAACGACGCGTTCGGTCACGCTGCCCAGGAGATACCGGTCGAGCCCCTTCCGACCGTGGGTGCCCATCACGATCATGTCGATCTCGTTGTCGTCGACGTACTCCTGAATCGAGCGGTAGGCGGTTCCTGTCGTCACCGTCGTCGTCGTCTCGACGTCAGCCTCCTCGGCGGCTCCGGCAACCCGTCCGGTCGCCGCCTCGCCTTCCGACCGAAGCGCCTCGATGACGATCTCCGAGCCGGCCTCCAGCGTCGAGTAGGCTGCGCCATCGACGACGTAGAGGGCGTGGAGCCGTGCGCCGTACTGCGCCGCGATGTCGATCGCGTGTTCGATCGCGGCATCCGACGCCGGGCTGCCGTCGGTCGGAACGAGGATCTCATCGTACATGTCGTTCGGCGTTACGGGGGGCGGCGATTAAAAACCCGATCCCAACGAGAGACACGTCGGCGGTGCTCCTGTCAGCTATCAGATAGTCACGGTGTGACGGGTGTCTCGGGAGCGTCGAGGGGTCAGCGGAATCCCATCGCCTCGATCTGCTCCTGATACCGGTTGCGGATGGTGACCTCCGTCACCTGCGCGACATCGGCGACCTCGCGCTGTGTCTTCTTCTCGTTACACAGAAGCGAGGCAGCGTAGATGGCGGCGGCAGCGAATCCCGTCGGCGACTTCCCCGAGAGCAACCCCTGTTCGGCTGAGACGTCGATTATCTCGGTGGCCTTCGACTGTACCTCTTCGGAGAGCTGCAGCGATGACGCGAAGCGGGGGACGAACTGTTTCGGGTCGACCGGCTTGAGCTCCAAGCCGAGCTCCTGAGAGATGTATCGGTACGTCCGACCGATCTCCTTCTGTGGGACCCGTGAAACCTCCGCGACCTCGTCGAGAGACCGGGGGATCCCCTCCTGTCGGCAGGCGGCGTAGAG
>JARVCL010000024.1:0-3201 GCA_040405695.1 Halorubrum sp. | reverse complement strand
GGACTGGGGCGACATCGTCGAACACGGCGAGCGGATCACGCTCGCGCTCCGGGAGGCCGGCGTGGATGGCGACGCCTTTCACGAGTTCGACGACTGGCGGCCGAAGACACACGAACGAATCGACGAGGACGTTTCAGAGAAAACCGCCGAACAGGCGTCGGTGAGCGAGGGGAACGGCGAGAAGGCCGGGCAGAGCCCCGGCGACGACCTGCAGACGGCCGGCGAGAAGCTCACGGAGTCCTACGAGAAGGTCGAGAACGACGACACTGACGGAGCGATAGAGCGCTGGAGCGAGTCGATCGACCACGTCGCGCGCGCCGCCGACTCGGCGGGACGAAAGGCGATCCGCAAGGTTGAGGACACGGTGTACCGCAAGGTGATGACGCAGGTCGCTCCGTACTACTTCGACAACGAACTCGTCAGCGCGAACGTCCGAGAGGTGGGCCGCGGCGACGACGAGGAGTTCGAGTTCGAGGTGAACATCAACGACGACGACCTCAAAGACGAGGTCAGAGCGATCCTCGATGAGTACGAGTCAGAGATCGACCGCTGGCACGTCGAAACCGAGAAGCGGACCGAAGACGTGGCAGCCGCCGAGGGCGTGGAACCCCCGAAGGAGGAGGGAGGTCCCGAGTCGACGATGACGTGACCGATGGGGGAATCACTGCGGATCGAAGCAGGCGAGTACACTGCCGACGAGATCATCGACGTGCTACTGGCGGGGCGGCGGGTGCTCATCGGTGTCGATGTCGCCGGTGACACCCACGACGTCGTGTTGCGGTACGACGGAGAGACGTATCACTGTGACACGCCGACGAGCCTCCATCGACACGCCGAGGAGTCGGAGATGCGGCGGTGTCTCGACCGGATGGGATACGCTGCCGAAGACTGACATTTAACCCCAGCGCCGCCAACGGAGAGATATGGCCGACCCTGACCCCGGCGGATCGGAGCGTCAGCGACCCGACTCCGAGCGATCCAACGCCGAGCAACCCGACATCGAGGAGCTCGTCGGCGACGTGTCACCACCGTTCGACCACGTGCTCTCGTGTGTCTTCGGCATTCGTGACCACGAGAGCCGTACGTATCTGACGCTGATCGACTACCCCGGGAGCACCGTGAGTGAACTGGCGGACACGCTCGACCGGGACCGGTCGAACGTGAATCGGTCGCTGTCGACGCTCCGTGAGAAGGGGTTGATCGAACGACGGCGACGGCTGCTCGACTCCGGCGGGTACGTCTATCAGTACACCGCCATCCCCGTTCCGGACGCGAAGCGCATGCTTCACGACGCGCTCGAGGAGTGGGTCGAGGGCGTCCACGACTCGATCGACCGGTTCGATCCAAACGAGGAGTGAGCCGACACAAAAGCGCGGGAGGCTGACCGGAGCAGAGCACGTCGCGTCGACGCAGGTTCGGAGTCGCGTCTGGAACTCAGTCGTCGTCCGCGTGCTCCTCGCCGGCTGTGAGCCCGTCGTCGTCCGGGCGGTCGAGTGCCCGTGGCGCGTCGTGGTGGTCGGAGTAGCCGTCGAACCACCGGACGATGCGTTCGATCCGGTCGACGATGTGAGCCGGTTCGCCGGACCGAGAGAGTTCGTGACCCTCACGCGGGTAGCGCACAAATCGGGTATCGACCCCGTTCTTCCGGAGTATTCGGTGGTACAGTTCGGCCGTGCAGATCGGGGTTCGAGTGTCGTCTTCCGCGTGGATCAGGAGCGTCGGAGTGTCGACATCGTCGGCGTAAGCCGTCGGCGACTGCTCCCAGAGCCAGCCGGGTTCTGCGGAGGGAACGGTGTCGAAGTCGCCCTCGACCAGTTTGTACGCGCCGTCGGTCGACCCATAAAAACCCGTGAGGTCGTACACGCCGCGCTGAGCGACCGCGGCACGGAACCGATCCGACCGACCAACCGTCCACGCGGTCATGAACCCGCCGAAGGAGCCGCCGGTGACGAACAGGTTCTCCTCGTCGATCGGGAACTGCTCGATCACGGTGTCGACGCCCGCTTCGACGTCTCGAAGAGTCACGTCGCCCCAGTCGCGTTCGATCGCCTGGAGGAACGACTCTCCGTACCCCGAGGAGCCGCGGGGATTGGACCAGAAGACGACGTAGCCGCGGGCGGCCAGCGTCTGAAACTCGTGCCACATCGTTCCCGAAGTAGTCCACATCGCGTGCGGGCCGCCGTGGATCTCGACGACGAGCGGGTACTCCTCGTCGGGATCGAACGCCGGGGGCGTGAGCACCCACCCCTGAATCTCGACGCCATCGGAGTCGAAGCGGATCGGGTCTGGCTCACCCACGTGACGGTCGGCGAGAAGCGCTTCGTTCAATTCGGTCAACCGAACCGTCTCGTCCGTCGCAGCATCGAAGCAGAACACGTCCCCCGGATGATCCCACTCGCTGAGCACGACCGCGACGGCGACATCGTCACCAGATGGGTCGGGGGCGGCGGTGGCCGTGGCGGCGTCGCGCTCTGGGTCCGTTCCCCGGCTCGAACCGCGTTTCCCCACCGTCGCTCCGGCGATCGCGCCTCGACGGAAGCGCCGTTTCGGAGGCGCGCTCCCGTCGGCGGGAACGCTCCACAGCGCCGTTTGCCCCTCGTCGGGCGTGGCGAAGTACAGCGTTCCGTCGTCGGGGCCCCACTGCGGCGACGCCTCGTATCCCAGTCCGCGGTCGAGGTCGTCGGTAAGCGAGCGGACCTCGTCGTCCCCACGGTCGAGAACGTGGAGATCACGCTGGTTCATCGACGCCTGGTCGGGGTCGGTGTGTGTGAACGCGACGCGGCCGTCGGGAGTCGCCGCGAGCGACGCACCCCACCCGGTGGTGGTGTGAACGCGCTCGACAGTGTCAGCCACGAGGTCGTGTGCGTGGATCGCTATCTCGTAGGAGTCGTCGGGATCGTCGCCGACCGACTCGGTGTAGTACAGCGTGTCGGAGTCACCCCATTCCGGGGCGGCGAAGTCGGCGTCGCGGTCCGTCAACCGCCGGACCGAGGCGGCTTCGGGATCGACCGCGTCTCCGTTCGTTCCCGGACGATCGGCGACCCCGTCGACGACCGCGTCCGCGTCGACGACGTAGACCCCGGACCGTCGGCCGTCGAAGTACGACTGGTTCGACCGGTACACCGTGCGGTCGATCACCCGCGGGTCCGGGTGGTCGTCGGGGTCGTACTCGTCCGGGACCGACAGATCCCTGTCCGCCTC
>JARVCL010000023.1:0-3238 GCA_040405695.1 Halorubrum sp. | reverse complement strand
GGGGTATGTGAGTGGCTAACGAGAGACGACGAACGACCGCTGGACGCGAGTCACTTCTCGACGTCGAGCAGGGCGACCCGTTCGTGGACCACGTCCGGGAGGCCGCCGAGCGTCGCCGCGAGCTCGCTGTCGGAGACGTCGTAGTACTCGCGAACCGCCGACTGGTCGAACGATCCGAGCGTCGCTTCGGGCGTGACAGCTGCCGTGAGCCGTTCGACCGCCGCATCGAGGTCGGCGCTGGAGCGGTCGGCGTTCGGCACGTCGCCGAAGTCGGCAACGACGAAGACGACCTGGTTCTCGCCGGGGGAGACACCGAGGCGGAGCGCCCGGTCGATCTGTCGACGACCAGCGGCGTACAGCAGGATCTCGACACCCGGGTCGCGGGCGACCGCCTCCCCACGGGCGATGGCACGGGCGGCGAGCCGCGTGGCTCGGCGGAGGTGTACGGCGTCGACGACGTAGTCGGCGTCGAACGCCTGCACGACGGCGTTCGTCTCGTGACCGACCGCGTCGAGAACCGTGAGGAAGTCGTCGAGGTCGTCGACAGCCGCAACCCCTTCGACGAGCCGAGAGTCGGGAACAGGTGTCGGGGGTGCGCTCTGATCGAGATCCCTCCGTTCCGGCGGGGTGGTCATCCGAAATCACCGAGGCTCGACTGGCCATCTCCGCCGTCACCGCTGCTCCCGGCGGTCGCAGCCGCGGAGGCCGAGGCGTCGGCGTCGACGCCGTCCATCGACGGATCCTCGCGGCCGGCGTGTTCGAGGATCCGCTCGGCGGTTTTCGATCGTCCACGGAGCGCGCCGAGCACGGTCGCTTTGTCCGCCTCCCGAAGGTCGGCACGGCTCTCGACGCCCGCTTCGTACAGCCGACGAGCGCGTTTGCGGCCGACGTTTCGGACCTCCGCGAGGTCGAGCAGCGGTTCGCGAACTCCATACTCTACTCGCTTTCGGGCGCGACGGACCGCGAGGACGGCGTCGCCGTCGACCCCCTCGACGTCGCTCGCGAGGGTCTCGGCCGCGCGGAGCAGCCACTCGGCGGTGTCGACTTTCCCGCGGATATCTCCAGGACCGACGCCGTACCGCTCGGTTATCCGGTCCTCGTCGACCTCCTCCGTCCAGTCCTCTAACAGTCTGGCGGTTTTGAGCGCGGCGAGCCAGTCTTCGAAACGAACGTCCTCGTACTCGGAGGGAACGTCGCCGAGCAGTTCGTGTTCGCGTTCATAACAGACCTCCGTGTACGTCTCGCGGTCCCCGGATTTGAGGTAGAGTTCGTACATGTCCGGCGTGCGACTCACGAGGTGATACAGCCCGAGCGGAGTGATGTCGGGGGTGTCGTCTCCCCCGGCGGTCGTGGAGACGTCGGCTGTCTCGCCAGCCGTGAGAGCGTCGTCTCCAGACGTTTCGTCGCCGTCGACCCGGCTGTACGTCCCAAAGCTGGGTTCGTCGGCGGACGCCCCGGTTTCCGCCCCCGCGTCTCTGTCGCCAGAAACGACCCGCTCGTACGCGGCGGTGTCGTCCCCGTCACCGCTCGGTCTGGCCCCAGATCCGACGCCGTCGTCTGTCTGGCACGCCTCGCGGAGCCCGTCGATCATCGTCGCAGCGCTCATGGGATCGAGGTAGAGCCGTGAGACGGTGTGGCCGATGCTCGTCGCGGACAGCCGCTCGGTGCCGTTCTCGTACGCTCGGTCGACGAAGTCGTTGACCGCGAGGTACTCGAGCACCGTGTCGGTGACCGCGGCGAGTCGGCCGTCGTCGTCGGTCTGTGTCGCGTAGAGCGTGTTGTCGAGGAACGCGAGTAGCCCCTCCCGGGTTGCGGCGAACCCGGACGCGACCGTCGCGAGCACGTGCGTCCGGAGTGCAGGTTCGGCCGCGAGCTTCGACCGGACCGGTTCGGGGTCCGCCCAGACGTACCGATCGAACAGCTCTTCCATCCCATCGGCGTCGTTCGCGAGTAGCACCGCCTCGCCGTAGGGGTCGAGTCCGGGGCGACCGGCGCGTCCACACATCTGATGCACTTCGAGCACGTCGAGCGGTTTCATGCCGCCGAACTCCCCATCGTAGCGCCGCCAGTCGCGAACGATCACCCGCCGGGCGGGGGTGTTGACCCCGGCCGCGAGCGTCGGCGTCGCGGCGACGACCTTGATGAGTCGGTCGCGGAACGCGTCCTCGATCAGACTCCGGTGGGCGCTCGCGAGGCCCGCGTGGTGAAAAGCCGCTCCCCGCTCGACGGCGTCGGCGAGGTCCTCGGACGTATCTGTGTCGGAGACGTCCCGGATCGCAGCGGCGAGCTCGCGGAGGCGGTCACGCTCGTCGGTTGTGAGCCGTGACCCCGTGACATCGGTGAGCTTCCGGGCCGCGGACTCGGCGTTCCGTCGGGAGTTGACGAACACGAGCGAGGAGCCGCCCTGCCCGTCTTCCTCGGTATCGAGCGCGTCCGCGACGAGCCGCGCCGTCTGGTCTTCCCCGCGGTCGACGGGCACCTCTCGCTGGCTCCCGTCGTCGAAGTTGATCGCGTTGCCGAAGTGGACGCCGGTGCGGAGGTCGATCGGTCGCCAATCTGACTCGACGAGTTCAGCGTCGAGCCACTCGGCAATGACGGCCGCGTTGCCGACGGTCGCCGACAGCGCGACCGTCTGGAGCCCAGGATTCACCTTCCGCAGCTTCGCGAGTGTGACCTCGAGGGTCGGTCCGCGGCCGGCGTCGTTGACGAGGTGGACCTCGTCGCTGACGACACACGTCAGATCGTCGATCCACGGCGCGCCGTTACGGATAAGCGAGTCCACCTTCTCACTGGTGGCGACGATGATATCTCGGGAGGCGAGCCACTCGCCGTCAGACTCGTAGTTGCCCGTCGAGACGCCGACGGTCACGCCGAACTCCTCGAACCGCTCGAACTCGGTCTTCTTTTCGCTGGCGAGCGCGCGCAGCGGCACGATATATAAGGCGGTTCCCCCACGCTCGACCGCCGCGAGCATCGCCAGCTCCGCGATGAGCGTCTTTCCCGACGCCGTTGGGACGGCTGCGACGAGGCTCTCGCCGTCGACGACGCCTGCCTCCACGGCCGCCTCCTGTGGCGGGTAGAGCTCGGCGACGCCCTCCGATTCGAGCGCCTCGCCGACGCCCGCAGGGAGCCCGGAGAGCGAACTCGGTTGCATTACCTGTCGGTTGGCTCCCGATCCGATTTAACCCGTCGGAACCGACGGCCGGGAGTATATAAGTGAGGCGGGCGAGCCGGACCA
>JARVCL010000022.1:0-3260 GCA_040405695.1 Halorubrum sp. | reverse complement strand
GTCGCCGCACCGAGGACCACGAATACAACGAGGAGTACCGCCGAGTTCGCGGCCGCGATCAACACGAGGGTCGGATACGACAGGATTGCGAGCTCGGGGATCGCTCGGAGGGTTGGTACAGAGTAGATCGCGAGCGCGGCGACGCCGATCAGCCCCAGCACGTACAGTGCGACTGCGCCACGGACGGTGGAACCCCACCTCAACGGTGTGCCGGTCATAGCGTTCCCCCTACCGAGCCGTTCGTCATCGTTCTTCCACCGGTGATCGAGGGTTCGAGAGGACGTCGAACGCCTCCTCGATGTCACCGAGTACGAGCAGTGCGTAATATCGGAGATATGTGACGACCGGGACCTGTGCAAGCGCCCAAATAACGACCATCGACAGTCCGAACAGAATCGCGAGCGCGATGAGGACGACGATCCCGGCCGTCGATGACAACGAGACCGTCACGTGCGTGATCGCGGCCACGATGAGAACGGGGATGAGGAGCATGATAGCGACGAGCCCGACAGCGATCGAGGCGATGATCCCGGCCGCGACCGTCAGCAGGAACGCGATCACGACGTACGCGAGATACTGTTTCCACGCCGCCTTGATCGACCTCCAGAGCCGCCGCCACGCCGCAAGCACGCCCGAGTCCGATTGAATCATGAGCGGTACAACGAACACGGTTGTGAGCCCCGACACCAGCGCATACAGGACGGCAATGAGGAACACCACTGGGATTCCGACGAGGAACGCGGTAAACGGGATCGTGAGGTCGCGTCCGGTCAGGATCGGTACGAAGAGCAGCGCGAGCCAGCCGGCGAACAGCGCGACCATCGGGAGCCCGATCGCGATCCGAAACCCGAACAGGCGGAGCCCCTGCCGCCAGCGCCGGCGCCAGTGGCGTCGGAGCGACACCTCGCCGGTGCGGAGCGACTCGATCAGCACGAACTCCATGATCGCTCCGACCAACGCGAACAGCAGCCCGAAGAGGAGTCCGACGGCCACGAGCGCGACGACGATCGTCACGACGTCGACCGGGAGGCTAAACGGGAGTTCACCGTTAGAGACGTCTCCCGACGGCGTCGACGTGTTGAACTGTGCCGAGGGGAAACTCACGCCGCTTCCGACGAAGAACACGACGACCGCGAGCTTCAACCAGCGGCGGATCTCGATCGGCGTCAGGAACTCACGGGTGATATCGAACGCTTCTTCGACGTTTTCGACGGCGTGGAGGGCCATGAGTCGGCATACTCAAAGCGCATTGTTAGCCCTTCTGGTGGTGGTATGCGGGGTTTCACCGTTCACCTCGATGATGTGGCTGCTGCTCGAAGCGGTACCGCTCACGGTTGCGTACGGTGGTATCTCGACCGCCCCAAGAGACAGTTGATCAGAACTGGTTTCTCACCCACTTCGTCCGGGTACGTCCGGAAGGGTCCCGTCTCGTGTGAGTGTCTCCGAGCCAGCATACCATATCAAGACGCCGGCGAACGTGAGTGAGAACAGTACGGTAGGGGTTATCGGAAGTGACTCCAAGCGGTGTGGTGTCTCGCCGGTGATCCGGATGAACGCCGGCATATTCCCTGCTGCGTGGGCCACCATCACGACGAACAGTGCTCCGTCAGTCTCGTTGTAGAGCCACCCGTAGAAAACTGACGTACCGATCAGTATCAGAGCGTAGTTGAGCGGGTTGGTGAAATTTCCGAGTCCGAGTAGTATGAGCGGGACGTGCCAGACTGCCCAAACTCCACCGATGAATGCGGTCACGAGGGCTGCATTGTAGTGTTGCTGGAGTCGCGCCTGCGCAAAGCCTCGCCACCCGAACTCCTCGAGCGCTCCCGCGAGGGTCAGCGTCACGAAGAAATTGAATAACGCAGTGTACAGCATCCACCCACTGGTTTCGAGAGTCACCTCTGCACCGAGGAGAAACGCAATGATTCCGTTAAAATCCGTTCTGAGAAGCAGCATTCCGATTCCAATGCCATACCAGACTCCTCCGACACGCCAGTTCCGGATCTGCCCGAGCCACGATCGAACGTTCTCGTCCAGTAGCCAGACGGTCACCACACCACCGACGAGCGGGCCCCAGGCGAACGGCGCACCGACTATGAAAAACACATCGTTACCAGTGACCCCGTACAAGAGCCCCGCAAACCCCCACGAAAAGCTGAACGTGACACCGAGGAACATCACGATCGGATATCGCCTCGCTGCGAATTTGAGGGTCTTCATACAGTAAACCTCCACCCAGCGCGTGCGGTATCACGCGTCGAACGGGCCCAGATTCGCTCTAGCAATACGTTCGGCGACGTGAACGACTCATCAATAGAACGCCGCCGATATCGGGAGTTCCGCCTCGTGAACCGACGCAATTGAGTGGGAGGCTTCTCGAAGGCTGCCATGGAATCGATCGCGGCCTTCGTCGTGCTTGCGACGTATCTGATCGGGTTGGGGGTCCTCTCATATCTCGTCAACGAGTTCGTTCGCCGGCGGAGAGTGGACGACGAATGATGGGACCTGAATGGTTCTTGAAAGGTCATTGTTCACTCGATCTTCAGGGAGACGAGTACCGCGAGCACACCGATTAGCTCGATGAACAACACGAGACCGAGGCCGCCGGCGTCTGAAAGCCCAACGGTAGATCTGAACACCGTGAGCACGTTGAGTACGAGGAACGGGACGACGGTCAGCAACACGATCCCGACAGCCAGCCACTGCATCGACCGGCGTCCGTACCGCCAGTACCCGCGGAGGGCTTGGACCCCGATGACGACACCGAGAACAGCGGTAACGCTGTTCCCCCCGGCCGTTGCGACGGAGAGACTCGCGTCGAACGCCGCCACGAGAGCGAACGGCACGAGCAAGACGACCCCCCCGCCAATAACTGCTCCACCGAGTACATGCCAGGTGCGTCGCTGAGAACGGCCGTACACGGCATAGAGGACCAGAGCCAATCCGACAAACTGAATCGCGGTAGCGACTGCGCTCGTCAGTAGTGACGAACCGCCTACGGTCGGGATGAGTATTCTCGTGGTAGTGTAGCCGGCTGACGCGAGCGCGACTCCCGCGGCGAGATACAGCGTCGAGGGATTCTCGGAGCGTGTGTATCCACGATACGCCACTATTGCGACCCATGCACCGACGAGGATAGTTGCGATCGCCAGTGTGAACCCGACCAACCCTTCGATAACTGAGCCGCCTTCGACGGCGAAATCTGACAGAGTCATCGGAGATCCTCGTAGAGCGTGGTCAGTCGATCGACGCCGTCGCTATCA
>JARVCL010000021.1:0-17657 GCA_040405695.1 Halorubrum sp. | reverse complement strand
GGCAACGGTGACGACGGCGACGATTCCGGATCCAGCGGCGGTGCCCCCGGCGGTGGTGGCGGCGGTGGTGGTGGCGGCGCGTCGACCGGTGACGACGGCGCCGATGTCGACGTTATCGGTGTCGACGACGGTGTGACGACGTACATCGACGACGTCCCGACCGGCGAGGACGTCACGGTCGACTTCGATGGCGAAGTCGTCGACGATGGCTTCACTGTCGGGTCGATCACCGTCGAGCACCGAATCACGCCCGACGACTACCGGATCGAAGTCACCGACATCGGGACAGCGCCGCCGAGCGGCGTGACGGCACTCGAGGATGCCGACCCGATCGGATACCTCGATGTCGACCCGATCGGGACCGACGACATCGACACCGTCGAGTTCAGCTTCACGGTCGAGGCCGACGCGCTTCCAGACGGTGCGAGCGCCGAGACGGTGGCGCTGTACCACTACGACGAGGGCTGGGAGCCCCTCGAAACCGAGCACGTCGAAAGCGACGGCGGTGTCCACGAGTTCGTCGCCGAGACGGACGAGCTCTCGGCGTTCGCCATCGGCGCGGCGACGCCAGAGGCGGTGGAACCGACCGTCGTCGAGGCGTCGCTCGACACCACCGAGCTGCCGGCCGGTGAAGCGATCTCCGTCGACGCGACCGTCGAGAACGACGGGAGCACGGAGGAGCGTGTCACCGTGTCGCTGACCGTCGGTGACGAGGTGCGAGACGACCTGACGGTGACGGTGCCGGGTGGCGAGCGTGTAGACGTCACTTTCACCGTCGACATCGACGAGCCCGGTGAGTACGCCGTCGCGGTCGACGAGACCGCCGCTGGCGACGTCACCGTGCTCGACGAGTCAGAGAGCGTCGAAACGCCGGACGCGGACCCGGCTGTCGAGGAACAATCGCCCGGCTTCGGCGTCGTCGTGGCCGTGGTCGCGACGCTTGCCGCCGCGCTTCTCGCGCGACGCCGGTAAATCACGGACTGCGACCGTTCGTCCCGTCTTTTTTTCGACGCGAGAAGCGAGCGCCTGTGACTGTTGTACCGATCCGCGTCTCACCCAGCGGCCACTCACTCGTTGCGGAACGATGCGGTGTACACGAGGAACGCGCCGGTGAGGAGCACGAACGAGAGGAAGGTGACGAGCGCGAGCACGTTCGCGACCGGATCGAGCGGGTTCAAGAACTCTTGGCCTGTGGTGTTGAGGACCAACACAGCCAGAAGCGCGGCGATCAGGCCGAGCAGCCAGTTCGTAAGCAGGTCGTCCATGCCGCGGTCCTCTCGTGGGACGAGTAAAAAGGCGCGGATACACCTCGGAGCCAGAGACCGCGTCGTCGAGAGGAACCGAGAGCACCTGTCGCCGTCTGGCGGCAGTGAGGACCGCTCCGGCATCGTCTGCGCCACCGAGATGCGCTGTATACGACGCGGCTGGACGGCGACAGCCGCTCAGCGCGTGTCGACCGAGATCCCCGCGGTGCTCGACCGGTAACGCCCACCGCTCACGCGTCGGTGGCGAGTGCGCGAGCCCGTGGGAGGACCTGCTCGTAACCGAGCGCGACGACGCCAGCGTACAGCGCGGCGGCTCCCATCACCAGCGCCCACGCCCCGACGGCGAGTTCGCCGCCAGCCACGGCTTCGAGGCCAGTGAGTTCCAGCATGACGCCGAGCGCCGACACCGCAGCGGAGCCGGCGAGGAGCACGAGCAGTTCGAACAGTTCGGCGAGTGTCGCCGGAATACGTTTCATACTGGCCGGCCGCGCTCACGCCACATAACTCTTCTTCGATCCGGTACGAGCGCGGTCCGGTCGGCGGTCACTTCATACCGAACGCGCGCATGGTCGAGTCTGCGACGCCCTTGGCGATGAGCGCGAGACCGGCGACGAACAGCATCAGCCCCCCGCCGATGACCGGATCCTGCAGCGTGACGACCGCGACGGCGAGGAACACGATCAGGGCCCCAGCGATCCCCTCGAGTCCGAGCGTCTCTCGCATAGTCGACTACTACTCGCGGTGTCGCTTAAACCGAACGGGTCACGTCGGGAGCGCGGCCGAAGTCACCGCTTCGCTCACCGCTGTACACCATCCAGCGACTCGCCGGGGGAGTGACCCTCGGGTCGGAGAGTGGGGCTTTTATCGGGTGGGGCACGTAGCCTGAAACACGCATGAGCGACGGAGACGGGGACGGACGACGCGACCTCCGGATGCCAGAGGAGGACGAGGTGTTCGCCGAGGTCGTCGAGATGCTCGGCGCGAACCGCGTCAAGGTGCGATGTGCGGATGGAACCGAACGAACCGCCAGAATCCCGGGGCGGATGCAGAAACGCGTCTGGATCCGTGAGGACGACATCGTGCTTGTCGACCCGTGGGACTGGCAGGACGAGAAGGCGGACATCACCTGGCGGTACGAGAAGAACGAGGCCGAACAGCTTCGCGAAGAAGGACACCTCAGGTGACGCCAGCCTCACGCGCCCAACGGCAGCGCAGAGACCGGTGTCGCCGTAACGGCGGGGAGTAACGAACGATGTCGAACAGGACACGTCTCGCGATGACGACCCGTGCGGAGACGTTCGAACGGGTACGTGACCCGCTCGCGGAGCGAGGAATCGACGTCGGCCACGTCCGCGCCAAAGAGCGGTCGATCCGTGTCGCCGGCGGCGAGGACTCGTCCGAGGGCGACGACCCTGCCGAGGAGCGTGGCGTCGTCTCGACGCTCGATACGGGGTTCGACGTCGGCTTCGTCTACCCATCACGGCTCATGGAGGGCGCCGTCGTCGACGCTCACCTGTCGGTGCCGTGGGTGAACGGCCGCGACGCGGTCGTGACCTCACGGAACAAGGCGGGGGTGCTCACGACACTCGAGGCCGCCGGAGTCCCCGTACCGCAGACGACGCTGGTGTCGAACCCGGTCGACGAGTCAGTCGTCCTCGAGGCGGTCGACGAGTTCGAGTTCCCGGTGGTTGTCAAGCCGAACTCCGCGACCCGCGGCGTCGGCGTCGCGAAGGCGACAGATCCCGACTCGCTGTTGGGGATCGTCGACTATCTAAATCTGGTTCACGACTACCGCGCGACCGGCGATAAATCGTACCTGATTCAGGAGTTCCTGCCGGACGCCAGCGACTATCGGGTGATGATCGTGGACGGCGAGTACGCCGGAGCGGTGCGTCGCGAGCTGCCGGCGGACGCGCTGTCGGAAGGTCGCTGGAAGCACAACGTTCACCGTGGAGCTGAGGCGACGGGCGTGACGCTCGCCACAGCGGGTCAGGAGTTAGCCGAACGGGCCGCAGCGGCCCTCGATATCGACTATCTCGGCGTCGACCTTCTCGAATCGAACGGCCGACTCGTCGTCAACGAGACGAACGCCCGACCGACGGTCGACGCTGCGACGAAGTACGAGCCAGGGTTCTACGACCGGCTCGCGGCGCTCGTCGAGCGGGTCGCCGAGGAGTAAGAGGCGTGAACTGGGTCGGCCGTTAGACGACGTCGATGGAGGCGGAGTCGTCGTCGCGGTCGAATTCGACCTCGAGTACGCCGTTGTTGAACGTCGCGTCGCCGGAGTGTTCGTCGACGGGCGCGGGGAGCTCGATCGTCTCGTCGTACTCGCGTCGGTCTGACGCCGCGGAGATAGTGAGAGCCTCTCCGTCACACTGGAGGGAGAGCTGGTCTTTCGAGACGGCAGGGAGGTCCGCAACGAGTCTGACGGCGTCCTCGGTCGCGTACGCGTCCACGTGGGTCTCCGACCCGAATCCCGCGTCCTCGGTTCCGGCTCCGGCTCCAGCCCCGGGCCCGGCTCCGGCGCCTGCCATCTCGTTCATCATCCGTTCGATCTCCTCGAAGAAGTCTCCGAACGGATCGTCACGGTCGTCTCTGTCCATATCTACTATCACGGCGGTCACGCCGATAAGCCTTCTGTCGACTGCTGTATCAGCCGGGACCGAACGCTGAACCGGGGTGAGAGGGCCGCTCGACGCCGAAATGCGTGGTCCCCCGAGACTGACCGGATTTAAGTATCTGCACTGCGCTTTTTCGCATATGAGTAAATCGTATCTACAGGCTGGTGAGGGGGTCGGGGACGACGAGGTCGTCCGGGTTGGGTTGAACGGATTCGGTCGAATCGGGCGCAACGTGCTCCGCGCGGTGGTAGAGGACCCACGGATAGTGCTCGCCGGGATCAACGACGTGATGGATTTCGACGACATGGCGTATCTCGCGAAGTACGACACGACGATGGGGCGACTCGACGGCGTCGGGCTCGGCGGCGACGGCGACGAGCTGACCGTCGGTGACACGTCGGTCCCGCTTTTCAACGTACAGGACCCCGCCGACCTCCCGTGGGAGGAACTCGACATCGACGTCGCCTTGGAGTGTACGGGCGTCTTCCGGACGAAAGACGACGCGAGCGCTCACCTCGAGGCGGGCGCGGAGACGGTCGTCATCTCGGCCCCTCCGAAGGGAGACGACCCCGTCAAACAGCTCGTGTACGGCGTCAATCACGACGAGTACGACGGCGAGGCCGTGGTGTCGAACGCCTCCTGTACGACGAACTCGATCACGCCGGTCGCGAAGGTGCTCGACGAGGAGTTCGGCATTCAAGCCGGCACCCTCACGACGGTCCACGCGTACACCGGGTCGCAGTCGCTCATCGACGGCCCGAAGGCGAAGACCCGTCGCGGGCGGGCGGCCGCCGAGAACATCGTCCCGACGTCGACCGGGGCGGCCGGGGCCGCACAAGAGGTGCTCCCCCAGCTCGAGGGGAAGATCGACGGGATGGCGATGCGCGTTCCCGTTCCCAACGGGTCCATCACGGAGTTCGTCGTGAGCCTGGCGGAGAGTCCTTCAGCCAGCGACATCAACGACGCGTTTCGTGAGGCGGCCGACTCCGGTCCGCTCGCGGGCGTGCTCGGCTACACCGGCGACGAGGTTGTCTCCAGCGACATCGTTGGGCTCCCGTTCTCCAGTTACGTCGACCTCGAGTCGACGAACGTGATCGGCGAGGGTGACCTCGTGAAGATACTGACCTGGTACGACAACGAGTACGGCTTCTCGAACCGGATGCTCGACATGGCGGCGTTCGTCCACGACGAGTCATAAGACGGGCCACGTCGTCTCGGTTCGGTGTCGGTCGACCGTGACATCGGGTCGTCGCGGCCTCCCGACTCAACGTCGATACGCCACAGCGTCACATCCACCGCAGTCGCAGTATTCACGACGATCGCCGCCGCAGTTCGACACACCATCCACTCATGTCCACGTTCAACACACTCGACGACCTGCCTGCCGACTCGCGCGTTCTCGTTCGCCTCGACCTCAACTCACCCATCGAGGACGGCGACCCGCAGGACAACCGCCGGTTCGAGCGTCACGCCCGCACAGTCCGTGAACTCGCCGAGGCCGGACACCGGGTCGTGCTCATGGCACATCAGGGCCGTCCCGGTCGCGACGATTTCACTAGCCTCGTCGACCACGCCGAGATCCTCGCGTCACACGTCGACCGCAACGTAGCGTTCGTCGACGACACGTTCGGCGAGCGCGCGGTCGAGGCGATCGAGGCGCTCGCTGCCGGCGAGATCCTCCTCTTGGAGAACACGCGAATGTGCGACGACGAGCTGCCGGAGGCGTCCGCCGAGGAGAAGGCCGAGACGACGTTCGTGCAGACGCTCGCGCCGCTGTTCGACGCGTACGTCAACGACGCCTACTCGGCGGCTCACCGCAGGCACGCGTCACTCGTCGGGTTTCCAGTCGTGCTTCCGGCGTACGCCGGCCGTGTGATGCAGACGGAGTACGAGGCGAACACCGCGATCGCTCGCAAGGAGTTCGACGGCCCCGTCACGATGGTCATCGGCGGGACGAAAGCGACCGACGTGATCGGTGTGATGGACGCCTTAGAGGGAACGGTCGACCGCTTTCTGCTCGGCGGAGTCGCAGGAGAACTCTTCTTGCGTGCGGCAGGCCATCCCGTCGGACGTGACCTCGAGGGCATGGACCTCTTCGACGAGCAGTGGGCGGCGAACCGCGAGACCGTCGAGGCGATCCTCGACGAACGTGGCGACACGATACACCTCGCGAGCGACCTCGCCTACGAGGGAGCCGACGGCGGCCGAGCAGAGCACACGATCGCGGAGATCGACGAGAAGACCGACGCGTATCTCGACGTCGGGACGGGAACCGTCGGTGAGTACGAGCCGTTGATCCACGGGTCGAACGCGGTGTTCGTGAAGGGCGCGCTCGGCGTCTTCGAAGACGAGCGGTTCTCGGTGGGGACCGTCGGTGTTCTAGAGGCGATCGCCGAGACGGACTGTTTCTCCGTCGTCGGTGGCGGTGACACCTCTCGGGCGATCGGAATGTACGGATTGGACGAGGCGGACTTCTCACACGTCTCGATCGCGGGTGGCGCGTACATCCGCGCGCTCACTGGCGAGGCGCTTCCGGCGGTCGAACTTCTCGGGTCGGCTGCAGCGGAGTCGAGATAGTCCAAGCGGGGTCGAATAGTCGCCGGCGAACTGAGCGGACACCGCGGTCACGGCGGGCCACCACGGTGGTTCCAGCCGACCGAATTGTCAGTCCTCGTCGACGTCCAGTTCGAACTGCTCGTTCTCGGTAACCGCGTTGAGCACGACGCTGGTGTTCGACTCACGGATGTCCGCGTCCGTGAGGATCGCCTTGATCTGGTCGTTCATGCCGTCGGTATCCTCGAACTTGCCGATCGCGATCACGTCGTAATCGCCGGTTACCTCGTAGACGCTCACCATCTGTTTCTCTTGTCGAAGCTTCTCTGTGATATCCGGTAGCGCGCTCCCCTCGACTTTCAACTGGAGAATAGCGGTCACGTCGAACCCGAGTTTCTCGTAGTCGACGATTGGGGTGTACCCCCGGATCACGCCTTCGTCCTCGAGATCCCGGAGGTGGTTCGAGACGGTCGTCACGGAGACATCCAGTTCGTCGCCTAAGCTTCGCAGGCTGGCACGCCCGTTTCCGAGAAGCGAGTTGACGAGCTTGGCGTCGAGGTTTTCGTACGTCATTACAGTCGAGAAGGGGTCCGGGGGATTAGAATTTTACGAATGTCCAGTACTTGCCGCCACGTGGCGGTTCATGCGTCAAGCGATAAGGCCTTTATACTGGCAGTTGATAAACCAAGCGTCCAAAACATGACGGACGAACACGCGAAACCAGACGGCGGCCTCACGGCCGAAGAACAGGCGGTACTCGACGAGATCGAAGAAGAGAACGTCGATTTCCTGCGGCTCCAGTTTACCGATATCCTCGGTGTCGTCAAGAACGTCTCCGTCCCGGCTCATCAGGCCGAGAAGGCGTTCACCGAAGGTATCTACTTCGACGGGTCCTCTATCGAGGGATTCGTCCGGATCCAAGAGTCCGACATGCGGCTCGTTCCCGACGCCGACACGTTCGCGGTGCTGCCGTGGCGCAGCGGTGAGGACGGGTCCGCGGCCGCCCGCGTCGTCTGTGACATCGTCGATACCGATGGGGAGCCGTTCGAAGGGGGCCCTCGGCAGGTACTGAAGAGCGTCCTCGAGAAAGCCGACGATATGGGGTACTCCGTTTCCATCGGCCCCGAACCGGAATTCTTCCTGTTCAAGACGGACGAGGAGGGGAACGCCACGACCACCCCCCACGACAAGGGCGGGTACTTCGATATGGCTCCCAAGGACCTCGCCTCGGATGTCCGCAAGGAGATCATCTTCACGTTAGAAGAGATGGGCTTCGAGATCGAGGCCTCTCACCACGAGGTCGCACAGGGGCAACACGAGATCAACTTCAAGTACGCCGACGCGCTCTCGACGGCCGACAACATCGCAACGTTCCGGACGGTCGTCCGCGCGGTTGCGGCCCAGCACGACCTGCACGCGACGTTCATGCCCAAGCCGATCGCGGAGATCAACGGCTCTGGGATGCACAGTCACATCTCGCTGTTCGACGAGGACGGCAACAACGCGTTCGCCGACGACGCCGACGAGTTCAACCTGAGCGAGACGGCCTACCAGTTCATGGGGGGCGTGCTGAATCACGCGCCCGCGTTCACCGCGGTCACGAACCCGACGGTGAACTCCTACAAGCGGCTGGTGCCTGGCTACGAGGCACCGATCTACGTCGCGTGGTCCGACACGAACCGCTCGGCACTGGTTCGTGTGCCGGACGCCGCCGGTATCTCCGCGCGCTTCGAGGTCCGGAGCCCCGATCCGTCGTGTAACCCCTACCTCGCGTACGCCGCGCTCATCTCGGCTGGCCTCCACGGCATCGAGACGGATGCTGACCCCGGCGACCCGGTCCGTGAGGACATCTACGAGTTCGACGACGAAAAGCGCGAGGAGTACGGCATCGAGACGCTCCCGCCCAACCTCGGCGCGGCCGTCGACGCGCTGGAGCAAGACGAGGTCGTGCTCGACGCGCTCGGTCCACACGTCTCCGAGAAGTTCCCCGAGGCGAAATCACAGGAGTTCAGCGAGTACCTCACTCAGGTGTCCGCCTGGGAGGAAGACCGCTACCTCGAGACGTTCTAGGCCGCGACACCCGGTCAGCTTTTTTATCCCACGTCTCGCAGTCGGCCTGTCGCGACGAGCGACGGCATGGCGACGACGCCGGCGACCGCAACCGACGTCCCGACGGTCGTGACGAGGAACCCGCTGGTCGGATCGACCACGGCGTCTGCGAGGAGATACGATCCGGACCAAATACCGCCGGTGACGAGGAGCCCCGGAACGGCGACGGGCACCGAAACTGGCGGCTCGTCGCCATCGACGAGTTGCCAGCCGACGAGTCCACCGACCCCGGTGCCGATCCCGACCGCGGCCTCGACGACCTCGTCACCGTATCCGCCACCGACCGCGACCACGGCGGCAGCGAGCGAGACGAGAGCGGCGAGTGCGAAGACAGGAACCGGCGAAGGACGGTCAGACTCCGCCCGTGGCCGGAGTGCTCCAGCGAGCCACAGGCCGAGTCCGACGACGAGACAGCCGACGAGCACCCCGGCCACGACATCGACGAGGTAGTGAACCTGAATGGCGACCCGGGAGAGCGCGACGGCACCGGCGAGGAGGGCCGCTGCGACGTACCGACGGCGGGGAGTGGCGACGCCAGTTGCCAGCGCGGCGAGCACGCCGTACGCGACGACCGCACCGGCGGCGTGACCACTCGGGAACGCGAAGCCGTCCGACAGCAGTTGTGTTTCGTACCAGCCGGTAAGGAAGGTGGGGAGCCACCCCGGAACGTCGACGGGACCGGCTGCGGCCGGCGGTCGGGGGGCTGCGGTTACTGCCTTGCCGGCGGCGACGGCGGCGTACCCCGCCGAAACGACGGCGATGGCGGTCACGCCGGTCCGTCGCGGTTGCGGGGCGATTCGGCTGTCACCGAACCAGTAGACGGCTGCAAGTAGCGCGAAGAGGAACCACGGGTCCGCGAGGTGTGTCACGGCGGCGAACACGACGACGATCCACTCGGGAAGCGCCTCGACGACGGCGAACTCTCCACCATCGCGAATCGGGGGAACGAGTCCCGCGACGCCGAAGACTGGGTCGGCGGCGGTCACCGCTCAGTCGTCACCGCGACGACGGGCATAATCGAGCGCCTTCCCGGGTGTCTCGATCAGGTTGAGGCCGATGCCGACGATGATGAACAGCGTGTAGAGCCCCAACGTCGAGAGCGCCAGAATAAGCATCGCAGCGATCGCGTACACGCCGTTCAGGAACGCGAACGCGCCGAGAGTCAGTATCGTTCCGTACAACAGAACCAGATAGGGCCCCCAGCCACGGGCGTGTCCGCGTCGCATCCGGGATCGGACGTATCGCTTCAGTTCGGACTCCAGCGCCGGCTTCTCCACCGTTCGCTGCTCGACGCGCTCTTCGAACTCGTCGACCTGCGCGCGGAGGCGGTCGACCTCCGATTTGAGGGCGGCGACGTCCGGTGCCCCCTGAGGACGCTCGTCGGCGGCGTCCACGTCGCGTTCCGACTGACCGTTCATATCGGTCGGTCGACCGCGGTCGTGTTGTAACTGCCGGTCCGGTCGGGTGAGAGAGCCGGGCATCGCCAGCGTGCTGTAAACCGGTTCCGTCTCCGTCCCGGGGAGCGGTGCTCCCTCCGCCAGCGCCACGTTGAGCACCGCACCGAGGATGACGACGATGGCGGCGACGTACAGCCAAGTGACGAGCAGCAACACCCCACCGATAACGCCGTACACCTGATACTGTCCGGCGCTCGCGGCATACGCCTGAAACCCCGCCTGAAGCACCGTCCAGCCGACAGCGGCGAGGACAGCGCCAGGCAGTGCCTCGCGAAGCGTCACCGGCGGGTACGGCAACAGGTAGTACATCGGGAGGAACACGACGGTGAGAAGCACGGGCAGTCCGAAGACGCTCGCGACTTCGAGAAGCGGCACATCGACGGCGGCGACGATCGCACCGACGACGACCATAGCCGTAATCCCGACCCCGATGGCCAACACGACCGACGCGGCGTCGATCAGTTGGTCGAGGAACCCGACGTCGTCGTCGACGCCATACACCTCGATGAAGGCGGTGTCGAGCCCGCGAAACACCTTCAGCGTCGACCAGAGCAACACGGTGCCGCCGAGCAGGCCGGCCCCTGCTCGTCCCTGTGCAGATGCGATCGCAGTGCCGACCGCCTCCTCGCCGGCGGGCGTCAGAAACTCGCTCGTGACGGCGAGGAGCCGGGCTGCGACCGCGTCGCCGAAGACCGTGCTCGCGACGGCCACCAACAGCAGCAGCGCAGGGATGAGCGAGACGAACGCGTAGTACGCGACGCTCGCAGCGAGGAAGGTCACTCGTTGGTCTCGAACCGCGTCGACGACGAGCCGGGCCGTGTCGAGTGAGAATCGTGCGTGTCTGGTCACGCTCGTCGGTTCGGCCAACGGCTACAAAACCGGTCTGGTCGGATGATGAGGAGCCGACGGAGACCCGAAGAGCCGATCAGGACGTTTCGAGAACGGCCGAGCGCATCTCGGGAATCGACGCGTCCGTCTTGACCGCGGTTCCACGGTAGTGTGCTCGCGTCGCCGCGTATCCTGCCGCCCGCAGCCGCTCGACGAACTCGTCCATGCCGATTGCCGGCTCGCTCCACTGTTTGTACAGTCGGTGTTGGTCGTAGTGCGTTGGGGTGTCGAGTTCGGCGGCCACGGTCCCGAGCAGCTTCCGCGCTCGCTTCGCCTCTCCCATGTCGTCGGTGACGTGTTCACGGACCGACCGGGTGAACGCGGCGTCGGCGACCGCCCCGAGCCATATTGGTCCGGCTGTGAGCACACGGTCACGCTCACAGACGGGACAGGTTTCGACGGGGTCGGCGATCAGCCCCGGCGTCGCAGACCGCCAGAGACAGTCCTCACAGCTGTCGACGTAGCCGAGCTCCTCTAGACAGTCGTCTGCCGCCCGTGCCCCGGACGTCAGTTCGAGGTACGTCCGTGCGTAGTGCCGCGAGACGTGTGAGACGATCGGCCGGGCCGCCGTGTCGTAGCGCGCGGCGGTTCGAACGAGTGCGGAGATCAGCGTTCGGAGCCCCATCTCCGGATGGTAGTCGGTGTTACGTGGCACCGCGCCGTACTTCCGGATCCCGCTGTTCAGGTGTGCACCACAGAGCGGCGCGGTGTCCGTGGCGGTGACGCATACGAGGTTCCGTGCGTTGGCGAGCGCGGCGTCCGCGAAGGGGATCGGTGTGCCGTACGGGTCGAGATCCACCACGTCGAAGACCCCCTCGTGCAGTACGGCGTTGACGTCGCGGTGAACGGTTCGGCCATCGAGGTCGTTTGCCGTGAGGTTCGCGTCGGCAAGTTCCACGGCATCCGGATCGACATCGGCACAGGTGACGTCGTACCCCTCGGCCGCCGCCCGAACCCCGCGGATCCCGGAGGCGGCCATCGCGTCGAGATACGTCTCCGCCCGTGGCTCTCGCTCACGGTACGCGCGCAGCGTCGCGACCGTGACGTCTCGGTTCAACTCCTGTGTCGGGTTGAAAAAGACGCTGCCGCCGGTCCCTTCGCTCGCACCGTCGCGGGCCTCGGGGACGCGCACCGTAACGCCACCCTCTTCGATGTCCATGTCGGGAGTTCGTCGATCCAAGCCAAAAGCCCCTCGCTCCAGCCGGACTACCGCTCTGACCGCGGTCGGCGTGTTGAATCGTGCCACAGCTCTGGATAACGCGAGCACCGTCGAGGGGTCCGTACTCGACAGAACAACACAATTGACCGGCGGCTCTCGGTACGGGACTCGAAGGGTGAGCGAGGCGTCGAGATGTGACTCACAGATCGATCGCGTCCGCTCGTGGCGTTCGGGTCCCTTACGACGGGTCTGACTCCGGGACGGCCCGGAGTATCGGTCGCGCGGACGCGAGCGGCTGATACACGTACCCGAGGTCGTCGAGGATCTCCCTGATTGCCGGCGCGTCCGTGTGCACCTCACAGTAGATCGATCGTGGGCGATGTTCTCGGATCGTCGTCTGTAGCCCGCGGAGGACCGCCGCCTCAGCCCCCTCGGCGTCGATCTTTACGATGTCCGGAGGCTGAATCTCACCGTCCGCGACGAGCGTGTCACCCGCTGCGGCGTCCACCTGAATGGTGTTCGTTTCTTCCGATCCGTACACGCCCGACACGTGTGCGGCCGGGTCCGGTGCGCCGGTGAACGCGACCGTTCCGTTCTCGTCCAGCAGGGCCGTTCGCCGGCAATCGACCTCGTGACTCGTCGCGCGAAGCGTCGTCTCGAGTCGGTCAGCGACCGCTGGGTGGGGCTCGAAGGCGACCACCTCGACGCCCGAGTCGACACTCGCAGCGACGACGCTGTGCCATCCCAAGTGGGCACCGACATCGTAGAAGACGTCACCCGGTTCCAGCGACTCGACGAGTTCCTCGAACAGCTTGAGTTCGGGGTGCATCCACCGGAAGCGCTGGTACTGCCAGTACTCCCCGACCGGAACGTCGACCGCCACCCCCCTGATGCGGTGGGTCACTGTCCGCTTCCGCGACAGCGCGTGTAACACCCGCGGAACGGACAGTCCCCAGTAGATCGATTTTAGATGGCTGTGAACACCGAGCGACCGTGCCGCTCGCTTCAGTGTCGCGACGTTTGGGCGACTGTCGCTCGAGAGCATCGGTTGGTATCTCAGCCTCTCGTGCCGAGACAGTATAATTCCGGTGGCGTAGGCGGTTCGGACGACCCGGTCATTCGGCGACGACCCGTCCGGAGATCGACACCGCGCCAGCCGCGAGAGCGATGCCCGCGACCACGTCCGTCGCCCAGTGGATCCCCAACGCCATCGTTGAGACGACAACCGACGACGCGAGCACGGCCGCGACCACGAACCACCGTTCGAACTCGGTTCGAGTCGTCACAGCGACCAGCAGGACAGTGACCGAGAGCGCCGCGTGCAGCGACGGAAAGACGTTCGTGTTCGTGTTCACGTGGACGGTGATCGACGTGATGTCGGGAACGTACTCTAGAAGCGGCGCATCCGCGCTCGTGCCGCCGCTCGCTCGATCCGCGTTCCGAGGGCCGTACGCAACCACAGCCGCATAACAGACGACTGCGACCGCGTAGTTGACCGCGTACGCGGCGACGAGCCGTTTCATCGGTCTGGCCTGCTCAGCGAACAGATACACGAGCACGGGCGCGACCAACAACACCGCGTAGCCGACCACATAAACGACCGCGAAGTACATGGTCGCCGGGGTCGGGAGGAACGACTGAAACGAGACGACGAGGTCCCCCTCGATGGCGTGGAGCGTCGCCGTGGCCTCGTAGCCGTACGCGTGTGAGAACCGTTCGATACCTCCTTGCAGCCCCTTGTTCACCGCTAACACGAACGCGAGTGCGCCGATGTACGGGCCGACTGCGCGTACTCTCTGAGTAAACCACTCCGGACGATCACGAACTGTACGGAGCTGTTCCGGACCGACACACACCCAGCCAACCAGGGCGATGCCGACAGTCGTGGCCGCAAGCAGGACGACAGCAAGCGCGAGGACGCCTGACGGGATCACGACCAGTACGTGGGATGACCGAGTAATGAGCGTGCCGGTCAGTCGCGGAGTCGAGGCGTGGCGGCAGGTTTCGATGAGAGCTGATGGCGTGTTCGGTCAGTCGTCTCCGAACATCTGGCGCATCATCGGATGCATTTCCATCAGCTGCTCCTCGGCAATTTCCTCGTACAGCTTGTACGTAATGGAGACAGCCAGCAGCAGTCCCGTTCCGGAAACCTGCCCGATAGTGCCGAGCAGGTTCGCCATGACTGCGAGCAGTCCGACGAGCGCGCCACCGATGACCGTCACCTGCGGGATGTACCGCTCCATAACCTTCTCGACGACCTGTGGATTCCGGCGGAAGCCGGGGATCTGCATCCCCGAGTTCTGGATCTGTTTCGCCGTCGCCTCCGGTCCCATGCCGGTGGTTTCGACCCAGAAGATCGCAAAGATGGCACCACCGATGACCATGAACGTGAGGTCGATGATGATGCGGACCGCGATCATCCACGGTTCGACGGTCGCCGGAATCTCTCCAAGGAACCACATCCACTCTTCACGGCGCTGGATGGGGTTCAAGTAGTAGAAGAGTCCGGAGACGGGCTCACCCTGGTCACCGTAGACGCCGAGTGATGCCGGCATCCCCGCCCACTGCGAGGAGAGGATCTGACCGATGAACTGAATGTTCGCCTGCAACGCGCGAACGAGGATCATCGGCAGGACAGACGCATAGATGAGCTTCACCGGGAAGCGGCCGCGAGCACCTTTCACCCGGGCGTGTGAGAGCGGAATCTCGACGCGGACCGACTCCGCGTACACGACGATTCCGAAGATGAACACCGTGGTGAACAGCGCAAGGACGTTCCCCGGATCGAACAGCAGGTTCTGGAGTCCCTCGGCGGTGAACGGAGAGCCAAGCGCGACATCCCCGACGATGATTCCGTACCAACTCGCGAAGAATCCGGAGGTTCCGAGCGCGGAAAAGCTGAAGAACCCACCGATGATCTGCTGGCTCACCGCGGCGATGATGAACAGTCCGACGCCGGATCCGACGCCCCACTTGCTCACGATCTCGTCCATGAACAGGATGAGGACGCCGCCGATGAACACCTGCGTGAATATCAGCAGCTCGACGCCGAAGGTGCCGATCCCCAAGGCGGCTCCGACATCCGGATTGGCTGGAAGGAACTCGCCGGTGAACACCATCGGCGCGGCCGTCAGCGCCGTCACGATGATCACGAGGAGCTTCTGGAGTCCCTGATACAGCACCTGATCCCGTGGATCGTTCGTGTCGAGCCCGAGGAGGTTCGCCCCGCCGAGCAACTGGAGGACGATCGATGCCGTGACGATCGGACCGATCCCGACTTGGAGCAGCGAGCCGTGCTCGCCGGCGAGCACCGACCGGAACTGCCCGAAGAAGTCGGTCCCCTGTCCAGCAACTAGGCCGAAGGGGTTGATGTTCGTAAGAAAGAAATAAACGATCAGGATCCCGGCCGTCCACGCCAGCTTCCGCTTGAACGGGACGTGACCCGCAGGTCGCTCCACGACGGGCATCCGGGTGAGCACCGGTTCGGCGGCCTCCTTCCAGCTCATGCTTACGCCTCGTTATTATTCTCGTCCGAAGTGTTTTCCGGTTCGTCATCCGCGAGCTCGGCGCGATCAGAGAGGATCGCGTCGCCCCCAGCGGACTCGATACCTTCGACCGCTCCGGCCGTGAACGCGTCAGCCGTGACGTGGAGCTCGCGGCGAACCTGACCGCCGCCGAGCACCTTCACGACATCGGCATCGTAGCCGTCGTCGACGACATCGCGCGCGTCGATGACGTACGCGTCACCGTCTTCCTCGGCGAGTCCATCCGCGACGTACAGCGCCGCATCCTCGTCGAGCTTCTGGGCTTTGAGTTCGACGACTTCCGTTTGAGCGTCCTCGGGCCGCTTGAACCCGTGCTTGCCGAGCGGTCCGTAGTTGTGGAACTCGTGTTTCGAACGGCCCGCAGCACCGCGGCCGCCACGATGACCGGCACCCCGCCGGTTCTTGTGCGTGCCGCCGCCGTGCGTCCGCGAGCCACGCTGTCGACGTTTCTTGCTCATCGCATTGCCTCCAGAAGTGCGTCTATCTCTTCGGTCGAATGACGGCCGAGTTCGCCGCCCTCGATGACCGGATGTTTGATGCCGTCGTGGCCGCCGCGCGGGGCGTGAAGCCGGAGCGTCGGAGACACACCCTGCTCGCGCAGCGTCGTCTCCTCGTTGACCAGGGCTGCGGCAAGCGCCGCCACGTCGTCGTAGTCGGTGTTGGTCGCGACCCACTCGTCGTCGATGTCGGCGTCACCCTCCATGGGTTCGCCGCGGCGTGCGATGGTGGCTGCGACCGTCTCGACGCTCGGCTCACCGAACGCGACGAGGTCGTTCACCTTCGTGACCATACCGCGATAGGAGTCGGTCTCTGGGACGAACGTCGCGTGATTGACCCGTCCGACGTTCAGCATGTCGAGGGTATCTTCGACGCCCTGATTCACGTTGACCTCACCGCGAAGCTGAACTATCGCTTGCATCACTCGCTCACCTCGTCGTAGTGAACCTGCCGGGCGTGCTCGGGCGTCCGAGACTGTGCAGCGTTCTCTAACGCGTTGAACGTCGCCTTCGCGAGGTTCACTGTGGTTCGAGTGTTGCCGTCTGAGCTCGTCCACGCGTCCTCGACGCCTGCGAGCTCGAGGATGTTCCGGACCGTCTCCGCAGCCGCCAGCCCGAGCCCCTGCGGGGCGGGTTTGATCTCGACGGTGACGGAACCAGCCTTCCCTTCGGCCTTCCGGGTCAGCGAGTTCGTGCCGCCGGGCTGGTCTTCCCACGAGCCCGAGCCGCGGTCGACCTTGATGACGTTCAGCTTTGCGACGTCGATCGCTTTCTGGATCGCGCCGCCAACCTGGTCGTCACGGGCCTGCGCGTAGCCGAGGTAGCCGTCGCGGTTCCCCACGGCGACCACACAGCGGAACTTCACGCGGCGACCGGAGTCGGTCATCCGCTGGACCATGTTGATGTCCAGTACCTCGTCTTCCAGCCCCGGGAGGAGCTGGTCGACGATCTCGGCCTCCTTCAGCGGGAGCCCGGAGTCGAGCGCCTGTTCCATGGACGTGATGTCCCCGTCCTGTACCTTGCGGCCGAGCCGCGTTCGCGGTTCCCAGCCGTCGTCGTGTCTACTCATGGATCTCCTGTAGCTCGTCGAGCACGTCGTCGAAGTGCTCGGGTAACTCGGCGGCGTCGAACTCCCCGCTGTACAGCGGCTCGTCGAGCTGCTCGGCGTACGCGGCGATGTGCTCGCCACGCGTGCGCGACCAGTCGGCGAGCACGTCGTCGTTGTGGGGGATTTCGAGACCGGCGTCGATCGCTCCTTCCTGTACTGCGAACGTCTTGTTGCCGGGCGTCGCCGTGTTGAGACCGATGTCGAGCACGGCCTCGTCGAGGCCAGCGTCGACGGCACGAGCGCCCGCGAGGTACCCCGTGAGATACGCGCTGGGGAGGTTCCCGGTAGGGGCCTCCCAGCCGTACTCGCCGAGGTCCTCGCTCGTGGCGGTCGCGTGTGTCTCGTCGCCGTCGGGCCCGGGGGTAACCAGCTGCGCCCTGACGTGAGCGTTGCTCACCCGGGCGACCAGGCGAGGCTTGCCCGATTTCAGCAGGCGCAACCTCTGGTGGTAATCC
>JARVCL010000020.1:0-17855 GCA_040405695.1 Halorubrum sp. | reverse complement strand
GGCCCCAACGGCGCGGGCAAGACGACGACGCTCAAGATTCTCGCCGGACTTGTCGAACCGACCGCCGGCGAGGCGCGTGTCGCCGGCTACGACTCCACCGACCCAGCGATGCGACACCACCTCGGATTCCTGCCAGAGGAGTCGCCACTCTACGAATCGATGACCGCGACCTCCTACCTCCGGTTTTTTGCCGACCTGTATGACGTGCCGCGGTCGGTCGCGAACGAACGCATCGACCCGGCGCTCGATCGGCTAGCGCTCGACCATCGCGACCGACGGCTCGGCGACGTCTCGAAGGGGATGAAACGGAAGGTCGCGATCGCCCGATCACTCGTCAACGATCCCGACGTGCTCGTGTACGACGAGCCCGCCTCTGGGCTCGACCCGGTGACGACCGACTCCGTGTTGGCGTTCACTCGAGAGCTTCGGGCAGCCGGGAAGACGGTCGTCTTCTCGGCGCACAACCTGTATCACGTCGAGTCGGTGTGTGACCGTGTCATCATCATGAACGAGGGTGAGATCGTCGCCCGCGGGACCGTCGACGAGATTCGCGAGCGTCACGGCGAGACGACCTACCACGTGTACACGGATGTCGAACCGGATCTCGGGACGTCTGTCACCGACGCCGACGGGGGTACCGCAGCCACCGTCGAAGCGGTCGGCGACCGGTTTCGAACCGCCGTTCCGACCATGCAGGCGGTGGACGCGATCCGTGAGACGGTGACGAGAGGAGGGGGATCGGTCGTCGACATTCGGACCCGTGAGCCCAGCCTCGAAGCTGTCTTTTTGCAACTCGTCGGACGACCGATGCCCGGACGGCGGGGAGACGATTCCCCAATCCGAGCGTCACCCGGGGCGTCACTGGAGGGATCGGCAGAAAGGTCGTCGCGGAGACCGGAGGAGAGGCCGGAGTGAGCCCCCGGCTGCGACGTATCCTTCGAGTCGCTCACTGGGAGACGGCCCGGGCGTCGGGCGGCGTGGACCGCCGAACCGTGCTGGCTGCGGTCGCGCTACTTGCCGTCGCTGGTGGGGTTCTGGGCGTTGGGGTCGCTGCCGGCGTCGTCGGGCTCGATGTCGACCGGGACGTGTACCGGGTCGGTGTCGACACCGACTCGCCGTACGCGGACGCCGTCGATAGAGAGCCGGCCCTGACGGTCGTGCCGGCCGACCGTGCCGTCTTGGGGACCACCGCCGACCTGATCGTTCGCGACGACGGAACGGGGGGTGGGGTCGTCGCCGTCACCACCGATACGCGAAAGGGTGCTGCTGCCGCCGCGGAGTTTCGTGAGGCGGTCGAGGCACACAACGAGCGGCTACTGCGCGCCGAACCGAACGCGACGGCAGCGTTTCCGCTCACGGTGACGCTCCAGTACGCGACTCGAGGCGGATCGGCCACGGAGCCGACACTCGGTGATATCGACGACGGCGGCTCGAACGGTGCGGGTCCGGACGACGAGCCGGCACCCAGCGGCGACGAACGTGAGACTGACCCCAGCGGCGGTGGAGTCGTAGCGGACGACACCGGCGCAGAAGCCGGAGCCACGAGCGACGACGAAACGGACGACGGTCTCGCGGTTCCCTCGATCGGCGGCGCGCTCGACGGAGGCGCGTTCGGCGGCGACACCGTCGGCGCGCCGGGCAGCATCACGCCGCCGTTCCCGTTCACCTCACTGGTGCTGGCGTTCGTCTTCCTCGTGCCGATGAACTTCCTCGTGCAGGCGTACGGCTCGTCGGTACTCGACGAACGGACCAACCGCCGCGGCGAGCCGCTCCTCGTCACCCCACTCGCGCCCGTGGACATCGTGGCGGGGAAGACCCTGCCGTATGCCGCGGTCGCAGCCGTGGTGACCGCGCTGACCGCGCTCGTCGTCGGCGGAGGACTCCTCTCTGTGGTGGCGGTTGCGCCCCTCGCGGCGACGTTCCTCGCGGCGACGTTCGTGGGAGCGGTGTTCGCGCGGTCGTTCAAAGAGCTCACCTTCGTCACGGTGGCGGTGAGCGTGCTTCTCACCTCTTATGCGTTCGTTCCGGCCATCTTCACGAACGTCACGCCGGTCGCGCTCATCTCGCCGCTCACGCTGGTCGTCTTCGATCTGCAAGGAGAGGCGGTGTCGCTCGGTGAGTTCCTGTTCGCAACGACGCCGACCGCGCTCGCTGCCGGTCTCCTGTTCGTGTTGGGACTCGGTGTGTACCGTGAGGAGGACCTGTTCACACAGAAGCCGGTTGGGAGGAAGTTCCTCGACGCGCTCGCAGCGCGCCTGTTCGCGGTCGGCGACGGGGTTCGGCAGCCGCCCGTGACCGGTGTCGCGGCACGGGTTCCAGCGCGCGTTCGCGGGCTCGGAGCGGTGGCGCTTGTGACGGCGTGTACGGTTCCGTTCGTCTTCGTCGCCGAACTACTCGCGGTCGCGGTGCTGTTCGCCCTGCCAGTCACGCTGTCGATCCCCGTCCTGCTCGTCACCATCGCGCTCATCGAAGAGGTCGCGAAGAGCCTCCACCTGTACGCGGGGTTCGAGCGAGGCGTGTTCGCCCGAACCGATCGGGTCGCGCTCGCAGTCGGACTGGCATCCGGCCTCGGCTTCTTCCTGGCTGAGAAGGCTACGGCGGTCGTGCAGGCGATCGGCCTCACAGAGCTGTACGTGGGGCGAGCAGCCTTCGGGTCCGTCGCGGGTGTCGCCGGACTTTCGCCCATCGTTCTCGCGGCGCTGTTCTTCGCGCCGCTCGTCGTCCACGGTTTCACCACGGCGCTCACGGCTGTCGGCGCGAGTCGAACCCGGACGTACTACGCCGTGACGCTCACGCTGGCAACACTGGTGCACGCTGCGTACAACGTCGGGGTGTTGCGGATCTATGGGTAGCCGGCTCACCATCGCAGGGCGGGAACTCCGGGGGCTCCGCGCCGAGAAGACGATCCTGCTCGCCATCGGGATCCAGCTGTTCATCGCCGCTTTCTCCTCGTTTCTCGTGGTGGGGCTCGTCTCGATGTACGATCCTAGCGCACTCGACGGTGCGGAGGTCAAGGTCGCTGGCGCGGGTGAGGCCGTCGCGGACCTCGAACGTGCCGCCGATGAGACGGCGGGGGCGTCCGTCACCCCGTACGCCGATCCCGACGCTGCCAGAGAGGCGTTCGACCGCAACGCTGCCGACGCGGTGATGATCGCGACGCCCGACGATCGAGGCGGGATCACGGTGGAGGTCGTCGCACCGGACGCGACCGTCGAGACGACGGTGATCGTCGTTCAGGTGCGCGACCTGTTGCGGACGTACGAACGAACCGAACGCGAGTCGCGTGCTGACTCCCTGACAGAGCGCCCGCTGGCGCTGCCTGACAGCGGTGGATCGAGCCCGTACTTTACGTTCACTTACACCGTGTTGATCCCGGTGTTGGTGTTCCTCCCAGTGTTCATCTCCGGGTCGCTCGTCGTCGACTCGATAACCGAAGAGATCGACGAGGGGACGCTTGAACTGCTTCGTGTCGCGCCCGTCACGATCGGCCAGATTCTCGACGGGAAGGCGCTCGCGGCGATAGCCATCGCCCCCGGACAGGCGTTGGTGTGGCTGTTACTGCTTCAGGCCAACGGCACTCCGGTCGCCAACGTGGCGACCATCGTCGCGCTGACGACCGGGCTGACGACACTCGTCGTCGCCATCGCGGCTGGCATCGCAGCCGCCGCACCCGATCGACGTGCCGCACAGTTTCTCTACTCCGTGGCCGTACTCGTACTGTTCGGTGGCGCGACGGCGGTGGCGGGGGGGCCGACGAACGCGGTGGCACGCCTCGCCATCGACAGCGCCGACGCCACGACGACGCTGACCGTCGTCGTCTACGTCGCTCTCGCCGGCGTGGCGTACCTCGGTGTCCGGTGGTTCGTGACGGCGAACGGGGTCGAACGATGAAACGGTCGGACGAAGAAGGTGCTTGGCGGTCCGGTCGTGACCGATAGATCGGTCGGTGATCGAGCCAGGATCGACGATCATCGAGATCGCCAAATCGCACAGATGACCGCGACGTGCCCGTGTTCAGCCCCCGAACGCGCCCAGACTCGACTGGAGGTCGCGGGGTGGTATCTCGTCGGTGAGCTCGTAGCCGACCAGTTCTCGCGCGTCGACGGCGTACGTAGAGCCGTTGCGGTCGAGTACCAGTACACGCCCTTTCCACCCGCGAACCGTGCCGGCAGCCATCGTCTCGGTGACGGGGCGCTCGTCGAGATCGAGCCCGTAGTTGAATGAGAACCGCTCGATCGGCTCGAATCGGTCGAGGAGCGCGTCCCACGCCTCGGCGTCGACTGAGCGGCCGAACCCGGCGAGTTTCGTCGGAACGCGGACGCGGTCGACGAGATCACCGCCGCTCGCGAGTTCGGCTTCGACCTCACGGGCGACTCGGCCGTCCGGAAACGTCCGAACGTGCGCCGCCCGGTCTGCACCCTGCTCGCGGAGTCGAGTTTCGAGCCGCCACAGACGGGTGACGCCAACCTTGAAAACGTCCGGGGCGAACGCCGCGAGATACATCGCGTGCGCCTCGAAACAGTCCATCTCGTCTTTGAGACACGTTCCGGTACACCGAGCGCACACCCACACAGCGGAGTGAGCGTCACAGTACGGGGCATCGCGGTGCTCACAGGAAACGTGCCCGTCGTCGTGGATCGTGCCTGCACACCGCCGGTCGCCGAGGCCGAACGAGAGCCGCGTTCCAGGGCTCGCGTCGAGGTACTCCACGTCGCCGTCGCTCGCGACGTAGAATCCGCCGCCGACCGTGCCGCCGCCGTCGCTCTCGTGCTCCGCGCCGCTCCCGCCTGCGGAGTCACTTTCGCCGGCGTCGTATCCCACGACCTGCACGGGTATCGTAGACGGGCCGGCGGCTACTAAGGGCTACGGGTCGCCGCCAGCGTTTAGGGCTCCGACGTGCGAGTTCGAGATATGCTCCACACCAGCCTCTCGGCAGCGACGGCAGGCAGCGACGGTGTTCAGCTCTCGCTCACCGTTCGGAACGACGGCGACGATCCGGTGACGCTCCGGTTTCGGACGGGGCAACGAGCCGACTTCACGGCGCACGACGCCGACACCGGCGACCAGGTCTGGCGACACGGAGAAGGGCGAATGTTCACGCAAGTTCTGGGGAGCGAAACGCTCGATCCCGGCGAGTCGACGACGTACGAAGGGGCGTGGTCTGACCCGCCGGCCGGCACGTATCGCGTCGTCGGCGACATCGCCGCACAGGAGCACGACGCGAGCGCCGAGACGACGGTCACCGTGAACTGAGTCTGGAACGCGTCGCCGCGTCGATCACCGATCGTTCAGGATCGGCTCGTCGCTAAACTCGATCTCGATCGCGTCACCGCCACGGTAGAGCCCGCCGCCGATGAACACGAGCGCGAAGCCACCGACCGCCGCAGCGAGGGCAGCGGTGAGCGCAGCCGTCTCCGACGGAACACCGCCGAGCAGCGTCGACACCGCGTTGAGTATCACCACTCCGCCGAGCGCGACGTTCCCGAGCCCGATCAGGCGGATCGGCTCGAGGTCGTATCGCACCTCGCCACGGCCACCCCAGACGAACGCGAGACCGCCCGCGATGAGGAGGAGACCTTGCACCGCCCGGATCGGGGTCGCCCAGAACGTCGTGCCGAACAGCGCGGTCACCGCCCCGAAGACGACGAGCAGTCCGACGCCGAGGACGACGAACCACTCGCGTTTCATCGGTCACCCCCCTCGTGTCCGTCGGGACGCTTCGACCCCGGGTCTCCGCCCGAGTCCGTGCCGATAGTCTCGGAGAGTCGCTCGCCGACCACCGACGACATCCGCTCACGACTGCGGTGGCTCGCCTCTGCGTCGGTCTGAACCTCGATGAGATGTGACCCATCGGCCTCGGTGGCTCGTGTGTACGCCGCCTCGACAGCGTCGATGTGGGCAGCGTGGCCCTCGGCCGTCGCCGTGTTGTTCCCTTCGGCTTCCGCCGTCCGGGCGTCGACCCGTGTGTACGCCAGTCCGTGTAGTTCGGCCATCGGTTCAAACTCGATCCCGTGTGGGGTCTTGAACGCCTCGGTAAACGGCGGATCGAACGACTCGATCGGCAGGGCGTGGAAGATCCCGCCGCCGTCGTTGTTGATCAGGACGACCGTCACGTCGACATCACACCGGTCGATCGCGAGCAGTCCGTTGGTGTCGTGATACAGCGCGAGGTCACCGACGACGAGTGTGAGGTCGTCGGTCGTCGCCGACCCGGCGCCGAGTGCCGTAGAGACGATCCCGTCGATCCCAGAGACGCCGCGGTTCCCGAGAGCGGTGACGTTCTTCGCCGACGGCGGGACGAACCGGTCGAGATCACGGACCGGCATCGAGTTCGAGACGAACAGCGTAGCAGGATCGGGAGCCGCGTCGGCGACGGCGCGAAGCACCGCCCCCTCGTGAACGTCCGTGTCGGTGCTCTCGCCCGCGTGAACGCGTTCGGCGACCCGGTCGGCAGTTTCCCACTGCTCGCGCCAAGCCCGGTCGCCGCCACCGCCGGGAACGATCCGTGAGAGGCGCGCACAGAGTCGGTTCGGCTCGGCGACGACGAGGTCGGTCGCGGTGAACTCCGCCTCGCGCCACCGTCCCGTGGGGTCGACGGCGTACTGGTCTGCGTCCGTCGCAGCGAGGTACTTCCGCAGCCGTTTCGAGGTCGGTGACGCTCCCAGACGGAGGACGACCTCCGGATCCGCCCAGTCGTGCGCGGCGAGACCGTCTTCGTCGGAGTCGTCGGATTCGCCCGCGAGTGCCGACGACAGGTACGCGTCGTACGAGCCGATCACTGGGATCACGCGGGTGTGACCCCCGTACCGAACCCCGGAAAGCGGGTCTGCAAGGACCGGGTAGCCGGTGGCGTGTGCGAGCGCCGTCACAGCCTCCGGGTCCATCCCGGGCGGGTCGGCCGGACCGACGACGACGAGTCCGCGGTCGGCAGCGAGCGCCGACGCCAGTTCTCGTAGCGCGTCGTCGGCCGGTTCTGGACTCCCCCTCGTCACGTCGACGTACGGGCCGTCACGGCCGGTGGCCGCAGCCGGGTCGAGGTCCGACGGAACGTCGCCCGGAACCGGCGTCGGCTCCAGCGGCTTCGCGAACGGGACGTTGAGGTGAACCGGCCCGGCGTCGATCCCCTCGGCGGTCGCGATGGCGCGAGCGATCGTCGTGCGGACGGAGCGGAGGGCGCGATCGGCGGCCGCGGGCTCCGGAAGATCCTTGTACAACCGAACCGCGTCGCCGTACAGCTTCTCCTGATCGGCCGTCTGGTTCGCGCCGGAGTCACGGAGCTCCGGCGGGCGGTCGGCCGTGAGCGCGAGCAGCGGAACGCGCGCGTTGCTCGCCTCCATCACGGCCGGGTGGTAGTTGGCCGCGGCGGTTCCCGAAGTACAGATGAGCGGCGTCACGCGACCCGTCCGGCGGGCGCGTCCCACGGCGAAGTAGGCGGCCGAGCGCTCGTCGAGCAGCGAGAAGACGTGAATGTCGTCGTGGCGCGCGGCGGCAACCGTCAGCGGCGTCGATCGACTCCCTGGGGAGACGACGACGGCGTCAACGCCCCCCGCAGCGAGCTCGTCGACGATCGCCCGTGCCCACAGCGTGTTCCGGTTCGGCGCAGTCATCGTCGGTGATATGCCCGCGTGGAATAAGTAACCCGGCAACTCGCGGCTGTGTTCTACAACGCTTATACCCACCGACCGACTTCGATCCGACATGAGCGACGACGACGCCGTCGAGGTCGAGACGCCGGAGTCCGCCGACACGACCGACGCGGCGGCAGAAGACCCGGACACAGACGCGTCGAGCGAGGGGCCGAGCGGTCAGCGGCAAGACGACGCGGGCCCTCACTCGACCGGCAACGGGACCGCCGACACAGACGACGAGCCGGACACAGGTGCGGGTGGAGAGACGAGTACGGACGACTCCGGCGCGGCCGACGAGGACTCTCTCGCCGACCGCGTGGCAGCACACGACCCGGCGCTCGCAGACGAGGTGGCCGAGCTGGAGGCCGAACTCGCCGAGCGCCGCGAGGAGGTCGACGAGTTGACGAGCAAACTCGCACGCGTCCGTGCGGATTTCAGCAACTACAAAGAACGAGCCAAACGCAAGCGGGACGAGATTCGCGAGCGCGCCTCCGAATCGCTCGTCGAGCGAATCGTTCCCGTTCGCAACGACCTGCTCCGGGCACTCGACCAAGACGAGGAGAGCGATATCCGTCCGGGGGTACGGTCGACGCTGGAGAAGTTCGACGAAGTGCTCGCGGCGGAGGGTGTCGAGCCGATCGATCCCGAGCCGGGGACCGACGTGGACCCCGCGCGTCACCAGGTGATGCTCCGGGTCGAGAGCGACCAGCCGGAGGGTACCGTTCACGAGGTGTACGAACCGGGCTACGAGATGGGCGACCGCGTCATCGTCGAGGCACAGGTCACGGTCAGCGCCGACGAGACGTAGACCCAGCGCAGATCATCACCGCCCGACTGACCGACTCACCAGCCACGCGCTACGGGACATCGTGCAGGGGTCCGGGGTACGCCTCGGCGAGTTCTGCGAGCGACTCGTTTCGATTGGTCGCGTGCGGCACCGTCAGCGGTGACACAGACACCTCGCCGTCGACGACCGCCCGTCGATCGGTGCCGACCTCGTCGGGCACCGTCTCCGGGGTCATTCGTCCCCAGATCGGGTCGTCGAACGTAATCCGTTCGCTTCTCGCCCTGCGGTCGCCTGCGTCTCCGGCTCTGTCCGTCTCCCCCTCGTCGCGTCCGAACCCGTTGGCGGTTCCGACGCCGCTCTCGTCGGCGGCTCGTTCCGCGGTCATCCCGTACCAGTCTGACGGCGTCGTGACCCGCATGGGTGCGTGCAAGTCGGCGTCAGCGGGGGCGTCGGCGATGGGCGCGTTCACGTTGAGATAATCGGCGGTGTCGAACACGCCTGCCTCGAAGGCGTCGTCGACGAGATACCGGGTCGCGTCGACAGCGTGTGCGAACCGCTCCGTTTCGAGGTCCGTCTGCCACCAGTCGGGGTCGTCACCGGGGACGTACATCGACGTCGCGACCGCTGGGACGCCGAAGAAGGCAGCCTCCACGGCGGCCGAGACGGTTCCCGACCGGCCGAGTACGTACGACCCGAGGTTCGCCCCCTTGTTACAGCCGGCGACGACGCAGTCGGCGTCGGGGACGAGTTCGTCGATCCCTGCGACGACACAGTCGACCGGTGTCCCGTCGACTGCGTACCCCAGTTCGTGCTCCGTGACCTCGACACCACCAGAGATGGCGCGACCGATGGACGAGCGGTCGCCCGTCGGCGCGACGACGACGACATCGTACGCGCTGGAGAGGGCATCGTACATCGCCCGTAGCCCGACGGCGTCGATGCCGTCGTCGTTCGTCAGTAGAATCCGCTCGACGCTCATGCGTACAGGTCGCGCGGTCCGGCAAAAAGTCCATCGTCAGCGGCGGTCGGTGGCAGAACGACCCGGCGAGCCGAGACGGTTCGGGGTCCCCCCGTCGCTCCGAGCCCGTCCAGTACCCGGAGCTGAACGGAAAAGCACAGGTAGGCCCGCCACGAGCGTACGGACATGGGATTCGGTGATACAGCGAAACGGATTCAGACGCTCGCCGACAAGGCAGAACGGACCTACCAGAAGATCAGCGAGCTCCGTGACGAGGTCGAAGCAACCCAAGAGACGGTCACAGACACCGCCGACCGCGTACAGGGACTCGAGAACGAGATGGCCGAGCAGCGCGCCGTTCTCGACGCGGTCGCCAACGAGGTTGGCGTCGACCTCGACAGCGTAAGCACGGAGGCACACATCACGGAAGCGGAGGAGGCGGCCGACGAGAACGGGTCTGGGGCCGACGAGACCGACGAAGAGCCGACTGAGACTGGGAACTGAGTGGCGCGGTCACCTCGGCGCGTCGTCCGATCGCGGCGATCCGTCCGGGCTGTCCCGCTCCTCGTCCGTCTGGTCGGCCCGCGAGACGATCTCCGCCGGGACGCCGGCCACGGTCGTTTGCGGCGGCACGTCCGCCGTGACGAGCGAGTTCGCAGCCACCCGTGCGTCTTCGCCGATCGTCACGCCGGGAAGCACGATCGCACCAGCACCGATCATCGCCCGGTCGCCGACGACGACGTCGCCCAGTCGGTACTCGTCTTGCAGAAACTCGTGACACAACAGCGTGGCGTCGTACCCGATGATCGCGTCGCTCCCGACGGTGATGCGCTCCGGCCAGAACACGTCGGGCGTCGACTCCAACCCCCACGAGACGCCCGACCCGACCGTCACGCCGATCCGTGAGAGCAGCCAGTTCTTGAGCCGGAGGCTCGGACTGATCCGAGCCAGCGATATCGCTACGTAGTTGCGGACGACCGTCAGCGGCGATTTGGCGTCGGGCCACGACCACAGCGAGTTCCGCACCCCGCTCGTCTCGTGACGGTCGAGCCGGTCGCGCCGGTCGGTCGACGCCGTTGCGTTTCTCGTCTGCTCGACGGTACTGCCGGTCTCGTCGTCGGTGCTGTGCCCGTCGACCGCGGTTCTCTCGTCGCTCACGGACCGCTCTTGTCGTGGTGGGAATATAAGGGTCGGCTACGGGGGTGTGTGAACTCGCATTCGGGACGGACAGTCCAGCGGTCGACGCTCCCTCGCTGTCGCTGCGGCCGGCCGTCTCGGTGGCCATCTACTCCCGAAGATCGTTCATGTGTGCGACTCGCTCGTCGAGTAACTCGGGCGTCCCGATGTCGTGCCGGATGCGAACGCGGTCTCCGGCGGCCGACAGCGCCGCGTCGACCTGTGCCTCTGCGGCGGCGATGGAGTCGCCACGACCGACGACCGCGAACGACCGCGACGTGGTCGTGTAGAGTCCGTCCGGGCGTTCGTCGACGCTCGCGTAGTAGAGCAGGGCCTCTCCCACGGTGTCCTCGTCGACGGAGATCCGCGCCCCCGAGTCGGGGTCGGTCGGGTATCCTTCCGGGACCGCGTACTTACACACGGTTGCCGTCTCCGAGAAAGAGAGTTTAGGGAGTGGTTCGCCGTCTCTGGCAGCGACCAGCACGTCGAGGAATGGGGTTTCGAGGACCGGTAGCGTGTTCATCGCCTCGGGGTCGCCGAACCGGGCGTTGAACTCGACGACCTTCGGGCCCTCGGCGGTCAGCATGAATTGCCCGTAGAGAACGCCCTTGTAGGTCGGTAGCGCGTCGACGACCGCGTCGAGAACGTCGACCGCTGCCTCGTAATCGCCCGGTTCCATGAACGGGAGCGACGGTCCCGTATCCGAGTACGATCCCATCCCGCCGGTGTTCGGCCCGTCGTCGCCCTCGTAGGCGCGCTTGTGGTCCTGTATCGCGGGCGTTGGCCGGAACTCACCGTCGGCAACGAGTGCCTGCACCGTGAACTCCTCGCCGACGAGACGCTCCTCGAGGACGACCCGGTCGTAGTCGGACTCACGAAGGTACGCTTTTGCCTCGGCCGCTGTCACCTGATCGCCGATCACCTTCACCCCCTTCCCGCCGGTGAGTCCCACAGGCTTCACCGCGAGGTCGCCGTCGTACTCGTCGATGTACGCACACGCGGCGTCCATGTCGTCGAACACCTCGAACTCCGGACATCCCGGCACCCCCGCCTCGGTCATGAATCGGCGCTGGTACGCTTTGTCCGTCTCCAGCCGTGCCTCCTCTGCACGGGGACCGAAGGCGTAGACGCCGGCCTCGTCGAGTGCGTCGGCGACACCGGCGTCGAGCGCGGATTCGGGACCGATGACCGCGATGTCCGCGTCGACCGCCGTAGCAAACGCGACGACCTCCTCCGTGTCCGTCTCGGCCACCGTCTCGAATCCGTCTGCAAGCCGTCTGATCCCGGGGTTTCGGTTGCTCGCACAGGCGTACAGCGCACAGTCGTCGGCGAGTGCGCGAGCGATCGCGTGTTCGCGTCCGCCGCCGCCGACCAGAAGCACGGTCTCGGTCATGCGCGACGGATCCCCGCATGCAAGTGTAAACCTTACTCTCTTTGCCGACGAATCGATCCAACACTGTGGATCAGTATGGGGTGACCCCCCGCCGTCGACGGTCGACGGCGACAGCGTGCGTATCGGTCAAGAGCACGGCCCGCGTCGTCGGAGAGCGGCCGGTGTTTCGTGTGACGGGTTTTTCAGGGCTCACGACGAATCCAGCCCATGTCACAGCCGACCGAGCGGAACCGGCTCGACGAGGAGTCGAGTCCGTACCTCCGACAACACGCCGACAACCCGGTACACTGGCAGCCGTGGGGCGAAGAGGCGTTCGAACTGGCGCGAGAACACGACGTGCCCGTCTTCGTTTCGATCGGCTACTCGTCGTGTCACTGGTGTCATGTGATGGAAGAAGAGAGCTTCGCCGACCCGGAGACGGCACAGCTACTCAACGAGTCGTTCGTCCCGGTCAAGGTCGACCGCGAGGAGCGTCCCGATGTCGACAGCACGTTCATGACGGTATCACAGTTGGTGACCGGCGGCGGAGGGTGGCCGCTCTCTGCGTGGTGTACTCCCGACGGGAGACCGTTCTACGTCGGCACGTACTTTCCGCCGGAGCCACGCGGGGACTATCCGTCGTTTCCCGGCCTGTGTGAACGGATTGCTGACTCCTGGAGCGACCCAGAGCAGCGCGCGGAAATGGAGAATCGGGCCGAACAGTGGACCGCGAGCGCGCGCGACGAACTCGAGTCCGTTCCGGACGGCTCGGCGGACCCACCGGACGCGGGCCTGATCGACCGGGCGGCAGCGGCCGCGATGCGGAGCGTCGACGAGGAACACGGTGGGTTCGGGTCGAGCGGCCCGAAGTTCCCGATGCCCGGACGCGTCGATCTCCTGTTGCGTGCGGCCGCCCGGACCGACCGTGACGACCTCCTCGATGCGGCCACGCGCACGCTGGACGGGATGGCCTCGGGGGGGATGTACGACCAGATTGGTGGGGGGTTCCACCGATACGCCGTCGACCGATCGTGGACGATTCCGCACTTCGAGAAGATGCTGTACGACAACGCCGAACTCCCCCTCGTGTACCTCGACGCGTTCCGGCTCACGGACGACGCCAGATACGCTGAGGTGGCAGCCGAGTCGCTGACCTTCCTCGACCGCGAACTCCGCCACCCCGAGGGCGGCTTCTTCAGCACGCTCGACGCCCGCAGCCGACAGCCTGCTGGACGTGGGGGCGCCGACGCGGACGAGCGGGTCGAGGGGGCGTTCTACGCGTGGACGCCGGCGGAGGTCGACGCCGTCCTCGATGGCCCGGCCACAGACATCGCCACGGCCCGCTACGGGATCCGTCCGGGCGGCAACTTCGAGCGCGGAACGTCGGTGCCGACGCTGGCGACATCGATCGAGTCGCTCGCGGCGGAACACGACCAGCCGACGGAGTGGATCGAGGAGACGCTCGCGGAGGCACGACAGAAGCTCTTCGACGCCCGAGCGGAACGCCCGCGTCCGAACCGTGACGAGAAGGTGTTGGCGTCGTGGAACGGGCGGGCGATATCGGCGTTCGCCGCCGCCGACGCGGTGCTGGACGGCGACCATGCCGACATCGCGGCGGCTGCGCTGTCGTTCTGCCGTGAGCGACTGTACGACGACGCGACGGGGCGGCTCGACAGACGGTGGATCGACGGCAATGTCGCCGGGCCAGGGTATCTCGACGATTACGCGTTCCTCGCGCGTGGCGCGTTCGACGTGTACGCCGCGACGGGTGACGTCGATGCCCTGTCGTTCGCTCTCGAACTCGGCGAGGGGCTGGTCGACGCCTTCTACGACGACGCCGACGGGACGATCTACTTCACGCGGGATCCCGACGCCGAGACGGGCGGAGACACCACGGGCGACGCCGGAGCAGACGGCGGCGACGGGACGTTGTTCGCCCGACCACAGGAGTTTATGGACCGGTCGACGCCGTCGAGTCTCGGTCTCGCCGTCGACACCCTCGCCGTGCTGGACGGCTTCCGCCCCGACGATCGGTTCCGCACGGTCGCGGAGTCCGTCGTCGGCACCCACGCTGATCGGATCCGGGCGAGTCCCTTAGAACACGTCTCGTTGGTGCGGGCAGCCGAGCGCGTCCGATCCGGTGGCATCGAAGTGACGATCGCGGCCGAGGAGACGCCGGCAGCGTGGCGGGCGACGCTCGCGAAACGGTATCTTCCGGGCGCGGTGGTGGCTCCACGACCGCCGACGGCGACGGGGTTGGATGCGTGGCTCGACCGGTTGGGACTCACCGCGGCACCACCGATCTGGAGGGATCGTGACGCGACCGACGGAGAGCCGACCGTCTACGTCTGTGAGGGGTTCACCTGTTCGCCGCCGCGCACCGACATCGACGCCGCTCTGTCCTGGCTCGACGAACGAGCCTGATGCCGGAGCGAGCGGCCAGATCCGAGTCGAACGCGTCGGGGCATCGAGTGTGTCGTTTATATACTGGACGCGAGTATAGCGGATCGTGTACGATTTCGTCGTCGTCGGAGCTGGACCTGCCGGGTCACGGTTCGCCAGGGAGGCCGCGGACGCGGGTCACGACACCGTCGTGTTCGAGACGGGGTCGATCGGCACCCCGCTCGCCTGCTCTGGACACGTCTCCACTGACCTCTGGGAGTACGTTCCAGACGACGCGAAGCCCGATCTGTTGCAGAATCGGATCAGCGGTGCGCGGTTCCACACCGGCGGCCCGGGATCGGACCCGTACCACTTTTATAAACACGAGCCGGTGTCGAACGTCATCGATCGCGTTGGGCTCGACCGGACGCTCGCTGCGTGCGCACGTGACGCTGGTGCGACGGTAAGAGACGGTCACACCGTGATGGGGGTCGACGAGCGAGCCGACCGCGTGATCGTCGAGGTCAGCGTTGCGGGCGGCGGAACCAAGACCGTCGAGACGCGAATGGTCGCCGGCTGTGACGGGCCGACCTCGACGGTTCGTCAGTCGGTCGGACTGCCCCGCCCTACGGAACTGCTCCACGGCGTGCTCGGATTCGATCCGGAACCGGACGACGGGAACTACGTCGACGTTCACCTCACCGCTCCCAGCTTCTTCGCGTGGCGGATCCCGCGCGGCGACGCCGGGGTCGAGTACGGGCTCGCCGCGCCGCCAGGTGACGACCTCGTTGGACGGTTCGACCGCCTGTGTTCGGCGTACGGGGCGGACACGACGAAGCGCTGCTCGGGGGCGATCCCGATCGGGCCGCCCGACACCGTGACGACCGACCGTGTCTTCCTGATCGGTGACGCCGCCGCACAGACGAAACCGTTCACAGGCGGAGGGATTCTCTACGGGATGCGAGCCGCCGACGCCGCGGCGTCGACGATCGACCCGGAACGACCGGCGAGTCTCGACGCGTACGAGTCGGGGTGGCGCGAAGAACTGGGACGGGAGATCCGACTCGGCAAGGCCGTCCGAGCGTGTTACTCGCTCCCCGAGCCGGTCCAGCGAGTTGGACTGTGGGCGTTGTCTGGTGAGATCGGCGTCCACATGGACGAGCCGTCGTCGTTCTTCTCACGAGCACACCTCCGACGGCTGCTCTCGTAGCCGACAGGCGAGCGAGACGGACCGTCCCCGGTGTGAAGCTCGGTTGCACCCGCTCTCCCCGACAGTGTGCAGGACGACGGCTCGACGCTCCCGGAGCCGGCCCTCCGTTACGTGTCGATAACCGTGGCGAACGAGACGTTCTCTCGGACGCTCGTGATCTCGACGGTCACCTCGTCGCCGAGTTCGGCGTCGGGGACGATGACGACGTACCCTCGCTCGATCTTCGCGATTCCGTCACCCTGGTCGCCGAGGGTCTCGATCGTGACGTCGCGCACTTCGCCCTCCGAAACAGGCGGGCCGGAGGTGGTCGTCCCGGCTGCAGACCGGCCGTCACTCGTCTTTCGACGGGGGCCGTCTGTGGAACCGCGTGTCACACCCTCCTCGCCGTCCGCGTCCGTTCCGTCTCGGGCGATCACGGCGACCCGGTACGTCTCGCCCGGCACCACCGTTCCGTGTTCGACCTCTCGTTTCGGGACAGAGAGCACGTATCCCCCCTCGTCGTCGGGTTCCAGTTCGGCTGTAAAGAGGCACGCGAGCGAATCAGTTATTTCAACCATGGGTTTCGTTCGGGGTAGGGTTACGAAAAACTCCCTATCCATCGTGGCGACCCGCACCCCGAGCGGGCCGAGTGCGCACCGAGCAGGAGACTCGTCGCCAGAGGAGGATATAAACGCTTAGGCAGGTCCGAGCGAACACGTACGCATGAGCCGGAACTACGATTCGCTTCACGATCCCAACGCGGAGTATACGATGCGGGAGCTCTCCTCAGAGACGATGGGAGTGACCGGGACACGTGGCGGCGGTCGGGATGTCGAGATCACCGACGTACAGACGACGATGGTCGACGGCAACTTCCCGTGGACGCTCGTCCGGGTGTACACCGACGCCGGTGTCGTCGGCACTGGTGAAGCGTACTGGGGTGCGGGTGTCCCCGAGCTGATAGAACGGATGAAGCCGTTCGTCGTCGGCGAAAACCCACTCGACATCGACCGGCTGTACGAGCACCTCATCCAGAAGATGTCGGGTGAGGGGTCGATCGAGGGGGTGACCGTCACCGCCATCTCCGGCATCGAGGTGGCCTTACACGATGTCGCGGGGAAGATCCTCGACGTGCCCGCCTATCAGTTGCTTGGCGGGAAGTACCGCGACGAAATGCGGGTTTACTGTGACTGTCACACCGAGGCGGAGGCGGACCCTGAAGCGTGTGCGGACGAGGCCGAACGCGTCGTCGACGAACTGGGATACGACGCGCTGAAGTTCGATCTCGACGTGCCGTCGGGACTCGAAAAGGACCGTGCGAACCGGCACCTGCGCCCCGGCGAGATCCGTCACAAGACAGCGATCGTCGAACGAGTCACGGAGCGAGTGAAAGACCGGGCCGACGTCGCGTTCGACTGTCACTGGACGTTCTCCGGCGGCTCTGCGAAGCGGCTTGCGGACGCCGTCGAGGAGTACGATGTCTGGTGGCTAGAAGACCCGGTGCCGCCGGAGAACCTCGAAGTACAGGAGGAAGTGACGACGTCGACGACTACACCGATCGCGGTCGGCGAGAACCGGTACCGCGTCACGGAGCTGCGACGACTCATCGAAAACCAGGCGGTCGACATCGTCGCGCCCGACCTGCCGAAGGTCGGCGGAATGCGTGAGACCAGAAAGATCGCGGACGTCGCGAACCAGTACTACGTCCCGGTCGCGATGCACAACGTTGCCTCGCCGGTCGCGACGATGGCCGCCGCACACGTCGGGGCATCCATTCCGAACTCACTGGCTGTCGAGTACCACTCCTACGAGCTCGGCTGGTGGTCGGATCTCGTCGAGGAGGAAGTCATAGAGGACGGCTACATCGAGGTTCCCGAGAAACCCGGTCTCGGTGTGACCCTCAACATGGACGCCGTTGAGGAACATATGGTTGACGGCGAAACGCTGTTCGACTGAGCGTCGCGATTCGAACGAGCGCACCGCCGATTCACGGCGTACGAGGCGTGGCCTGGTCGTGCTCGGTCGACGACCTCGTCCGGTGACCGCTGAGCGGAGTCAGGTCAGACGAGGAGATCCGGTGATCTACCCTGTACTGCCGTTCGACCGCTTCTATCGGCAGAAATGATAAATTGAATAATAATTTATTTAGAAAAACATAAATCAAAAGCATGTAATTTTTGCCGCATGTCGTCAGAACAGCGCGTATCGGGACGGGTGGTGGACGGATCGGGAACGCCGCTCGGCGGACGGGTGGTGATAGGGCGACTCGACGGAGAAACGGATCCCGCCGGGCACTGGATAACAGACGAAGACGGGACCTTCCCTGTCGTGAGCGACGGTGGAACGACGCTCGATCCTGCCGA
>JARVCL010000019.1:0-3345 GCA_040405695.1 Halorubrum sp. | reverse complement strand
CGGTGAACAGGACGCCGGTCATCTTCGGGTTCTCAGCCAGGTAGTCTGCAACACTTTCGTGCATATTACATAGAATATCGCGTGATATTAAGATGAGCGTTAATGAGAACCGACACGTGTCCGATGTTTAAATATTCGAGAACTCGAAACGAACGACCACCCACGTTGGCTTGTGGCTGTGTGTAGCTGCTCGTAACGACTCGAGGGACGTAATTCTGGTGGAGATCCGGTATCAGCCGCCGCTGTCGGTGAATACATCCGTCCCTTGTTCGATTCACACACGTGAGCGAGGGTGATGTCGACCTCTTCGACCCGTTCCGTCAGTTCTTCTCGTTCCGACGGGACGTGCTCGTGTTGTCGGTCGCGATGTTCGCGTTCAGTCTCGGGTTTCAGATGACGAGTCGGTACGTTCCGGAGTATCTGTCCGCGCTCGGGGCCAGCGCGTTCGTCATCGGGCTGTTCGGCACGGTCGGCAACGTCATCGGTGCGGCGTACCCGTATCCGGGCGGTCGGATCTCGGATCGGATCGGCTCCCGCGTCGCGCTCACCCTGTTCGGGTTGACATCGAGTCTCGGGTTCGCCGTCTGGCTCGTCGCGCCGAGCCTCGGGACGATCACGGTCGGCGGCGTGGTCTTCGAACCGTGGATCTGGATCTTCGTCGGACTCTTTTTCGCGCAGGCGTGGAAGTCGTTTGGACTCGGTGCGACGTTCGCGGTCGTCAAACAGTCGGTTCCGCCCGACCGGCTCGCGCGTGGGTTCGCGAGCACGGAGGTGTTTCGCCGGACCGCGTTCCTCCTCGGACCGCTGGTGGCGGCGGGCGTGCTCTACGCCTTCGCCGACTTCACCGTCGGATTCCAGTACGTGCTCGCTATCGCCGTCGTTTTCGCGGTGCTCGCAACGGTCGCTCAGCATCGACTGTACGATGCGAGCGAGGACTCGATTGGTAAGGAGTTCGACGGCGTTTCGGCGGTGATCGCGGACCTCCGCGGGCTCCCCTCGACACTCCGTCCGCTCCTCGTCGCCGACACGCTCGTCCGGTTCGCCAACGGAATGGTGTACGTCTTCTTCGTTCTCGTCGTCACGCAGTTTCGCGAAGTGGGGCTCACCGTCGGTGGGCTCACGTTGTCGCCAGCGGTGTTCTTCGGGGTACTCCTCGCGATCGAGATGGCCGTCGCGCTCGTCTCGATGCCGCCCGCGGCGCGACTCGCCGAACGGGTTGGGTTGAAACCGGTCGTCGGACTCGGCTTTCTCGTGTACGCGGTCTTCCCCGTCCTGCTCATCGTCGCTCCGGGGGATCCGCTCGTGTTCGCCCTGCTCTTCGCCTTCTCGGGGCTTCGGTTCGCTGGGCTACCGGCACACAAGGCGCTCATCGTCGGCCCGGCCGAACGCGACACCGGCGGAACGGTGTCTGGGTCGTATTACCTGGTTCGCAACGCCGTCGTGATCCCGAGCGCGGCGATCGGCGGCCTGATCTACGGTGGGTTCTCCGTCTCGTCGCTCGCCGTCGAGTTCGCCGGCGACCCGACGCTGGCGTTCGGGATCGCGAGCGCCATCGGACTCGTCGGTGTCGCGTACTTCGCGCTGTTCGGAGAGGAGTACGAGGCGTACGCCTGAGACGGCCCGCCGAGTCCGGCGGTGGTGCCATACTTGGGTGTCTTTTTGTTCGTCCCGCGTGAATCTCGAGATATGAGCGACATCGAAGCCGCGCTCCGTGATGCGTTCGAACACACTGAGTACGACCTCGGCGACGTCGGGCTCAATCGTCAGCAGATCCGGATCCCGGTGTTACAAGAGGGTGCTGACCCCGACGCGCTTCGCGCCGTCGTTGAGGAAGCCGTTGGCGAAGAGGCTGTCGTCGGCCTCACGGTGACGACGGAGACTATCGCCGGCGACGACACCGTGGGGACGGTCGTGAGCTTCCAGTATCGACCATAATATAATCGGGTCGGGTTCAACAACCCCGCCGGTGCCAGTCGTTCATCCCAACGACACGATTATTACTCGGCTGCCCGTATCGAGCCTTCGCATGACGTCCGGCCCCCCTCACGACGGCGCGCAGTATCTCGCCGGGTCACCCGTGCGGGTCGAGATCCTTCGGGTCCTCCGACGGGAGCCGTCGCGGCCGTCGGCGCTCACCGATACGGTCGATGCAACCCGTACGACCGTTCAACGGATCCTCGCGGGGTACCGAGAGCGCAAGTGGGTCGTCAAGCGAGGAGCGGTGTATCACGTGACGCCGACCGGTGAGCGCGTCCACGACGCGTACGAATCGTTGCTCGAGGAGATCGAGCGTGCTGACCGGCTCGGGGGGTTCGCGGCCGACCTCGAACGGGCCGGTGCGCCCTTTCCGCCGTCCGGGTTCGACACCGGCGAACTCACGGCTGCGACCGACCGTGATCCGTTCGCGGCACTCGATCGCGTCGTGGAACTGGTCCGAGAGAGCGATGGGTCGTCGATCCGAACGGTCTCACCGATCGTCACGACACAGTACAACGAGGCAGCCGTAGCCGCACTCGACTCGGGCTCTGATCTCCAGTTGATAATCGACCGAGACGTGCTCGCACGATCCATCGACGACTTTCAGCCGGCGATGGACCGGGCACTCGATCACGACGCCGCCAGTGTGTTCGTCTCCTCGGCCCCGATCGAGTACGGACTCTTCCGCTACGACGACCTCGCGTGTATCATTGCGTACGACGACAGCAACACGCCGCGATACGTGTTCGAATCGACGGACTCATCGGTCCTCGAGTGGGCCGACTCACGCTTCGAAGCACTCGTAACCGACGCCGTCCCGCTGTCGGCGGCCATCGAGAGTCCCTGACACCACTCACTCGTCGTTCGACCGGCCGTCGGTTCCGTCGGCTACCCCGTCGGACGCCGACCCCGCCGACCCGTTCCTGTCGAGGGCCGCACTTTCGGGGTCGAAGTTCGCCGGCACCACGGTCGGATGGTCGATGCCGAACGAGTGATCGCGTGCGCTCATGTATTCACCTGTGTTTACACGCCTCACTCATTAAAAATTACCCATACGCATAAAACATCGCCGAGAGCTGGCAGATACGCGTCGGTTATCGCAGGTACGGGTCGCCCGGGTTACTCGCCGAACGTCTCGCTGTACAGCTCTTGTGCACGTTCGATGGCGTCCTCGGCGGTCGACCTGTCATCCCAGCCGAGTGTCTCGACTTCCTTGCCAGCTTCGAGGTTCTTGTACGTCGAAAAGAACTCGTCTATCTCGTCACGTATCTGTTGAGGAATGTCATCGAGGTCCTCGATGTGGTCGAATCGGGGGTCTTCGACGGGGACGGCGATCACCTTGTCGTCCTGTTCGCCGTCGTCATCCAT
>JARVCL010000018.1:0-3351 GCA_040405695.1 Halorubrum sp. | reverse complement strand
TCGGGGGCGTCGCTGGTTGCCTCGGTCGTCCCGGCGTCCGCGTCGGCTCCTTCTTCGGAGCGGGCCGCGACGAGCGCGCCGCTGGCGACGCTGTACATCGGTTCGTCGGGCGACCGGACACCGCTTATCGAGAACGGGATGTTCGCGTCGGCGAGGTGGTCCGCAAACAGCTCTTCGAAGCCTTTCGGACTCGAGGTGCCCCCGGTAACGACGACTGGCACGTCGAGTCCTTCCTCGACGTCCTCTTCGTCGACCTCTTGGGAGATGTTCTCGATGACGTAATCCAACAGGTTCTCGTAGTAGATGGCTAACGCGCCTTCGACGCCGCCGACATCCGTCCGGAAGTCGAGCTCGAAGTTGTCCTCTTTGATGCTCGTCACCTTGTCGACCGGCGTGCCGGTCGCCTGAGCGGTCTGCTCGTCGACCCAGTCTCCCCCACGGGCGATAGAGAACTTCATCACGGGCACCGCGTAGTACGCGAGACAGACGTTCGTCATCCCCGCGCCGAAGCTGATTCCGAGTCCTGTGAAGTTGTTGTCGGCGAGTTCGGAGTAGATGACCGCCATCCCCTCGTTGATCGGCTCGGGATCGTACCCCATGTCACCGAGCATGGATTCGAGGGTCTTCTCGTGGTACAGCGTCGTGAGCGGCGAGTCGATCGGGTCTGCGGGACTGGAGTAGAACAGTCGTTCGTTCGGACGAGCGGGTTCGCCGACGACCTGTTCGGTGATGAGTTTGATCATCGGAATCGCGGAGGACTCGTCACTAGAGAGGATGCCGTGCTGCATCGGCCGGCGAGTCTCTTTGTTGAAGATGTTCGCGAAGTTGAGGGCGTCGTCGCCGACGACGTACACCTTGTCGTCCTTCCGGATGTGGAGGACCTCGCTGCGGGAGAGCATCTGTTCGGCCATATCGCTGTACTCGATTTCGACGAACGAGTTGCGCTGCTGTACGAACACCGTCTCGGAGCCTTCCTGTCGCCCCGAGAGGATGTTCATCGTACCGACATCCAGGCCTTTCGCCATGTTCGCCCCTACTCAACCTCGGGTCATAAACGTTCGTGAGCCACGGTCGCGGATCGAAAGAGTGCTTCGCCGAGGCGCGCGCGACGACTCGCGAACCCCCGGGTGACGATCGGGATCGCTCCGCCGCGAGTCACGCGCCGCGGATCGTCTCGGCGTCCGGTGTCGAACGACGCCGATAAACCGTCTCCGCCTGTATACGGAACAAATGGGACGCAAAGACGACTACTACAACCGGTCGAAACAACAGGGGTACAGGAGTCGGGCCTCGTACAAGTTGAAACAGTTGGACGAGGACGCGGACCTCTTCGCTCACGGCGATACGGTCGTCGACCTCGGAGCCGCGCCCGGCGGCTGGCTGCAAGTCGCTGCCGAGGCGGTTGGCGAGACGGGAACGGTCGTCGGAGTCGACCTCCAGCGGATCGACGAGTTCGACGACCACGAGGTAGAGACGATCCGTGGAGACATGACCGAAGAGCGGACCCGCCACTACCTCCGCGAGGCGGTCGGCGAGGGCGGTGCCGACGTCGTCGTGAGCGATATGGCTCCGAACATGACCGGTGAGTACTCGTTGGATCACGCTCGATCGGTCCACCTCGCCAGGCAGGCGTTCGACGTGGCTCAAGAGCTGCTCGCACCCGGCGGAGACTTCGTCGTGAAGGTGTTCCAGGGGGAAGACCTTGACACCTTCCGCGAGGACGTCGGTGACGAGTTCGAGTACGTCAAGACGGTCTCTCCGCCCGCCTCGCGTGACGCCTCCTCCGAGGTGTACCTCGTCGGGAAGGGACTGCTCACCGCGCCGGTCGAGGCGGGCGACCGGATCGAGGTGACGATCGAAGAGCGCGGCGAGGAAGGCGACGGCATCGCCTACGTCGAGGGGTACTCGATCTTCGTCCCCGGCGCGGAACCGGGTGAGACACTCACAGTCGGCATCGACGACGTGAAACCACGGTTCGGCTTCGCCGAACGAGTCGACCCGGACGGCGAGTGACGCCTGACGCCACTCGGACCTCGACGTTTCACCGTCCCGTTATGCGTGTTCGTTTCGTTTCTCCACTGATGAGTCGAACTCTCGGACACCCTGCAGTCGACGTGCCAGCGTCTGCTTCTGGAGACACACATGGGTAAGGATGGTCTCTTCACGTCGCTCTCGCTCGTCGGTGCCGTGAGCCTCTGTTGTCTCGGTCTCGGTGGACTTACTGGTGTAGCCGCAGTTTCCGGTGGTGCCGCGACGACCGTCTTCACGACTGGGGCGACCGACACCCGCGGCGCGGTCGTCTCTGGGCTCGTCACGGCTGTGACCGTACTCGTCGTCGGTCTGGTCGCGAAACGGCGGCTCGGCGAATCCGGTGACACCGACGGGTGACAGACCGCTGGGCCGGAACCGAGCAGCCGCTGGCGAACGACATCGTCGACGACGCCGGGAGCGCAACGGCACCCCGGTCGTCGGACTCGACGGCGTGAATCAGTCTCCGGCGGCGCGCCGCCACTCGCGCAGCGTGAACCCGTCGTAGTCGGTTTCGGCGACGACTCGCCACTCGTGTTCGTCGAACTCGGGGAACCGCGTGTCGCCGTCGTACACGCCGTCAACGTGACTGAGTGCCATGCCGTCGACGTGTGGCTGGAGCGACTCGTATATCGTTCCACCTCCAAGCACGTAGACGGTGTCGTCGTGGGGGGCTCCAGAACCGCCGGTCGTATCGTCGACTATCTCGCGGGCCGCGTCGAGCGCCGCCTCGACGCTGCTGACGACGGTTACGGTCGGCTCGTCGACCGCGTCGACGCTCCGGCTCACGACGATCTGGTGGCTTCCGGGGAGCGCAGCGCGCATCGATTCGAACGTCCGTCGGCCGAGAATAACCGGAGAGCCGGCGACGCGCTCGCGGTACTGCTCGACGTCGGCAGGAAGGTGTGGCCACGGCACTCCGCCGTCGTCCCCGATCACCCCGTTCGCGGCCACGGCGGCGACGCTGACCAATCGCATACGTGTTCGTTCACGCGCTACTTATAAAAGCAGGATGGAAGACGACACGCCACGAGCACGGAACAGATCACGAGAGCGTGGGACGAAAGCGGTCGCGTCACGGGACCGGATCCGGTCTCGAGGCGGTGTTCGCGGGGCTACTCGGCGAGGCCGAGCAGATCGAATGGATAGCCGTTGTCGTTGTCATCGGCGTACTCGAAGACGACGCGGGCGGCCGCGACGTCCTGAATCGCCAGGCCGGTGGAATCGAAGACGCTGACCCCGTCGAACCCGTCCGCCCCCGTCCGACCGGGCCTGTTGCCGACGACGATCTCGCCGATCTCGCCGTAAATGTCGTCGTCCGTG
>JARVCL010000017.1:0-3378 GCA_040405695.1 Halorubrum sp. | reverse complement strand
CTCCCCGTTGTACACCTTCGCCTTTTCGACTAAACTCACCGTCTCGTCGGTCGGCTCCTCTAACCGGGTCAACACGCCGAAGAGCCCGGCCATCTCCAGCGTGTGTGGCTCGACGGCCACGTTCGGCACGTCGGCGTTGTCCAGCATCTTGCGGTAGATCTCGGCCTCGCTCTCGTACTCCAAGACGTACGGATAGTCGATCCGCTTGGTGCGGTCGTTGAACGCTTCCATCTTCTCGTCGCCGGTTTTTTCTCTGTACTCCGGCATGTTCGTCCGGCCGACGATCACCTGATCGATATCGATCCGCGGGTTGTTCTTCGGCTTGATCGTCGACTCTTGGGAAGCGTGGAGGAAGTCGTAGAGGAACTCTCGCTGGAGCTTCAACAGCTCTTCGCCGGAGAACAGCCCCCGGTTCGCGTTACAGAACGCGCCAGCGTAATCGAACGCGCGCGGGTCCGACTCGCCGTAGACGGCCAGTTTGGCGTAGTTGACGTCGCCGGTGAGTTCGGTCTCGTCCTGGTTCTTCTTGTCTTTCGGCTCGAACGTCTCGATACACTCGCGACGGTTCTCGTTGGCGACGAGGCGGATCACCTCGACGTGGTTGTCCAACACCGCCTGGAGGTCGTCGTCGTAATGCGCCAGCAGTTCGTTCAGGTAGAACTCCGAAGCGGGGTCGGGATGCTGTTCGTTCTGAAGCGTGTAGGGGGCGTCGAGCCGCTCGTTGAGGTCGTCGATGACGGCCGCACGCTGTTCTTTCGGGAGCAACACCAGCGGGTCTTGGTTCATCGGGGACCGGACGGTGTCGTCGCCAGGATCCTGATCGTCGATGACCGAACAGAGGTCGACCCACCGGAACGTGTACATCCGACCGGCCTCCTCACGCGTGTACGCCTCGAAGTACCGCCGTGTGAGCCAATCGAAGTGTGACTTGCCGGAGCCGACCGGCCCCAACAGCAGTTTGATCCGCTTTTCGGGACCGAGCCCACGGGCCCCGGATTTTACCTTGTTGACGAACTCGTGGATCGCCTCGTGAATCTCTCGCCCGTAGAACACGTTTGCCCCGTCGTGGAGGGGGTCGTCGGCCGCGAGCGCGTACTCGACGACACCGGCCTCCTCGTCGTAGCGCGTCCCGTAGTGGTCGAACATGTCGGCAACGCGCTGGTGAGCGTTGCGGGCGACGCGCGGGTCGTCGTACACCGTTTCGAGGTACCAGTCGAACGATCGTGCCTCTCGGAGGTCGTCGGGAACGGATGTCCGGTACTCCTCACTTATCCGTTCGAGCGTTTGTTTCTCTGACATTGGTTGCTTATCTCGGAGACGATGCCGACCGGATCCGCTCCGTCGGCTCCCGACCGCGTGCCGGCGGCAGGAGGGCTGACCGACGACACAGGGGACAGACGCGTGGCTCGGCGACCGGCGCCATCGTCTCCCAGCGTCACCATCGACGGAGCGTCGGGAACCCAGCAGGCGGATCCCAGTCGTTCCGGCCCGTATCCGAGGCTATATATTTGGCAGGGTTTCTCACACATAAGCGTGTCGCACGTTACCACCCGTCTTCCGTAGTCGCCCGCCCGCCTGAATGCGATCATGTCGGCCGGGTGGTTCGAGGTTTTCACCGGTATTTATATACCTACCATCAGATCGGCACCTGAACCGCGCTCCGGTCGGCGGATCAATTCCGAATACGGTTCGTGGCGCCCGTTCGCCGGGGGTGTCGGTGACTCGGAATCGGCACCACCGCTCCCGTCACGTCGGGCGCGGACGTCGCCGACGGAACCGGTATCGACCCCTCACGGTGGGTAGCCTTTTTCACCTGCCGAACGCACCCTCGGTCGTGACGTTCAGCATCTGCGTTCGCGAGCGGTACACCGACGACGACGGCGACGACCAGGTTCGATTCGGCGTGGCGGTGACCACCCGTCTGCCGGGTGTCGGCACCCTGTGTCCGTTCGCGTCACCCGACGGCGCCATCGCGACACAGTCGCTCGTCAACGTCGAACTCGGACGAAAGGGGATCGCGTACCTCGGCGACGGTCTCGCCGTCGAGGACGCGCTCGAGTCGCTGCTCAACGCCGACGAGGGTCGCGCACAGCGGCAGCTCCACGGCGTCGACGCCGACGGGACGTTCGCCTTCTCCGGCACGGAGTGTAACGACTGGTACGGCCACACGGTCGGCGAGAACTACACGGTCGCGGGGAACCTTCTCACCGGGGAGACGGTACTCGACGACACCGCCGCCGCGTACGAGTCGACCGCTCACGGCGAGCCGCCGCTCGCGGAGCGACTGATCGACGCGCTCGCGGCGGGCCACGCGGCCGGCGGCGACAAGCGCGAAGAGCTCACCGTCCAGTCAGCGGCGGTGAAGGTGACGAACACGGAGGAGGGAGCACTCGCCGACCCGTACTACAACGATATTCGGATCGACGCGACCGAGACGCCGATCGCCGACCTTCGTGAGACGTTCGAGACCGCGGTTCACGGCTACGAAGCTGTGATGGAGCGGTACGCCGACGCCTACGAGGAGGACGACATCGACGCGGCCGAGTGACGACGGAGCCGTGCGAGCACCGGCAGGTGATCGGACGGGTAGCGCCCACGGTCGTCCCGGTCGGTGAGCGTCGCGACGGCCTCCGCCTCGATATCCGGTGTGACGAGGACGTGGTCGATCCGCCGATTGTCGACGAGCCGCACGAAGTCGGTCACGCTCGTGGTCGGTCCGTGTCTCACGTCGGCGTCGGCGACGGCGTCACGGAGGGCCACCGGCTCGTCGCCGTTCGGGCCGGGACTACCGTTCGCGTTCGTGCTCTCATCGGACGCGTTCACGCCCTCTCCGGTCAGGATTCGGTACGGTTCCGTCCCAACCGTACAGTTGAGGTCGCCGACGAACACGACGGAGCGTCGCCCGTCGCTGTCAGGGCCAGCGCCGTCAGGGCCAACGCCGCCGTCGGAGCTATCCGTGTCCTCGTCTTCCCGTCGACCGAGTGACGGGATACGGTCGACGAGCAGCCGTGCGGACTCTCGTCGCGCTCGCGGACTCACGTGGTCGAAGTGGGTGTTGACGACGAGGAGCGGCCGTCGACCCGGCACGACCGGCTCGGCCGGGGACTCGTGCGGCTCGACGGCCGCCCACGTGGCGATCCGTGGATGGGCAGCATCCCAGTCCGTGGACGGCTCTGCCGGCGTCTCCGAGAGCCAGAACGTGCCGTCGTCGACGATCTGCCACCGATCGGTCCGAACAGCGATCGGACACCCCTCACCCTCTCCGCCGGCCTCGCGCCCGTGGCCGACGAACGCGTACTGCGGGAGCCCCTCGCGCAGGTCGGCTCGCTGTCCGGGGAGCGGCTCTTGAAAGCCGGCGACATCCGGCCGGTGGAACCG
>JARVCL010000016.1:0-18045 GCA_040405695.1 Halorubrum sp. | reverse complement strand
ACAGTCCTCGATGTAACACAACACGCCCTCGTCTTGGCGGCCGATCTCGCGGAACCGATCCATGTCGATCGGGTCCCCGATGACGGGACTGTGGTCCAGCCGCTTGTCGAGTCCGTACACGATCGCCCCTTCCGGAGTGTGTAAGACAGGATTGATCGCGTCGATGATCGAGTGGGTGACGTTCACGAACTCCAGTTCGACCTGCTCGGAGTCGCCGATGGCCATCGTGCCACCCGCCTCCATCTTCACGAGGTCGTTGTCGACTTGGAACTTGCTCTCGTCGGAGATCTGCTGTTTGACCAACTCGATCGTGTACGGGGAGGCGACGATCGGTGCGTTATAGCGGTGGGCAAGTTTGGGGATCGCCGCGATGTGATCGAGGTGTCCGTGGGTCGGGACGATCGCCTGAACGTCGCCCTCTAAGTCGCTCATGATCCGATCGTCGGGGATCGCGCCCATGTCGATCAGGTCGAGACTGTGCATCTTTTCGGCCTCCACGTTGTCGTGGATGAGGACCTTACTCAGGTTCAGGCCCATATCGAAGATGACGATGTCCTCGCCTGCCCGGACTGCCGTCATCTGTCTGCCGACCTCTTCGTAGCCGCCGATTGTCGCGATTTCTATTTCCATGGTGTGGGTCGTGTCGAGCGCCGTGAAACGGCGTCTGTCACTGATACCCCGCAAAGGAGCCGTCAGCCCTGGCGTCTAACCGCGCGTCGGTGAGGGCCCCGCTACGGTCGAGCCGCCGTGGCTCACCGTGTCCCGCGGGAGTGTGGTGGTCGTTGCTACATGGCCGCATCTTAAAAACTACGGGGTTCCGCGTTGGACCGCTACGGGGACCGACAGCCGGCTGATTCGGCCGGATAGGAGGGCAACCCTCGTCGATACCACGGCTGTCAGTCAGGGCCTCGGCCGTCCGTACCCGGTATTTTTAATAGTGCGACGGGCGGCAAATCACGTAATGAGTGGACGACCCCTCGACGTGCTCGAAGCGTCGCTCGAGGACCCCGTGACGGTACACCTCAAGGACGGGACGACGTACTACGGCATCCTAGCTGGCTACGACCAACACATGAACGTCGTCATCGAACCCGAAACGGATGTGAGCGACCGCGTCGACGACGAACTCGACGGAGAGTTCGCCGTCGCCATCGAAGACACAACGATTATACGCGGCGATAACGTCGTCACGATCAAAGCATGACCGGCTCCGGCACGCCCTCTCAAGGCAAAAAGAACAAGACGGTTCACGTGAAGTGCCGCCGCTGTGGCGAGAAATCTTACCACCTGACGAAAGAGCGCTGTTCCTCGTGTGGGTTCGGGAAGTCCGCGAAGCGCCGCGACTACGCCTGGCAGTCGAAGAACGGCGACAACTGACCGGCTGACCTCCGACGTTCTTTCTGCTTTCCGAGTCACCCCAGAGCGACTGCGCTGGCTCACGTAAAGAGCAGGATCACGACCACGACGAACAGCAGCTCGCCGCCGACCAGAAACAGGACCAGCAGCCAGTCCCGATACCGCTTCGCCCACTGAACCGACCGGCTCGTCGCGACGGTGAGACGTGATCGCGAAGGGTCGTCACCACGGACGTCAGCGGCGATCCTCCATCCCCGATCCGGATCGTACGTGGCAGGGATGCGGGTGCCAACGAGTTCGTCGAGGTCGAGCGGCGAGACTCCTGCGACCTCGAGGAACGACAGCAGCTCTTCGGACTCTTCGAGCGAGCCGTCTGTTGGCGCGTCGAACCGCTCGACGTGGGTTGCCTCACCGTGCGGCGGCCGAGTCTCGACGACCGCCTCGTCACCCTCCAGACGGACCGCGGTGACGACGAGCGCGTCCTCCTCGTCGTTGAGATACGCCTCCCGGAGCCGCCGCTTGAGCCCCTCGTCGACGGCGGAGTCGGGGGCGTCTGCGGCGGCCCCCCGATCCACAGCGGTCGATTCGGCGTCGCCGGTGGTTTCGGCGGGCGGTTTACGCGAACGGCGTCCGGACATCCACGTGAATGTTGCTGGCGCGAGCGCATAAACGCACGGCCGAGCGGTCGAGCAGTTCGGGGCTGGACCGGCAATCGACCAACCATCACACCGACCGACACCGGAGAACCGATAGTCGTCGACACGTAACACCAGCCAGTGACGGGATACGACCACGAGAACCGTGGCTATCGACGCCTCTTCGACGGAGCTGGACTGACGTTCGGGGCGGGGTTCCCGCTCACCGGCGTCGCGGAGTCGACGCCGGATCCGATCGCGGAGGCTCGGCTGGCGAGCCACGCCGAGGCGGTCGGATTCGATGGGCTCTGGGCTCGAGACGTGCCGACGTACTGGCCACGGTTCGGCGACGCAGGCGGGGCGTTCGACCCGTGGTCGCTGCTGTCGACCGTGGCCGGACACACCGACGACATCGCGCTCGGCACGTCGAGCGTAGTGCTCCCGCCACCCGGTCCACGTGGCGAAGTCGGCGGCGAGTGTCGACCAACTCTCGGACGGACGGCTCGTCCTCGGGGTCGCCTCCGGCGACCGCGACCCGGAGTACGCGGCCTTCGGCGTCGACCGTGAGCGCCGCGGAGCCGCGTTCCGCGAACGGGTGGGCGCGATTCGAACGATCTGGCACGAGGCGTTCCCCGAGACCGCGGGCGAGTGGGGCGAACTCGACGGCGAACTCGACGTCCTACCGAAACCGACCGCCGGGTCGATCCCGATGTTGCCGACGGGGAACGCTCGCCAGTCGACGGAGTGGATCGCAGACCACGGCGACGGCTGGCTCTTCTATCATCTGCCGGAGGAGACGCTCCAGTCGTACCTGGATCGGTGGCGGGACCTCGCGGGCGACGCCCCGTTCGTCATCGCCGTCCGGGTGTCGTTCGCCGCCGACCCGGCCGCCGGCCCGGAGCACAGACACCTCGGCTATCACGCTGGCGTCGAGTGGTTCCGCGCGTATTTCCGTCGGCTGGAGGCGTACGGTCTCGACCACGCGATCGTCGGACTCGACGACGACGATCCGGAGCGTGCGTTGACGACGTTCGCGACCGAGATCATCGATCTGTTGTGAGTTACTGACACCGACGGGGGTGACGCGGTCACCGCCAGAGCCGTCTCGTCTCGGCTGGTATCGGTCCACGGAGGGTCGGCCGGCGTCCGTAATGGGTTTGACTGCGGATTGCGTGTCACCGATCATGCGAGAAGTGACGTTCCGGGTTCGACACCACGGAGAGCCCGAATGTGACGTGAGCGCACGGCACCCGGAGGTGACGATGCGGTCGGTCTCGTCGATGACGGGGCAGGCAGACGAGCGACGGCGGATCGTCGAGCTCCGAGGGCCGACCGAGTCGATACGGGCGTTTCTCGACGAGTTCCGCGAGGCCGACGCGGTGGTCGGAGCGGAGCCGCTCTCGCCGGTACGAGGAGAGCACGCGTACGTCGCCGTCGACATCGACGCCGGCGAGTGGGAGGGGATCGGCGACCGCCTCGCCGCGATGGGGATCCACCACCGAACCGGAACGACGATCACCGCCGGCGTCGAGCGGTGGACGGTGTACATCGACCCCGACGAGGATCTCTCGGCGGTCGTCGACGCGCTAGAGCGCGGCGGCAACGATGTCGAACTCGCGCGCAACGTGGAGCTGTCGAGCGTCGAACGCCCGGCTCGTCTGTCGTCCGCCGAGTTCTTAGAGGACCTCACCGGCCGTCAGCGGGAGGCTCTCGCTACCGCGGTCGCAGTGGGATACTACGATCACGGTGGGGGTGTCGGCGTGGAGGCGGTCGCCGAAGAGCTCGGGCTCGCATCGACGACGGTCTGGGAGCACCTCTCTCGAGCCGAATCGGCCGTGATGAACGGCATCGTCGACCGACTCGAAGTCTGAACCGCCGTCTGAGACCCCGTTCGTCGTTTCAGCGCGAGAACGCTTTTGTACCTCCGGGATAGAGCCTCGCACATGAACGACGTTTCGGTATCGGTCCCGGCCGAGCAGTACGATCGGCTCCACGCACTCGCGGCTGCACGGGGCGTGACACCCGAAACCCTCCTCGCCAGGCTGATCGAGGACGCCTATCAGGGTCACGACCCGAACGCGCCGGAGTCGATCGAACTCCCGCTCGGCGTCTGTGACGGCGAGAAGTCAGGATCGGACTCAGAGACGCTCGAAGACGACGCCGCCTGACCGACGCACACGACGCCGTTCCGTGGTACGTCACGACGCTTCTCGACCCGAATCGGTTTTGTGGGACCGCCGAGAGCGACTGGTATGACCGACCTCCTCGTGACGGGGGAGACCCTCGTCGACTTCATCGCCGACGGCCAGGGATCGCTTCGCGACACCGAGACCTTTCACCGACGGGCTGGCGGCGCGCCTGCGAACGTCGCGGTCGGTCTGGCGCGACTCGGCAGACCGCCACTGTTCTGGACGCGAGTCGCCGAGGACCCGTTTGGCGATCATCTGGTCGAGGTCCTCGCTGAGAACGGGGTCCGACCCGAGTTGATCGAACGAGACCCCGACGCGGCCACGGCACTCGCGTTCGTGAGCCTCGATCCGGACGCCGAACGCGCGTTCAGCTTCCACCGGAACGGCACCGCGGACACGCGTCTGCAGCCGGGAGCCGTCGACGACGCAACGCTTGAGGGCGTCGGCTGGGTTCACGCCGGCGGAGTCACGCTCACGGCCGAGCCGAGCCGGTCGGCCACGCTTGACCTGATGGATCGGGCGAGAGACGCCGGGGCCGTCGTCTCGTTCGATCCTAATGCTCGCCCGGAGCTGTTCGACGGCGAGGAAACCCTCTCGGCGTACCGACGGGCGTTCGATCTTGCGGACGTAATCAAGGCGACCGCGGCCGATCTCGTTCCGGGCGTTCTCGATGGGCCAGTTGCGGAGTCAGCGGCGGCCGGTGTCGACGCGACAGCCACGGGGTCGACGGCACTGGCGCGGGCGATAACCGAGCAGGGACCACACACCGCGCTCGTCACGCGGGGAGCCGACGGGGCGGTCGCACACGCGACGCCGGCAGCGCCGTGGAACCAGACTGCAGGCTCCCTCACCGTCGAACATCCAGGATACCCGGTCGAACCGGTCGACACGACAGGCGCGGGTGACGCGTTCGTCGCCGGGGCGATCCGGTCGCTGGCAGACGACACGTCGCTGGCGGCCGCACTCGAGTTCGCGAACGCCGTGGCGGCGCTGTCGACGACCGAGAAGGGCGCGATGGCTGCGCTTCCGACGCGGGTAGACGTGGCACAGATGCGAGAGTGAACCGTGTGCGCCGTTCGGTTCCCGTCAGCCACCGTGTTCGGAGCGTCAGCGCACGCGGCGTCGGTGGGGTTCCACCTCGTGGGATCGAGCGTTGCTTTTTTATCCGTCTGTGTTTCATCCCCCCGCCGGGCAGTACGGTCGACATCCCGACTGCGCCGCTGCGACACGGCGCGATGACCCCACTCGGGACCCGGTTCTGCCCACATGAACACGAGCGACGCTCGTCGGGGCCGCTGCTCCCCACAGAGCGTCGATCTCGGTCGTGTTCTGCGCCGCCACGAGTGCCGGTGAGCCCCTGCGTCACCGATCGTACGGCCACCGTCCGCCGGTTTTGAGTTCCTGTTCGTATCCCTCGTCGATCGCGTCGCGGATCGCCTCGCGCGAGCGGTGCTCGACCGAGGGCCGGTCTGGACCGTCCGTTGCGAACCGGTAGGTCGCCGCCGCGACGAGCGCCGCAACCTCGCGAAGGTCGCGGGCGTCGAGCTTGTCGAGGGTGTCGGCGTGGGTGTGTCCCCACCCGCGGCCTGATCCGTCGGAGGCGGTCGACGCCATCACGGCCGGAATCCCCTCCTGAACGAACGCCCACTGATCGCCGTGTGGCGAGATGGTGTCGCCGGTCGACAGCGGCGTGGCGAACTCGTCGGCGACCGCCTCGAACGTCTCGGCCATCCCCTCGAATCCGTTCGTCCCGACCCGAAGGTCACGCGAGGAGCAAGCACCGTCGAGGTTGACGACACAGGCAATCTCCTCTCTCGGGGTCGTTTCGGCGGTGTGATACGCCCCCCAGAGGCCGATCTCTTCGGACCCGAAGGTGATCAGCCGGACTCGGGTGTCGAGGTCGTCTCCGACGCTCGCGAGCAGTCGGCCGACCTCGGCGACGAGTGCCGACCCGGCTCCGTTGTCGTTCGCCCCGTCGCTCACGTCGTGGGCGTCGACGTGAGCGGTCAGGAGGACGGCCTCGTCGGTGTCCGGACCGACATCTGCCACCGCGTTCACCGAGGTTGTCGGCTCGTTTCGACAGTCGACCTCGATCGTCAGCTCCGGGCGGTCAGCGGGGTCGTCTCCGGGCCCGCCGCCCGTGTCGGTGTCTGCGTCCGCCGCCAGTCGTGCGAGTCGCTCGCCGACCTCCTTGCTCACGCCAACGGCGGGGATCGGGCCGGGCCGGTTGTGATATCCGATCTCGCCGGTGGGTGGGAGCGATCCCTCGATGTGGTTCCGGAAGACGAACCCGACTGCGCCGGCCTCGGCGGCGGTGACGTACTTCTCCATTCGGTGGATCCAGCGGTCGTGTCGATCCGGCGTCCGCGAGGAGGCCATCGCGATCGCTCCCTCCAGCGTGTCGCCCGCCGCCTCGAACTCCTCGTCAGTGCCGTCGCCGACGTCGACGAGCGGCGCGGTCACCTCGCCCGCCGGCGTGCCCGGCAACGCGATCGTCTCGTGACTGCCGTCGTGGCGACGCTCGACGGGTCCAGAGAGCGTAAGCGCGGCGTCACCGCGCCACCACCCAGGGATCTCGAACTCGACGAGGCCGGCGTTCCGCAGGCCCGCCGTCTCGTACGCCTCGACGACCCGCTCCGCGCCACGGCGCTCCCCGGCCGACCCGGCCATTCGGCTGCCGATGTCGGTCAGATCGGTCAACAGTTCCCAACCGAAATCGCTCGTGCGTGCGTCTCCGATGACGCGCTTCGGTAACCCGGTCATACGCGATGCTCGGTACGAGGGGAAAAGGAGTTGTGGAAACCGGAACCGCTGACACACGTCGCGTCGCTCGGGAGCCTCCTCGTCACACGGCTACTGCTTATATAGTATATAAACGAACGGCCGGCGCTTCGGTGCGCGCGCCCCACCGCGTCACTCGCGATGCAGACAGGAGGTGTCCGAGCTCTCACGCCCGGGAGGCCGTACGTATCGACTGATCCGGCTTCGTGATGTGTTCCTGCCGGACACGCTGTGTCGCGCGCACAGTCGCTCGGGCCGCCACCGGAACCGCAGAGCGACGACACATGCGACCAGTCGACACGATTTCGAAGCTGCGGCGATTTCTGTGAGACCCACGCTTCCGGGTCAGGCAGGATCGGTCTTCGTGACCTCGATGTCGACGCGACCGGCCGTGACGCCGATCCGTGCGAACTGCGTCCGGATGTGTTCACGCGCTGCCTCGATCGCCTGATCGCGGGTATCGAAGCCGCGCGGCATCGGCTCCTCGAAGGCAACCCGTATCTCCGTGTCGTCGACGACGAGTGCCGACCCACCGCTTTCGACCTCGTAGAAGGAATCACACACCCAGACGTACGGCGCGTCCTCGTTCGGCGCGCCCTTATATGCGGGCGGCTCCTCACCACGCTCGAACACCGTGCCGGTGAGGTCCGTCCCGCCGCCGCTCCCGCGAACCAATATCATGCAGTCAGTACGACACGCGCAGGTAAAAGCCGACCGAGACGCAGCGCTCACGAGCAGGGGGTTCCCGCGAGTCGGTGGCGGTCGAGTCGACAGGCCCCCCGAGCTGGTGTGTCTGCTGATACTGCCGGCTGTAACCATCTCAACCAGATCCGTCCGAAAGAGCGGGTTCTGAACGGTATCCAACCGGATGTCGTCGGAAATCTCGAAAGAAGTACAGCCGGCAGGATGAACACACGGCCCGAACGTGACACGGCCAGAGTGGAGAAGACTGTCAAGGGCCGAAGCTCGGCACAGGGAGTAGTTCCGTCACCCGAACCAAGATCACATCACAAATAGTATGATTACTACAGACAGAAAGCTTCTATGCATCGTCGTCGATTTCTGGACTTGACCATCTACGCTGTGTCTTCCGGTCTCGTAGCCGCGATCCGTTCGGACGTGAGGTGGACGAGAATCCCGAGAAGAAACGCGAGGCCGAGATTGGTGAGTAGCGCGAGAACGCCGATTCCGACAGACAACGCAACGTTCGAGGAGTGTTCGACCGCGCGGGCGAGCGAGACGGCGACGAGCGCGAGCACCGCTCCGATCATCGCGAGTGGAAACGCGGCGAGCAATGTCGTGGTTGCGAGAAACGCCGTTCCTAGGTAGCCGGCCCCACTGACGAGATTCGCACCACCGGTGCGCGCGCCGAAGGCGTGTTTACCGGCGACGCCATCACAGCCGTGACACATCGGGATCCCCCCGGCAGGAACCGCAACGAGGTTCGTCACACCCATGCTGGACGAGAGGTCGTCGGGTGGTACGTCCGCGTCGAACCGGTCGGCGAACAGGAGAGATGTCGCCAATGCTGCGTTGCCGACCGTCATCGCGAGCTGGGCGAAGACGCCTTCGGCGACCCCCCAGCCGACGGCGTCGGTGACCGCTGGGGTCGGCGGGGTTCCCGGCCACGTCGGCGTCGGGAGACCTGCGGTCCACACCGCTACGACAGCACAGGCTGCGACGACCGCGAGCCCGCTCGCCGCCCGATACCCTGCTGCAGCGACGGCGACGGCAATGGCGACCCCGGCGAGCGCGAGCGTGGGGTCGGCGAGGCCGAGGCGAACACCCGTTTCGAGGAGGAGCAATCCGACGGCGAATTGAACACCGCGGATCACCGGGTCGCCGATCCAGCGCTCGACGGCCGCGAGCGTCCCTGAGAGCCCGATGAGGAGGAGCACGATCCCCAACACCACCCCGGCGAACGCGAGTTCGGCGTAGGTCAAGCCGCCGGCAATGGCGAGCGCTGCCAGCGCCTTCATCGGCTCGACCGACATCGGAAGCCCGTAGGCGAGGCCCCAGACGATCTGGAAGACCCCGAAGGCGATCAACACGTGCGGGAGTGAGACGGACGTCAGGAGCGACAGCGCGACGACGATCGGGATGACCGTAATTGAATCTCCTATCGCGCCGGTCACCTCGTGTCGGTCGATCCGCACCCGTGATCGGAGCCATGATCCTGTCGCTGTTCCCATTATCACCGGTTGAAGCGGACGTTCTCACTTGAGGCTTGTCAGTAACCAGTTCGCGGCCCAATTTTGGATAATGATCCCTCTCGTGGTTACGCACCGGGAGATCGTGAACACGGCGGGCGTGAGAGCAGCAGGTTTCATTACTCGGGCCGGTCGACATCTTAAGTATGTCCGCCGATCACGACGACACGCCCCTGCTCGGCCACGTCCTCGTTCCGGTTGCCAGTCCGACAGACGCGGTCGGGACGGCGGCCGCGCTACAGAGGTATCAGCCCACACGCGTCACGGTTCTCCACGTCGTCGAGAAGACGGCAGGCGCGCCAGACAAGACGTCCGTCGCTCACTCTGAGGAGGTCGCAACGGAGTCGTTCGACGCGTTTCGTGGCGTCTTCCCCGAGGCCGACGACCACGTCGCTTACGCCGAAGATGTCGTCGAAGCGATCTTCGCCGCTGCCGACGACGTCGGTGCGACGGCGATCGCGTATCAGGCGCTCGAAGGCAACCGTCTCATGCAGTTCCTCTCAGGTGACCGCTCGCTGCGGCTCGTCACGAAGGCGGAACTCCCCGTGATCGCCCTTCCGAGCGCGAACGAGGAATGACGACCCGTCACCCCCGTTTGGATCCGATGTTCACCGATAGCTAACAGCTGTCCTCCGCACAGGCGCTGCCGTAGTCGATTCCGATCTCGTCGCCGATCGCCTCGTTACACTGCATCACCAGATTGGTGAACACGAACTCCGATGAGGACTCTTTCGCCGTCGCAAGTTCCTCGCCGAGCGCCTTGGCGACCGCGACGAACTGTTGATACGTCTCAGACTCGTCGAGCGTGTCGAGGAACTCGCGGAGGGCCGCCTGGACGTTGACTTCTACGTCTTCCTCATCGGGTATGCCCACGCTGTCCTCGGCCGCACCTTCCACGTCCTGTGCGTCGTTCACGAGAGTGTCACCTCCGCCTACCGTCAGCTGACCGCTTCCTTATTTGGACCTCATGGTGGAAGTTAAGCCGCTTCGCATCACGGTCGGTTTATGTGTCTCAACGCGGTAACTCGGGTGTGGTGGCCATGACGATCCGTTACCCCCACTAAGCCCCTTGTGACGATACGCTTTCACCGAGCCACCACGTTCTAAGCGCCGAGTGACGCCTGTGGTCACCAGTCACCCTGACGTCGTGAGAGGGGAGTCGTGTCCGTAGCGCCGACGGGTCTGGATCCCACGCCGTTTATAGTCTGGGCACGGGAGAACGGAGACGACGTGCGAGACACGCTACGTGGAGGACTGGAACTGACGCGACCGGCCAACTGCGTCGCCGCCGCCGTACTGACGGCGATTGGTGCGTTCGTGGCCGGGGTCGGCGAAGCCGTCGAGCCGACACTGATCGCCGCCGTAACGACCGCGCTGGCCGTCGCCGGCGGCAACGCAATCAACGATTACTTCGACCGCGAAATCGACGCGATCAACCAGCCCGATCGTGCCATCCCGCGCGGCGCAGTCTCCCCACGCGGCGCGCTCGCTTTCGCACTCTGTTTGTTCGCCGGCGCGGTCGGACTCGCCGTGCTTCTCCCGCTCGCGGCGGTCGTGATCGCCGCGATCAACCTCGGCGCGCTCGTCACCTACACGACCATATTCAAGGGAACGCCCGGGTTCGGCAACGCGCTCGTCGGGTACCTCGTGGGCTCGACCTTCCTGTTCGGCGGCGCGGCCGTCGGCAGCCTCGACACTCCGGTCGTGTTGGCCGCGCTCGCGGGAGTGTCGACGTTCACCCGTGAGGTGATAAAGGATGTCGAGGACATCGCTGGCGACCGCGAGGAAGGGCTTCGGACGCTGCCGATCGCGATCGGTGAACGGCGGGCGCTGTGGCTCGCGACAGCCGCTCTCGTTGTCGCCGTCGCCGTCAGTCCGCTTCCGTATTTCCTCGGCACGTTCGGCGCGGCCTACCTGATCGTCGTCGTCCTCGCGGACGCGGTGATGATGTACGCCTGCTACGAGGCGTTCTCGGACCCGACCGCGGCACAGCGCCGATTCAAGTACGGGACGTTCCTTGCGGCGGTGGCGTTCGTCGTCGGCCGGGCGGCGGTGTCCGTCTGACGGAGACGACCGAGCCGTGCGACACCCGAACGCGAGCGTCCGTCGGACATCAGGGGCGGTTCGTGAACAGAGCGGTTGCTCGGGGAGGTGAAAACGTGGAGAAGGCGACGATGCTCGACGGCGGCTGTTAGGCGGCGGTCACGCGACGTTGAATCCCTTGTCGCGGAGGAAGTCCTCCACGCGACCCGAGTGGTTCCCCTGCAGTTCGATGGCACCGTCCTCGACGGTCCCGCCGCAGGCGAACTTCGATTTCAGGTCCGAAGACAGCGAGTCCATGTCCACGTCCTTCGGGTCGAACCCTTCGATGACCGTTACCTCCTTTCCGTATCTGCGCTCGTCGATGCGGATGCTGATCTGCTGGGACTCTTTCGCGACGTCTTCACAGACGCAGAGTTCCTGGGGCAGTCCGCACGTCGAGCAGACTTCCGACATTACGGTTCGGAGATACAGGGTGCCTATATTAAATAGTGTCGGGAGGTGAGCGGTGTCGCCCTCCGAGGCAGTCGGGGTCGACCGGCACTGGGGCCGACCGAACACTTCCGTGGGTTCACGCGAACAGACGGCCGAAGACCGGCGTGGACTCGACGGCCAGCCGCCTGACGACCGCTCGTGACTCGTCGGCCTCCTCGCGGGTGACCGATCCCGCGTACATCGCCCGCTCGTAGGTCTCACCGACGACGTGGACGCGATCGTCGACGCCCCGATCACGAAGCGCATCGAGGTACGCACGGGGGGTCTCTCCCGGCCGTCGCTCCCGGTGTGAGCGCGCGAGCAGCCGTTCGAGGTCGTCGAACGCCTGCTCTACGTCCGCTTCTGGCGTCTGGCGACGCCCCGGAAGTCGTAGCCTGACGGCGTGGTACGCCCGGGTGGTCAACCCGACGTGTCGCGCACCTGCCGTTGCGACGACGATGACGAACACCCAGTAGCCGAGCACCTCCCGCGACGGGAGTGAGAGTCCGTCGTCACTGGGTTCCCCGGCCGGGCCGGGCGTCAACGAGTCCCGCTCGGGCTCAGCCGATCCTGGGTCCGGGGTCAGCGGATCCGCAACGTCGCCAGGCACACCCGTTTCGTTCTCCGTTTCGACCGTGTCAGAGTCGTCTGCGCCGGTCGTCTGTGCTTGTTCCGCACGGGACTCATCATCGACCACGTCGGCATCACCTGCTCCGGGGTCGGACGCGTTCGTGTCAACATCCTCTACGTCGGCGGCACGGGCGTCGGCAAGGCGGGTCTCGCGCACCTGATCACGCTCGGCGCTCGGCGTCGGGTCGAACTCGACCCATCCGTGCTCGGGGAAGTACACCTTCACCCACGCGTGGGCGTCTTGTCCCCTGACGACGTACTCGTTCTCACTGACCTGTTCTCCGCTCGAATAGCCGGTGGCAAACTGTGCAGGCACGCCTTGCGAGCGCAACATCGCGACCATCGTGGTCGCGAAGTACGTGCAGTATCCGGCGTCCATCTCGAAGAGGAAGGCGTCGGCGACGTCGCCGTCGGGTCGCTCGACCGTCAAGGAGTAGTCGTACTCTGTGATCAGGTAGCTCTCGACCGCGACGGCGGCGTCATACGGGGTGTCGGCGTCGGCCGCGTCGAGGATTGCCGCAGTCTGCTCGCCGACACGGTCGGGCGTACTCTCGGGAAGCTGGGTGTATCGGTCCGTGATCGCGTCGTCGTAGTCAGTGCTCGCGTTTCGGAGTTCCGCGGGGTCGGCGTCGACCACCCGACTCTCGACGCTGACAGTGTCGTCCGGACGCAACGCGGCCGAGGGACGGATCGTTCCGCGCTCATCGACCTGCGCGTTCCTCGTGGCTGCCCCCTCGACGTCGACGGCCTGCCACGGGGCCGGGAACGCCTGCATCTCCGTTTCGGTCGTGAACGTCGATCGGACCGTGGTCGTCTCCCCTGGTGGCCCCTCGAGTGGTCCCTCGAGCGACGATGGCTCTCCGGATCTGACCCAGCCGTCGCCGGTGTACGTGTCGTACGAGCCGGTGTGCCAGTTCCGCTCCACCTCGCTTTGTATCGTGAATCGGACCTCCGGTGAAAGTCGGGTCTCGCCGACGACCTCGAGTTCGTCGTCGTCGACGAGCGTCGACTCGATGGCCGGTGCGCTCTCCCCCACTGCCCACGGCTGAGCGGCACCGGCGGGAACCACCGTCACCGTCGCGCTCGCGAGGATCATCAGCGCCACGACTGCTCCGAGGGTGTCGCCGTGGCTCCCGAGTCCGGCAGGGATCGACAGCGTCGCGATTCCGGCTGCTGCTGCGACGCCGACGACACCGGCGAGGGTAACGAACTCACCCGCGTCGCCGGTGAGCACGAAGAACGACAGAGTGATCCCCGCGACGGTCGCCGCGCCGACGTGGCGGCCACGACCAGCGAGATACGCGACGAGAAACGTCGGGACCGGCGCGACGGCGAGCGCCCAGACGTCAGCGAGCGCGAGCCGAAGCACCGACAGCCCGGTCAACAGCGAAATCACGTCGGTGAACACGTTTCCGACGGACAACAGCGCCCGCTGGCTGGCAGGGATGGTAAAGTAGTAGACGAGTAACGCGGCCGCGAACAGCAGGATCGTCAACTGGACGGCGGTCCGTTCGTCTATCACGCGAGCGAGTGTCGCCCCCGCGACCGCGGCGACGGCGACGAGCGTCATGGTTCGGACCGTTCCACCGACGATATCCGTGATCGAGACGAACACGGCGAGATACGAGAACGTCACGAGTGCGACTCCCAGAACCGCTGGTTGGGTGAATCCTGCGGGGACTGCGCCGAACGGGCCGACGCCACGGCGCAGGCCGTCTGACTCGTCGCCGGCCCGGGCTGGGTCGGTCGTATCGTTCCGTCCCCAGCCGAGGAGCGACCGATCGCTCATCGCGATCGTCCCCCGTCGCCGGCAGCGACCGACGGCTGAGCATCGTCGTGTTCGGCGTTCGTGGCCGCGGTTCCATCTCGCTGCGGACCGGTACGGCTGGACGCGTCTGACGCCGGCCGCGTGTCGTCACTGCTCGTCCCGAGTTTCGCCGCTGCCTCCGATCTGAGATCGGCGAAGTCGACCGTCACGCCGTCGACGCTGATCGCGGCGTCGGCGCTATCGGCCTCGATGTGAACGTCCGCACGCGCCGACTCGGCGACCGTTCCTGTCCCCGTCCGCGCCGCGAGCTCGAGCACCTCACGTCGCCCGCGTCGACCGGGTCGAACGTCGACATCCCCGGCGGGGAGCGACAGTTCGACGGGGATCCCGTCGTCGAGCAGAGCGAGCGAAAGGCTCGCGCTCGCGCTTGCGAGCACGTCGGCCGCGTCGTCCGTCCGGGTGGTCCCAGTTCCGCCCGCGACCGACACGCGTCGATGCTCGGTCTCGGCGGCGAACTCCTTGACGACGAGGTCGTCGTGTTTGGCGGTCGCTGGCCAGTGGATGTCGCGAAGCGCGTCTCCGCGCGCGTACTCGCGGAGTCGGTCGAACTCCTCGCGCTGACGGCTCTCGCCGAGCGCCTCGTCGGCGTACAACCCGCGTCTAAACCACGCTGGAACCGGGTGGCACTCCGGATAGACGACGACCCCGTCTCGATCGTCGAGGACCAACCGTTTCTCGAAGAGCCCGAGCACATCGGTCGCGGTCACGTCGACGGGACCGAACGCCTGGTCACCGCGGTCCGTGTAGCGAACCCGATACCGCGCCGCTTCGTCGCCGATCGAGACTCGAACCGCCGCTTCGGGGCCGGTCATCCCGTCGTCGAGTCGGTCCTGCACGTGAGCGACGAACGACCGTTCGACGGGTCGTCCGGGGCTATCGCCGTGGAACGTGAGGTCGATATCGCGCGTCTCACCGACGAACCCATTGTCGAGGCCCGACCGGCGGACGCCCGGTGGCTCGATGCGAGAGACCTGAACGTATCCAGCAGCGAGTGCGACGACGCCGGGTATCACGACCGCGTTGATCGACCGGCCGCCGACGACGAACGCCATCACGGTGCCGACGAGACAGATCCCCAGAACGATCCGACCACGTCTGGTGAGGGCGGCCGTCGGCATAACTCACTCCACCGGAACCCGTTCGAGTGCGTTCGCCACGACGTCGTCGCCCGATCGAGCCCCGGAGTCGGTCCGGATGCGGTGAGGGAGCACCGTCGGGGCCTCGACCTGCACGTCGTCGGGGATCACGTACTCGCGGCCGTCGAGAACGGCTCTGACCTGTGCGGTTCGTACCAGCGCGAGGCTTCCACGCGGGCTCACGCCGAGGGGGGCCTCGCGGCGGGTGTGTTCGGCGAGACGCGCGACGTACGTGCGGACGGGCTCTGTGACCTCGACCTCCGAGACGGCCGCTCTGGCCCGTTGCACCTCCCCGACGGTCGCGACGGGTTCGACCGCGTCGATCGGGTGGTCGCCGATCGTCCGATCGAGGATGGCCGACTCCTCCTCGACTCCCGGGTAGCCGATGCGGATCTTCTTCGTGAATCGGTCGACCTCCGCGACGGGGAGTTCGTACGTCCGCCCCGGCTCCACGTCGTTTTGCGTCGCGATGACACAGAATGGGTCGGGGAGGTTCCGGGTGACTCCATCGGTCGTTACCTGTTGTTCCTCCATCGCCTCGAGCAGGGCCGACTGCGTCTTCGGCGGAGCGCGGTTGATCTCGTCGCCGAGGACGACGTTCGCGAACACCGGGCCTGGCTGAAAGTCGAACTCGTCGGTCTTCTGGTTGAACACGTTGACACCGGTGACATCAGACGGAAGCAGATCCGGTGTGAATTGGACACGCTTGAACGAGGCGTCGATAGAACGAGAGACGGCTTTCGCGAGCGTGGTCTTCCCCACGCCAGGTACGTCCTCAACGAGGAGGTGCCCGCGCGCGAGGAGGGTAACGAGAACGTGCTCGACGGCGTCGCGCTTGCCGACGATCACCTCCTCGACGTTCCCGACGATCCGGTCGACGAGGTCGCCGGCGGCGGTCGGACGCATCGGCGGCGGTTCAGACCCATCGTCTCGTTCGTCTGCTGTCGTGTCCGGAGTCGATGCACCGTCGGCTGTGCCCATCCCATCTGCGGCGTCGGTCATCGGTGCTCGCGGTCCGCTCCCCGTACGGTACGATCCGAGTCTCCCCACAGTCGAGTCATGTGAACACGACGCATAGGCTGTAACGTACACACCCGTACGAACAGCACAGGCATAGTCGTTCCGCCGTTTGGATCACGGCCCGCCAGACCGTTCGGCGTCGGTCCGGCACGCCTCGATCACGTCGTCGGAGTCACACGCGGCGGTGACACCGACAGTTCGACGGCCGGTCAGCGTGAGCGTACGTTTCGGCCGACCGCGTCCCCGAACGACTCCGCACCGGTGACCGGGTCACGTTCGTACACCGGCTCGCCGCGGACGAGCGTCAGCTCAGGGAACACACCCTGCACCCCCTCGAACGGCGTCCAGCCTGCCTTGGAGTGGAGCGACGCCGCTTCGATCTCCCGTGGACTCGTCAGATCGACCACCACGAGGTCGGCGTCTGCGCCCTCCTCGATCCGACCCTTTCGCTCGAGCCCGAAGATCGATGCCGGGTTGGCGGCGACCACGTCCCGAACGCGTTCGAGCGGGAGTTCGCCCGTCCGAACCGACTCCAACAGCAGCGGGTACAGCGTCTCGACACCCGGAACTCCGCTCGGCGCGTCCTGCAGCCCCTGACGCTTCTCGGCGACGGTGTGCGGGGCGTGGTCGGTGGCGACGACGTCGACGTGGCCGTCACGCAGCCGCTCGAACACCGCCTCGCGCTGCGACTCCGAGCGGAGTGGCGGGTTCATCCGTCCGAACGTGCCGAGTCGCCTCGCACGCTCCCGCGACAAAAAGAGGTGATGCGGGGTGACCTCACAGGTCGGGCCACGCGCCGAGCGACCGTCGTCGTTCTCGCGTGCGTCCACGACCGCGTCGATCCCTTCAGGCGTCGACGTGTGAGCGACGTGAACCCGGGTATCGCTCTCAGCGCCGGCGGTGACCGCGCGCTCGATAGCGGTTGCCTCGGCCTCGGCGGTTCGGTATGCCGACCACGCGTCGACGGCCGCGGCGGTGCCAACACCCCCGAGGTCGCCGGCAAGCGCCGTCTCGTCGAACAGAGTGGCGTCCTCAGCGTGAACGGTAACCGGCACGTCGCGAGCGGCGGCCTCGCCGAGCGCGTCTTCGAACAGATCGAGGTCGATCCCCATCTCGCCGGTGGAGTCCGCGAGGAACACCTCGCCGAGCGCGAACAACGGTCGGTCGAACAGCGACTCGGGGTCCCACTTCGGGGTCACGCCGCCGTTGATACCGTAGTCGACGAGTGAGGCGTCCGCGGCGAACGCCGCTTTAGCGTCGAAGGCGTCACCGTCCACGGTTGGCGGCGAGGTGTTCGGCTGGTCGACGACGGTCGTCACGCCGCCGGCTGCTGCGCTCTTCGAGCCGGTTTCCCACGTCTCCTTGTGGGTCCCACCCGGCTCCCGGAAGTGGACGTGGATATCGATCGCGCCCGGGAGGAGGTGTCGCCCGCGGGCGTCGACGGCGCGTTCGCCGGCGACCGGGTCGAACCCCTGTCCCACCGCTTCGATCCTCCCCTCTCGGATCCGCACGTCACGGACCCGGCCGTCGGCGAGTTCCGCGCCTGTGATGAGCATACAGAGGGTCTCACGGAGAGCCACATAAACCGTGACGGTTCGTCACAGGACGAACCGACGAGCGGCGGCTCGTCTCTCTCGCCGCCGGTGGGCTCGAATCGTTCCGTTCTCAGTGTCAGGTCCGCTCTGTCGCTGGCGCTTCGGAATCAGTCGCGCCGTCGACGACGTCGTCTGCACTCGTCTCAGGCTC
>JARVCL010000015.1:0-3409 GCA_040405695.1 Halorubrum sp. | reverse complement strand
TCACCGACGCGTCGGTGACGGTCAGCCCGTGTGCGTCGTGAGCCGCGAGTCCGTCCACGACGCCCGTATCGGTCTGACCGTCGACGTGGAGTCCGCTCACCTCGACGTCCGTGGCTTCGACGGTGAGCACCGCGCCGTCGTCGGCGTGGTCGGGTGCGGCGAGCGTGACATCTGCGTCGTCGACCGGGGTGAGCGTGAGCGCCCCGGTCGTGACGTGCACCGACTCCTCGTAGGTGCCGCTCTCGACGTGGACCGTCCGACCGTCGTCAGGAGCGAGGTCGACGCCTTCCTGCACCGTGTCGACCGTCGCGTCTGCGGAGTCGCCGACGGTCAGCGGCGGATCGTACACCGCGGTCGGGCTGGTGACGAAGGTGAACGGTTCGTCGAGGACGGTGACATCGACGTCCACCTCGAGCACGAGTTCGCCGACGGTCTCCTCTGTCGTGGTGACGTGGAACGGGAAGGTCCCCTCACGCGGAGGCTCGTACGCCCGCCACTCGCCGAAGGCGTTGACGCTGCCGTCGAGGTGGAGCGTGAGGTCGTCGGCGTCGACGGTGCTGTCCTCGTGCACGTCGACGCGAATCTGCTCGACCGGCGGGGTTTCGAGCTCCCAGGCCGCGTCGTCACCGGGCTCGATCTGTGCCGCCGGGCTCGAAACCGGGTCGACGATGTCGTCTGCGGTCCACTCGACGGCGTTCGCAACGAGCGGGTTCACCTCCTCGTTGAACCCGTCGTGGTAGAGCGAGAAGTCGTAGCGGGCGGTGCTCGACACGAGCACCTCCTGCCGTTCGACGTTCAGTCCAACGCCGGGCTGGATGTCGTCGCCATCAGTCGTGTGGCCGACGATCTCACCGTCGTAGTCGTCGAACCAGTCGTAGTCGCTGATCCAGTCCGTCTCGTGGATCTGGATCGTCTCACCGGGGTCGCCCATCCCCTCGAACAGCTCGTGGTCGGCCACCTCGTAGTGGATCGGGTCACCGCTGCCGACGCCCCAGTCGTCGACGGTGCCTGGGTGGTCGGTCGCGCGGTTGAGCTCGTCGATCCCGAGCGGCTGACCGTTGTTCAGATAGACGACACCGACGTCGGCGGCGGAGGCCATCTCGTCGAAGTCGGCGACGTCCTCCTCGTCGACGGCGTCGCCTATCCAGAGGAGCCCGAAGGAGTTGACGACGAAGACGTCGAACTGGGATTCGGCCTCCTCGAGTCCCATCTCGTCGAAGAGTTCGTCGCCGGCGATCGGCGTGAACTCGAACTCGTCGGCGTCGTCGAGTTCGGCCTCGATGTCGTCGATGAAGTCGAGAATCTCGTCGTCGTCACCGAACTCACGGAGGTTCGCGCCGTCGACCATCGCGACCTGCACCGCGTCGTCGTCGGTCGTCGCGAGCCGCTCGTCGAGCGGGTCGAGGTCGCGTTCGCCGGCGAGCGCCGGAGTCACGTCATCCGCGACGGAAACCGAGTCGTCGTCCGTCGCCGCGGACTCGTCGAGCGTGACCGTCTCGTCCTCGATGGCGTCGAGGGTCACGAGGTCAGTCCGGACGTTCTCGGGGTTCACGCCGCCGAAGGCGTCGAGCGTCGCGTCGCGGGCGATCGACTTCGCCTCTGCCTCCGGCATGCCGAGGACCTCGGCCTTCTCGAGGGCCGCCTGTCTGGCGACCGACGCAGACTCGAGGTACAGCGCCTCGTCGGGGTTGTGAGCGCGGATCGCCTTGAGCGCCGCCGACTCGACGGCTTCCTCGGCGTCCGCGCCGGACAGGTCGGCGTCGGGGGCGAACGCGGCATCGTCGGCGACGCCCCACGGGGCAGCGCCGGGGTCGTTGAACACCGGATCGACATCGTGTCGCGGCTCGATGTTCAACTGGTCGTGCAGCTGGTCGACCGACGGGTTGTGCGTGAGGTGACTCGGCACCAGTCCGTCGGACTCGGTGTAGATGAACGCGCCCTCGAACGGACTGACGGTCGGGCCGTGTTCGTCGTCACCGAACACGTAGGTGCCGGCGAGTTCGCCCTGCTGTGCGGCGAGCGGACTGTGTGGCCGGTCGAAGACGCCGAGTCCAAGCGTCGGATCGGCGGAGGTGACGCCGTACGCGTCTTCGATACCGGTCAGCTGTGACGCACCGACGAAGTTCCACCCCTCCTGAATGGACGCCTGACCGGGGCTCGGGGTGGCGTTCTCGCCGTGGTAGAAGCTCATCTGGGCGGTGATGTCCTCCTCGGTGTCGACGTAGAGTCCATCGAGCGGGCCCAGCGTGTCGTTCTCGCTGAGGTGCGTCCAGGACTGCGTCTCCGCGTCGAAGCCGAAGACCACGCCCTCGAAGTCGTCGGTGAAGGTTTCGGCGACAGTGCCGGTCGCCGGACCGGGGACACCGACGGCGTACTCGCTGCCGCCGTCGAACTCGAGTGCGGTCGCGAACTGCCGGGTGTCCTCGTGGTCGACCTCGTCGGCCGGCGCGGTCAGGTGCGGGTCGTACAGCGCCTCGTTCTCCGCGGGGTCGTGGACGATCGTCGCGTCGCCGTCCGGGCCGAACCAGTTCAGCCTGGCGTCGACGTTCGAGAAGTAGTCGCCCTCTCGCTCGTTGTGCACGGCGACATCGGCGCCCTCGAAGTCGTTGTAGTGGATCCACACCGGATGCGGGACGAACGTCGCCCAGTCGTGGTTCCCGGTGAACACCCCGGTGTCGGTGTCGACGAACTCGTTGTGTCTGATCTGGATCACGCGGTAGCCGTTGAGGCCCCAGTCACCGCCCAGCGCGACGCCGTACTCGGCGTCTTCGACGGTGTTCCCCTCGTAGATGCCGCGCTGGCCGCCCTGGTTCCAGATTCCGGCGACCTCGGCGTCGTGAACGTGGTTATCGACGATCGTGCCGCGGTTGTTACCGTCCTGGCCGGCACCGAACCACGTGTCCTCGATCGTGTTGTTCTCGATGGTGACGTAGTCGCTCTGCCGGGAGTCACCCATGATCCCGATGGCGGGACCCTCGACGTGTGAGTTCCGGATCGTCGTGTTGGAGGCGTCGGTGATGAACACCTCGTCCGGCGGCGTGCCGGCGACCGCACCGACGTAGCTGGTGTCAGTGATCGTCGCGTTGTCGACGACGTTGAAGTTGGAGTCGCTACCGGCCAGGAGGCCGCCGAACTGGATCCCGACGTCGACGCCGCTGACTTCGACGTCACGGATCGTCGTGTGGTCGGTGGGTATCTCACCGCCGGTCACGCCCGCGACGATCCCCCACTGAAGCTCGTCGAGCGCGTCTTCTTCTGTCTCGACGACGGGGTCAGTGCGCGGGTCGAACGGATAGTCACCGGGTTCGATCTCGTCCTCGTCGACGAACTGGTTCCCCTCGATGCGGAGGTTCTCGACGGTCGTGTGCCGTTGCTGGATCTCCAGCACTCCGTTGTCGGGGCCGAGGTC
>JARVCL010000014.1:0-3432 GCA_040405695.1 Halorubrum sp. | reverse complement strand
AAGCGAGAGCGAGTCGAGCGCGGCCAGCATCGGGGCCCCCTCGCGGAAGGCTAAGAGCCCCGGAACGTACGGAATCGCCAGTGGCGTGACAGCGTGTGCGTACTCCACCACCGTGCCGTCGCGGATCGCCACCACGGCCGACACGGCGCGGTCGGTCGACTTGCCGTCACTACCGGGCAAAAACGCCTGATCGATTCCGACGACGACCGGCGTGTCGGGGTCGCCAGCGTCCGGTGTCGCATCCGGGAGCCCCGTCGTGAGATCGAACGCCTCGTCGATCGCGACCGCCTTTGGGTCGAATCTCAGGTCGTCGGTGAACCTCGCGGCGGCGGCGATCGATCGTTGCTGCCGCTCCATCGCGTCACGCGACAAGGACGCGTCGGGGCGGAACTCGGGGCGTGGCGTCCGGGTCATCTATCGCCGACCTGGGCCGCCGGGGCCGCCGGGACCGCCCGGGCCACGGATTCCCCCGCCTGCACCGAGGCCGCCGCGGCCGCGGGCGGAACGGGCGAGTCCCTCGTTTCGCCGGCCGAACGCGAGTCCGACGACGAAGCCGAGGAGGTGTGCGAGGTGGGCGATGTCGCCGAGCCCGGCGGCGGCCGCGAGGCTCGGGTCGACGACGAACGCGACCGAGATTGCGGCCGTCCCCCACGTGAGGTACTTGAGCTTCATCGGGATGACGAAGAACAAGAGGATCTCGAGATTCGGCCGCCAGACTGTGAGAACGCCGAGGATCGCGAAGGTCGCACCGCTCGCACCGAGCACGCCGACCGGGTCGTTCGTGAGCAGACCGACGACCGCGTGGCCGAGCCCCGCGACCACGCCAGCCGCGAGGAAGAAGCCGACGAACTTCCTCGATCCGACCGCTCGCTCGACGAGCGGCCCGAAAAAGAACAGCACGATACTGTTCGCGATGATGTGAAAGAGGAGTCCGGGGTCGTGAGCGAACACCGCGGTCCCCCACGTCCAGACCTGCCACAGCGCGGTCGACTCGAGTACGAACAGTCGGTTATGGAGCGCGCCGCCGCCGACGAACAGGGCGGCCCACTGGCCGACCAGCGTGAGCCACATGGCGGCGAGCAGCACGTACGTCGCGTTGCCGCGGAAGTAGCCGGCGACACCCCCAGTTCCCGTCGCGCGGTCCACACGTCGTTTCACGCGAGTTGTGACTCCGCTGTCGTCGCTCGCGCGGTTTCCACCCTCGACGCTGTCGTCGAAGCCGCTGTCGAAGACGCCTCCCGGATCGTTCCACTCGGTCAGGCCCGGACAGTCGTGGTTCTCCGGGAGCCGGTGTTCGCCGCAGAACGTCTGTCCACAGCGCTCACACTGGTACGGGAGGTTCTCGTACTCCCCACACTCGTCGCACGTCGCCATTACTGTGCCTTACGGCGGCGGTCCTAAATCGGTTTGGCTCTTGGGTCGCCGTCAGCCTCGGTGGCGTCACAGTCTCGCTGAGGGACAACCGCGTCGCTGCGGCGGTCGCGGCGGCCAGATCCGCGCATGGCTGCACTCACAGAGGAACCCACGACTTCGGCCGTGGGCCACCGACTCGTCGGGTCGGTATCGCATCGCTGCCGCTGGCCCGCCGTCAACACTCCAGCGTCGCTGTCGCTACTGTGGTCATATAGCATATAATCGCGGGTGTACGCTCACTCGGCATCACCGACGTCACGCAGGCCGTCCACGAGTTCCCGAAGCGTCGCGAGCGGGTACTGGCCGGGCGCGGTCGCGTCCGCGGCGTCGACGGGCGCGTAGCCGATGCGTGAGCCGTACACCGGGGTGACAGCGCGCGTGTGTCGTCCCGGTTCGCCCATACACATCGTCGCGACGCGATGGCCCGCGGCGGTCGCCTCGTGGGTCGCCTCGATCATCGCGAGCGCGTCGGCCTCGGTGGTCGCCGTCGTCGCCAGTTTTCCCACGTCCCCCTCGGCGGCCGCGTCCGCGAGGAGGTCGACTAGCGTCGCCGTCTCCGGCGTCGATTCGAAATCGTGGACGGAGGCGATCACCGAGACGCCCGCCTCGTGGGCGGCCTCGCGAAGCGCGGTCGCGTGAGACCGCTCGTCGCTCGGCGTGGTTCCCCTGAGTGCCGCGAGTTCGATATCGACGGCGACGACCGCGTCGTGGACGATGGCCGACGAAAGCGTGTCGTACCGGCTGATACCGTCGGCTTCTCCCCCCTCCCACGCGGCGCGGTTCGTGACCACGAGCGGGAGTTCTCCCGTGTAGTCGTCGAGGTTCGCGAGCGGGTCCGCCGCGAGGTCCATGCGGAACTCCACGGCGTCGGCGTGTGCACGAGCGCGTGGCTCTGCCCCGAGATTGGCCGTGCTCGCCGCGAGAACGAACGCATCGAACATACACGGGAATTCACGCCGGGGGGACTTAGCTTGGGTGTCGCCGCTCAGGACTGTTCTTCGCTCTCGGACCCGACCGCGCTCTCGTCGCCCCGCGCGACTGACGCCTCGCTCTCCCCCGTCTCGGTCGGTCGAATCCACACCACGAGACCCACACCGATCACCGCGACTCCCGCCCCAGCGATCAGCGGCGATCCGGTTCCGCCGCCGACGTATCCGTCGCCGCCGAGCGCCAGCAGCGAGGTCCCGAGCGCGATCTGTGCGACGGCACGGAATCGCAATCGGGTGAGCGTTCGTCCGGCCACCCGCCGCCCTGTGCCGACGTCCGCCGCCGAGAGCAGGTAGATGCTCCCGGCGAGCGCGCACCCAGCCACGGCGACTCCGAGAGCGATCTGCTGGGAGCCCACTCCCTCGACGGACGCGATCCAGCCAGCGCCGCCAAACAGCAGGAGCCCGACGAACAGATCCCGCAGATACATGCTTGTACGATTGAGGTGTAGCGTAAAAAACGACGCGACGGATCGGCGAGCTGGCCGCGGTGCCGGGAGATCGGGAGCCGATCGGGTTACGCGACGAGACCGTCTTCGGCCTCTAGCAGTTCGTGATACCGGTTCCGGATAGTGACCTCGGAGATGTCGGCGACCTCCGAGACGGCGGCCTGCGTGGTCTTCTCGTTCGTCAACAGCGCCGCGGCGTAGACGGCCGCAGCCGCCAGTCCTACTGGCGACTTTCCGGAGTGTACGCCCTTTTCTTTGGCGTTCTTTAGGAGCCCTTTCGCGCGCATCTCAGACTCATCAGAGAGACCGAGATCGGAGGCGAACCGCGGGACGTACTGTTCGGGGTCGGCAGGTTTCACTTCGAGCTTGAGCTCGCGGACGACGTACCGGTAGGTCCGAGCGATCTCTGCCTTCTCGACACGGGAGACGTCCGCAATCTCGTCGAGGCTCCGCGGCACGCCGGCCATCCGTGCTGCGGCGTACACACAGGAGGTGGAGACGCCTTCGATCGAGCGGCCGGGGAGGAGATCCTCGTCGAGCGCGCGACGGTAGATGACCGACGCGGTCTCACGGACGTTGTCGGG
>JARVCL010000013.1:0-3460 GCA_040405695.1 Halorubrum sp. | reverse complement strand
GTCCGCATCAGCCGGGAGTCGGCCATCCGGTCGCGGCACGCGGCCCCGTTTGATCTCGTGATCGACGCGACGCAGGTGCTTGCAGCCGCCTTCGGGTGAGCGCTGCTGCCAGTCGGGACAGGTACACGATTCGTCGATGACGTCGACTTCGTACCTGTTGCCGGACGCGGACTGCACCTCGTAGCGGCCACCCTTCGAGAGGAGTGAGACGTCCATCGCTTCGGCGACGGCACGCTTCGTGCGGGGCTCAAGATCGTCCTCCGACTGTGCGTTCTCGTCGACGACCAGTCGGTCGCGAACGTCGCCCGTTCGGCCACCGTCGGGAGCGACGGCTTCCGCAGGCCCCCTGAGCCGTTCGTGGAGCACTTCCTCCACCGGATGGCCTTCCGGCCACAGGTAGTGGACTTCACGGCGCTCGCGATGGTCGTAGGAGCCGCACGCGGCTGCGCACCCAGTCCAGACGCGCCAGGCACCCAGCGCAGCCATCACGTCGACGATGTCACGGGGAACTGTCTGGTGGTCGTCCGGGAAGAACACCCGGAAGCGGGTACACGCCTCCTGCGGCGGGACGGTCTCCCACCAGTCTTCGCTGGAGCCCCAGCTGTCGAACATCGCCTCGTCGCTCCCGTAGCCGACGGTCACGCCGTCGGTCGGCGTCCAGTCTGCTGGGAGGTGGTCCGCCTCGCCTTCGAGCACCCGGAGGGCGGCGTATCGGAGGTACTCGTGGGCTTGGTTGTCTGCTGTTCGAGCGACCTGGTCGTATTGCTTGGCAACGTGCTCGGCTTCCTCGAGGACCGTCGTGAGATAGGGTTCAGTCATCATTCGACGGAGGTCAGAATGCGCCTCCGCCCCTCTGCGGGCGCAGAAAAACTTAACCAACGAAAGAGGGAGATCCGGGCAATTTGTTGATTAACCGATTTAGGGAGCAGGCGGCTCTTCGAGCACGTCGATGAGCTCCTCTGCCGTCCGACTGATTCGTCCGAGCCGCTCGCGAACGACTTCGGGATCGTCCGACTCCCAGGCTGCGAGGTAGAACGCCGACCCACTGGTGTCGAGTCCGCAGTACCGGCCGACGACGTACGCGACGGCTTCGGCCTCGACTTCGCGTTTCGACCGCTCGGTGTCGTCGGCGACGTCGAAGTGGAGCAGGGCGTGCGCGTACTCGTGAACCAGCGTCCGGGCGAGATCAGCGTCGTTCTCCCGATCACGCACCTCGACACGCGGCTGCATATCGACGAGACTCAGCTGCTCGCAGATGCCCTTCGCCTCGCCGTGCGTCCACTCCTCGGCTGGAACGATCCGCACCGTCACGCCGAGGTCGTCAGTGGCGACAGTCAACTGTTCGACGAGATCACCGGCGTCCCCGGTCGCTTCCGTGTCCAGGTCGGGAAGCGGCTCGCCCTCGGTCTGGGAGACATCGAACACCGGCGCGGGCTTGAACCCGACCAGCCCCTCGGACCATTCCTCGGGCGGCGTCTCGTCGTACTCACAGTCACTGTCCTCGTGGTAGCTCGGCGAGTTCTCGCACTCCGGGCACTGCTTGGTGATGATCGGCGCCCAGATCCAGATGGCCGACTCCCCCTCCTGGACGTGGCGGTCGAACTCCTCCTGCCACGTCCGGTAGCCCGCCACCCGGGTTGCCTCGGGACACTGCCGCTTGATGAGGAGCGTGTTCCGATACGAGTAGTCGTGGAACCGACTCTGGACATCGAGCCACTCTTGGAACTCTTCGCTGGCCTGCGCGTCGTCGACGCCGACAACGAGGTCGTCGATCCACTGTTCGATAGTGCTGTTCATCTCGTCGGATCGCGTGTCGGTCTGATCGAAGGAGACCGACGAATCACTGGTCGTAGCCATTGTGTTCACCGAATCGAGTTCACGGCGACTGCGTCTGTTCACACCGCGCCGCACCCCTCAGGGGCGCAAAAAAGAACCTCAGGTAACGACCCTACATCGCTGTTACAAGAATTGTTTCAGTTTCACTCCACTTGCCAATAGTTTACACTATAGGTTGTCTAATGAAGCTCTATGAGTAAATGGGCAGATTACGTGATTACTGCAGTTCGGTATGACGATAACTCGATCGAAGAGGTGCGCGTGTACGAAGATGATGGAGACCAGCTAATTAATAGAGATACTGAAAGCCGGATTAAGGTTATAACAGGGCTGAATATCGGACAAGAGTACTGTACAGCATACAAGAACAGCAACGGAAAATGGTCTAAAGGTGATGATGTCGGCACGGTAGATGTTGATGGAACCACTTACCTCCGTACCGACGGGAATAACATTGCCAGCGACAATTTAGGTGAACTCCCCGAATTTTAACAGGTTAGACAGCTCGCAGTGATTGTTTTTCATTCGCGAAGCCGACTGTGACGAGGTACTCGAGGAACTCGTCGAACCGCTCGACATCGCTGGGCGCGTCGGTCGCAAGGTGGCGTGCCCACTCGATAGCCCACTGGAAGGCGGGATCCGACCCGCCCTTGCCGTGAATGTACCACCATCGGGCCGCTTTCAGCACCACCAACGGATTCGTCGGTGGGTGTTCGCCGGCGAGCCCACGGGTGATGGACTCAATTTCGTCGGGGACGTCGGCGGAATCGACCTCCGCTGATTGCGTGTTATCGATATCGACCGGGATCTCGTCGATCGAGACGTTGTTGGGACGCTGTTGTTGACTCACTGGAAGTCACCTCTGAGGGCTTTCGAAGGAGCCCTCGCCCTCTCAGGGGGCACGAAAAACAGAGCACAGCATATTAACCAACAAAAATAGAGTTATCGCGGGAAATGTTGGTTAAAAACAAGAGTTTAATTTTCGTTCTCACGCAACTCTTCAGCCTTCCACTCAAGCCGGCGTAGGATCTGCGTCCGATTCTGGTGGGCGTTCTCGTAGGCAACACACTCACGGAGTGTCTCCATATCGGGAATCGTCGCGATTCCAGCTTTGATCAGTCGATGGTTCGGTGCTTCGAGGCGCTTCTCGGGCGGGAATTCGTCGTCTGCCCCGCTGCTGTCCGCGGAATTCTTCATCTCTATCGCCCTCCACCCCTGATGGGCGAGAAAGACAGAACAGCCGACTATCTCATCATCACAGCATCAGGCCATCGCGTCTTGGAATCGCTCACGAAGCGCGTCCTCGCGCTCCTCGAACTGGTCGACCTTCTCCTGTAGATCGTCGCTGACGCGCTCGATGCTTGCGAGTGCCCGCTCGCCGGCGAGCGATGCCTGCGACCCGTCGTCGCCGTCTGGTTCCAGCTGCTCCTCGTAGGCTCGTTCGACACGCTCGATGGTGCCCTCCGGGTTGAACAGAATGTCGTTGGCGATCCGGACGTACTGATCGAGAGATGCCCCTTCTTTCCCTTGGAAGAAGTGGGTGAGGGCGTACGTCGCGCCGGAATGCAGTGTCCACATATCGATCTCGACCGGTGAGGCCGCGTTGGCCTCGGCATCGCTCGCA
>JARVCL010000012.1:0-18231 GCA_040405695.1 Halorubrum sp. | reverse complement strand
GTAACTGACCCCTCGTCACAACGCGCTTTCTCTCGTCCGTGTCGGCAACGTTTAGTGTACGGTGAGCGAATCACCAATCATGAGCGAGAGCACGTATCCGCCGGTCACACAGCACCTATCGGATCCCGAAACGGCTCGTGCGGAGGGCCGGCGTAAGATGGATTGGGCGCTCCAGCACATGCCGATTCTGGAGTCCCTCCGTGAGGAATTTGTCGCGGAACAGCCGCTGGAGGGTGAGGTCGTCGCCATGGCGATGCACGTCGAGGCGAAGACGGCGAACCTCGTCGAACTCCTCGCGGACGGCGGCGCGGAGGTCGCGATCACCGGCTGCAACCCGTTGTCGACACACGACGACGTTTCGGCCGCGCTCGACGCCCACGACTCGATCACCTCGTACGCGGTACGTGGCGTCGACGACGACGCGTACTACGACGCGATGCACGCGGTCGTCGCCCACGAGCCGACGCTCACCGTCGACGACGGCATGGACATGGTGAAACTCGTTCACGAGGAGTACCCCGACCTGATCGACTCCATCGCCGGCGGAGCTGAGGAGACGACCACCGGTGTCCACCGACTGCGCGCGATGGACGAGGAGGGCGCACTTCACTACCCCGTCTTCGCTGTGAACGACACGCCCATGAAGCGGCTGTTCGACAACGTCCACGGCACGGGCGAGTCCTCACTGGCGACCATCGCCATGACGACGAATCTCTCGTTCGCGGGCAAGAACGTCGTCGTCGCCGGCTTCGGCTACTGCGGGAAGGGGGTCGCCAAGAAGGCTGCCGGACAGAACGCCAACGTGATCGTCTGTGAAGTCGACCCGCGGAAGGCGCTCGAAGCACACATGGAGGGATACGAGGTGCTGCCCATGGCGGAGGCCGCAGAGCGCGGCGACGTGTTCGTCACGACGACCGGTAACCGAGACGTGATCACGCGTGAACACTTCGAACAGATGCAAGACGGCGTGTTGCTCGCTAACGCTGGCCACTTCGATGTCGAGATCGATCTCGACGATCTCTCAGATCTTGCGGTCGACCGGTTCGAGGCACGTGACGGCGTCGAGGGGTTCGAACTGCCCGACGGTCGCGTGCTCAACGTGCTCGCCGAGGGCCGTCTCGTCAACCTCGCCGCCCCGATTGCGCTGGGTCACCCGGTCGAGGTGATGGATCAGAGCTTCGGGGTCCAGGCGGTCGTCGTCCGCGAACTCGCCCAGAACGATGCCGCATACGGGCCGGGTGTGCACGATGTCCCCGACGACCTCGACCGAGAGGTTGCGGAGATCAAACTCGCCGCGGAGGGGGTCGCCCACGACTCGCTCTCTGCCAAACAGCGCGAGTACATGGACAGCTGGGAGCACGGCACGTAAGCGGCTGTTCGGTCTTTTTTCGCCTTACCCCCCGCACTGTTGTCCCCAGCGAGACCCCCACCAGCCGATGGTTTACAACCCATACCGCGGCCACGGCGAGGTATGCCAGCACGCCTTCGCGTCCTCGCCGGCGACTGCACGGTGACCGAACGCGGCGATCGCACGCGGACGCACCGCGGCCGCGTCGTCGTTTTGATCAAACCCGACAACACCACGCTCGTTCACGATGCCGACGGGTACCAGCCGGTCGCGTGGCTCACGCGGCCGGATTCGGTCGTCGCCGAGGGCGACGACGGGGGGTTCACCGTCACAGCACGAGACGGCTCGCGCCAACTCCGTATCGTCGCCGAGGAGGCGACCGCCAGCCGCGGACTGCCGATCACGGAAGCGGGAATTCCGGTCGGCACGTGTCCGGACGACGACGGCCCGCTCGTCCGATCGCGTGGCGATGTCGTGTGTCTCGACTGTGAACGCCGGTGGGGGCTCCCGGCTGGCGCGAGCGTCACGGACGCGACGTGTGAGACGTGCGGGCTCCCGAAGATCCGTGTCGAACGCGGCGAGCCGTTTCACCTCTGTCTGGATGCGTCGTGTGATCCAATGGACGCTGCGGTCACAGACCGGTTCGACCGCGTCTGGGACTGTCCCGACTGTGACGGCGAATTGACCGTCCAGTCCGCTCCCGGTCGCGTCTACCTCGCGTGTGAACACGACACGGCCTGTGGCACGACGTTCTCGATTCCATCCGGGACCGTCGTCGACGAGTGTGGCTGTGGTCTCCCCCTCTTCGAGACCGCGACAGGCCGCGGCTGCCTCGACAGAACTTGTCAGATAAATAGAACGTAACGCTGCACACACCGAGCGATTGCCACGTCGCCACAGCCAGACTGCCCGCGTCAGCTCGCGGGTTCCGGCGTCGACGATTCAGTATCTTTCGAGGTGGAGCCCCCGGCCTCAAGTCGTGCGGGACCGAGGTCCCACGCTACCCTCACCGAGCGAGGTCGTCAGACCAAGCGAAGTAAGGAGGGATCGGTTACTCGGCAAGCTGTTCACGCCCCGGCGCGATCAACCGGTCGAGGTACTCCGTGAGTGCGCCTTTCGCGTCCGCAGGATGGAGCTCTCCGGACTCGAGATCGGCTTCGAGGTCGCCGTACGCCGCGTACTCGAGGTCGCCGCCGTACTCCTCGGGACGCTCGACGACGACCGTCTCGAACCGCGGAAACACGTGGTACTCGAACACCTGGAGAACAGGGTTCTCGCGGTCGACGCCCGCGTCAGTCGGCTCCGGGTCTGCGGTCGGTGGACAGAACGCGTCGTTCACTTTCGACTCGATCGTCTCCCGAGAGTCTTCCATCGAGATGGTGACGCCCGTACTGGAGGACATCTTCCCCGCGCCGCTGTCAAGATCCGCGATGAGTGGCGTGTGGAGGCTGGTCGGTGGCTCACGATCGATGCTCGGCAGCACGTCACGCGCGAGCATGTGCACCTTTCGCTGTTCCATTCCGCCGACCGCGAGATCGACGCCGAGATACGGGATATCGAGCGCCTGCATCAACGGGTAGACGGCCTGTGAAACCTTGACAGCGTCCCCCGACTTGATCTCTGCCATCGCCCGCTCGGCACGAGAAAGCGTCGTCTCGAGCTCTAGGGCGTGCAGGTCGAGCGTGTAGTCCTCGTCGAGTTGGAAATCTGAGCCGAGCACGAACTGGGTGTTCGACTCTTCGAGCCCGTAGGCGATGAACTGGTCGCGCATCCGTTCGGCGGTGTGACGAATCTCCGCGAACGACCCTTTATCATTGAGGTACGCGTGGACGTCTGCCAGAAGCACCGTCACTTCGAAGCCCGCCTCTTGGAGATCTATCAGCTTGTTCGCCGTGAGCATGTGCCCGATGTGGAGCACACCGGAGGGTTCATAGCCGACGTACGCCCGCTTTCCTTCGGGATCGTCAGCCAGCGTCTCGATCTCCTCCTCCGTGACCACCTCGGCCGCGTTTCGGGTGATCAGCTCGTGGGCATCCATGCCTACGGTAGTGAGAGGAATCGGCATATGACTTCTGGAAACGTTCGGACCGACCGCGTGGCCCGCTACGGACGACCCGGTATCTGCCGGGGATCCTATCTGACTCGGCAGCGATCACTCCTCGGTCTCGGGTAACGTTCTTCCCGCTCGGTGCTCGGAGATGATCCGATCGAGCCGTTCGGCCTTCTCGTCGCGCCGCCGTCGCTCCGCACGCGACTCCCAGTCGTCTATCGCCGCCTCCAGTGCTGCCTCGTCAGCGACCGCTAGTTCGTCTACTTCACGAACCGGCACCGCGTCGACGGAGACGACCGGAATTTCGTGGTCGAACAGGACCTGATCCGCCACCTCCGAGAGGTTGCCGTCGCGAATCACCGCTCGCGGCTCCGTGTCGGCCAGCCGCTCTGCGGTTCGCCGGCCAGCCCCCGAAGCGTCACGGAGATAGACCACGTCGCCCGCAACGAGTCCGTACGCCTCGTCGGCGGCGTCGATGTCGTCGAGCGTGAACTGCTCGACGACTTTCACGCTGACGAGCCCCTCTCCTTCCGCGACGTCGGTGAAGTTCGAGTGATCGAGCTTCCACAGCTCTTTGAGCGTTTCGACCTTCCGTTCGAGGTCGGCGACCGCCTCGCGGGCCTCGTCGCGCTCGCGCTCGAGCCGCTCCGTCTCCCGTTCCAGCCGAGAGACCTCCCGCCGAGTGCGCGCCTCTATCCGCTCCTCGCGTTTCGCCTCCGAGAGCGCCTCTTCCAGCTCTGCGATCCGCTCGTCGCGCTCGTCGAGTTCGGACTCCAGCGACTCCGTGTGTGACTCCAGCCGGTCGACGCGCTCTCGAAGCCGCCGGATCGTCTCTTCTTCTTCGGTGCGCTGCGGCTCTGTCGGGTCCTCGTCCGAATCGTCCCCGTCGCCGCCGTCGTCGCCGGTGTCTTCACGAAGGTCCTCGATGACGGCTTCGACGGACGCCCCGCCGGCGACAACGCCGGCGATGACCGCTTCGCGGTCCAGCCGCGGGGGTGTCTTCTCCGTGATCCGTTCGAACTGGTCGGCGTGGTCGTCGTACGCGTACAGCGCGGCCGCTAACGCGTCCCGCTCGTGGTCGTTCTCGCAGGTAGTCTCTCGGGTGCGGTGGAGCTTCTCGTCGACGGGGAGATCCGTCGTCGGCCGCCACCCGGCGGCGTCGAACGACCGCCGGAACTTCTCGACCGTCTCGGGCATCGGCTCCACGTCGGCGGCGACGATGATCGGCCGCCCCTGCTCGATTATCCACTCGGTTACCGCGGCCGTGTCGGCTGTCCGTGAGGAGTACAGCGCGTGAACGGTCCCGTCGAGACCGACGACGGCCGCTGCGGTCGTGGTTCCAGGGTCGATACCGACGATGACCCGGTCCCGCCGCTGTACGAGCGGCTCGTACTCGATCCCATCGCGACGCTCGCGTTCTACCTCGACGCGCACGTCGCCCGCCCGGGAGTTCGACACGGGTATGTCCTCTGGGCGGCCCTCGACGGTGAAGACGGCGCTGGAGTAGCCGCCGTACTTCTTCGTGATGTCGCGGTCGTACTCGAGGTTCGCCTCCCTGAGCTTCGTTTCGACCTGTCGGCTCCGTTTCTTCACGTTGCCGTGAATCCGTCGGGTGTACCGATCCTGGCTCCAGCCACCCTTCCCGGTCGAGCGGCCGCGTGAAACCTTCACCGTCGTCTCGTCGGTGAACGCGGTCACCTCGTGGCCGACGTTGGCCGCAGCGAGCCGGGCCGCCGCCTCCGCCTCTTTCATCGGCTTCTTGCCGTACGGGACGCCGTAACGCGAGGCGACCCGAGAGAGCGGCTCCGGCCGCTCTGCGCCGGTCACCTGGACGAGCCGGGTTCCGTCGGGGAGACTTCGAAGCAGGCTCACGAGCGCGTTCTTGTCCGGGGCGAGTTCGTAGGCGTTGTCTGTCGCAACGTACAGCGGTTCGCGGTCGTCGATCAGTCGTCGGAGCTTGCGGAGGGAGACCACGTCGCGGGTGACCCGTGCTAACGGGCCGTCGGCGTCCGGAACGTCGGGGTCGTCGCCGTCGACCGGGTCGAGGATCACCAGCGCGTACGAGGGATCGTCGCCGCGGATATCCCCGCTCTGGATGTCGACGCCGAACACCGGCCGGTCGCGGGCGCGGATAGTCCGGGTTGGCACAGACTCACGTACGCCGTTCGGGCGTATATACCCCACGCCGGGACAGGACCACCTCCCTCGACTCCGTCTGTGTCCTTGCTCCGACGGATCTCATTTCGTGACCACCGACCTGTCGACTCCCAACTCGCCCGCGTCCACTCGATCGTCGACCGAGTCACCAGTGCTCGGTCGCCCGGCCCCGACCCGCCCGCTTATCCGTCAGGACGGCGAAACGACGAACGAATGAGCGAGGAGTTCGGGTTGCTCGAACCGGCGGACCAGCCCGGCGACGAGTGGGAGGCGCTCGACGTCTCCGACACGGACGCCGACCGGATCGCCCGCCAGCAAGACCGTGAGTTCAACGAGTTCCGCGAGCGGGTAAAAGACACCGAGCGGTTCAAGCTTCAAGAGTCGGTGTTCGACGACGCGACCCTCGCCGCGGTGTACAAACTGGTCCAAGACGGCTACGTGGACGCCTTCGGCGGTCCCGTCTCCACCGGAAAAGAGGCGAGCGTGTTCGAAGCGCTCGGCGGGAAGGCTGGCGAACGGCCGGAGCCCGGCTCTGCGGCGGCGGGCGGCGGTCCAGAGGGGGTCACCCCAGACCGCGAGGTCGCGGTGAAGGTGTACCGGATCAACTCCTCGAACTTCCGGCAGATGCGCGAGTATCTCGAGGGTGATCCGCGGTTCGAGGGAATCGCGAACGACAAGAAGGCGGTCGTACTGGCCTGGACGAAAAAGGAGTTCGCGAACCTCGAACGCGCCCGGAAAGCGGGGGTACGAGTCCCGGAGCCGATCGCGGTTCAGCGGAACGTGCTCGTGATGGAGCTCGTCGGCCACGCCGACGACCGCGCCCGCCGGTTGAACGAGGTCGACGTCGAGAACCCTAAAACTGCCTACGAGGTCGTCCGCGAGTACATGCGACGGCTCTACCGCGCCGGACTGATCCACGGCGACCTCTCGGAGTACAACATGATCATCCACGAGGGCGAGCTGGTGATTATCGACCTCGGACAGGCCGTGACGGTCCACCACCCCAACGCCGGGGAGTTCCTCGACCGCGACTGTGAGAACGTCGCCGCCTTCTTTACCCGACAGGGAACCGAGGTCGACCCCGACGACCTGCGTACGTACGTGACAGAGCCGGAAGTCGACGAGGCGTCAGAATCGACCGAAGCCTGACGGGAAGCCACTTGGCCGACGTTCCGACCGCCTTCCCGACTCAGCGGTTGCGTGCGTAAATCGCGGTCGGATACGTCTCGCCGGCGATCTCGGTGTCGTCCGTCCCTACCCGGTCGAACCCTCGCGCCTCGTAGAACCGGGCACCGACATCGTTGTCGGCGAAGGCTTCGAGTCGGACGACCTCGATCCGGTCTGGAAGCGCATCGAGGCCATGGTTGAGCAGCGCTGTTCCAAGCCCCTCTCCCCACCAGTCGGGGTGGACGTAGATTGCCTTCATATCGGCCTCGTCGGGGCCGACGAACGGCTTCGTGTTCTCCGTACCCCAGCGCATGTCGACGAACCCCCTGACCGTGCCCTCAACGACGGCGATGAAGACGGCAGCGTCGTCGCCGTCGAGCTCAGCCGCCCACCGTTCGACTTCCTCCGGCGTCGGGTCAACCGTCATTTCGTTACGGACCGCCTCGGGGAGGATATCGTCATACGCCTCGCGCCACGACAGGCCGTGCGCGCGTATCAGCGCCCGGACTTCCTCGTCAGTTTCGGGTCGACGAACCTCCATGGCTGCGCATCGACGGGCGGTAATAAAAACCCGCTGGAAGCGTGCCATCCCCTCACACGCTTGGATATCTTCCTCTCGGCGGTGAGAACCCTTGTACCGACACACCAAGCATCGCGGAACACGTTTAAAAGGACTCGCCGGCTACTTCGGTGTATGCAACACGTGACGGTTCCGCAGGACCGGATCGGTGTCGTCATCGGTGCCGGTGGCGAGACGATGCGGGAGATCGAAGACCGCGCCGGCGTGCGACTCGACGTCGACTCGGAGTCCGGCAGCGTCGCCATCGAAGAAGCGGGCGACCCCGTCGCCGCGATGGTCGCACCGGACGTGATCAAAGCGATCGGGCGCGGGTTCAAACCCGAAACCGCGCTGTCGATCCTCGACCACGACCTCCGAACGCTCGAACTGATCGACCTGACCGAACACACCCGCAACGACAACGACCTCCAGCGAAAGAAGGGACGGATAATCGGCGAGAATGGCCGAACCCGTGAACTCCTCGAAGAGCTATCGGGGGCGAACGTCGTGGTGTACGGCACCACTGTCGGCGCGGTCGGCCAACCCGAGGAGCTCCAGGTGGTCCGCCGGGCGGTCGGTATGCTGCTCGACGGCGCGCCACACGGCGCGGTGTACTCGTATCTCGAACGGAAGTCGAACGAGCTGAACGACGACGTCAGCTTCCAGCCGCCGCAGTAACACTCGTCCACACACCGGCGGTCACGCGGCGCTCTCTCGTCGCCTCGCTCACGCTACCTCTACCGTCCGGGTCGCTCGCACGGGCATCAGCGGGAGGTCGGGAAAGACGACTTCGACGACGAACTCCAGTTCGTCGGCCTCCGGCGTGCCGAACACGCCGACAGGGACGGTCGTCTCGCCGTCGAGATACGTCGTCGTCGTCGTCATCTCCACCCCGTTGACGGTGACGCGAATCCCGACGCGTCCCGCACCGGCGGTGGTGGCGACGCCGACCTCACACAGTTCGTTTTCACCGGTCACGATCCGGTCGGGGAACCCGCCCCAATCGACTGCGACCCGGGGACACTCGCGGGCGGCCTCGACGATTCGCTCCGCAACGGAGTCGTTCATGCCGGCGGTCGCGAGCCCGTCGGGGCCGGCGTCGACGACGCCAGCGGGCGAGGTGATACCCGCGTCTGCGAGCCGCTCTGCGCGGCCGGAACCGACCCCGTCGATCGCGGTGAGCGCGACCGCCTCGCGGGCGACTCCGTGCTCCACGCGGGCCTCCACCCGACGGGCGAGGTTGGCAGCGCGTGGCCCAGCGAACCGGTCGAGAAACTCCGAGAGGGCGGCCAGCAGGCGGAGTGCGTTCTGTCGAATCACCCACGCGTCCGAGCGGAGATCCGACGGGGTGGCGTCGGCCATGCTCGCTATCAGGATGGCGAACACCTTTCGATGGCCGTCCTCGAGGTCGGTCTCCCGTCCGTCGAGCACTCGGTCTATCGCGTCCGACTCGGCCGCGCGCGCCGAGACGGAGTCGAACTCACCGGCGGCCGCGACCGTTTCGAGGACGGCGTCGGCGGTCAGCCGCTCGCGGTCGGCGAGCACGCGGAACTCTCTGGCGGTGTCCAACCGGAGGTAGTACTTCGAGGCGAGTCGCCCGAGCGCCGTCGGCTCGACCCCGAGGTCGTCGGCGGCGGCGACGAACCCGTCCTCGACGAGGGATTCGAGCGTGTCGCGAACGCGGTCTCGCAGCCCCTCGAACCCGTACTCGTCTGGCTTCGATCGTGCCCGAACGTAGTAGAACGTCGTCTCCAGCCACTCCATCACGTCTCCCAGCCCGCCGATCGTTCCCATCGATATCTCGGCGTTGAGATGTGACTCGAGGTCACCCGCGAGACGGGACTCGATCGCCTTCCCCTCGCGAAGCAGTCGTCGGTACTTGTCTGCGTCTGACCGGTCACAGACGACCCAGCCGTATCCGATGTCGTCGTACCCTGGCCGCCCCGCCCGCCCGAGCATCTGGAGCACGTCGAGCGGTGAAATATCTGTCTCTCCCTCCAGTGGATCGTGGTACTTCGTGTCTCGGATCACGACACACCGTGCCGGGAGATTCACGCCCCACGCCAGCGTCGAGGTGGAGAAGAGCAGTTTGATCTTACCCTCTTTGAACCACTCTTCGACACGGTCGCGATCCGATTTCCCGAGTCCGGCGTGGTGAAACCCGACCCCGTCGAGCACCGACTGTCGGAGCGTGTCGTTCGACAGCGACGATGCCTCGTTGTGGAAGTCGTAGTCCCCCCGTGAGTCGACGGGGATGTCACGCTCCGTCAGTTCGTCTCGCGCTTTCTTTGTAGCCTGCACCGTATCTTGTCGTGAGGAGACGAAGACGAGCGCCTGTCCGTCCTCACGGACGTGCGGCTCCGCGAGGTCGAGCGCCCGGTAGAGTCGTCTGTACTTGTCCGCGAATGCGTTCGACCCGTGACTGTACGTCTTCACGCCGGTCTCCAACTCGACCGGTCGGTACTCGTCGCCGAACTCGAAGGTCGTCTCGGGCGGCGCGTCGAGCCACTCTGCGACGTCGTCGATGTTCGGCATCGTCGCCGACAGCGCGACCACCCGGGGATCCTGCAGTCGACGCAGCCGTGACACGGTCACCTCGAGGACGCTGCCACGCTTCTCTGAGTCGAGGAGGTGAACCTCGTCGATAACGACACAGTCGATGTCGGCGATGAACGAGTAGCGCGCAGAGTCGTGTTTGCGTGTGGCGCTGTCGGCCTTCTCTGGGGTCGTCACGAGCACATCTGCACGCTCGGCTCGTCGGGGATTGAGGTCGCGCTCGCCGGAGACGACGTACACGGAGTAGCCGAGCTCCTCGAAGCGTTCCCACTCGCGCTCTTTCTCGTTCGTGAGCGCACGTAGCGGCGCGACGAAGAGGGCTGTGCCGCCCGCCGAGAGGGTCTTACAGATCGCGAGTTCGGCCAGCGCAGTCTTCCCCGAGGCGGTCGGCGCGGACGCGACGACGTTGTGATCCGACTCGAAGATGCCGGGGAGCGCCTCACGCTGCATCCGGTTGAACTCCTCGAACCCGAAGGCGTCGGCAAACTCCGGCACCGCGTCCGCGACTTTCATTCCACATCACGTCCGTGGACGGCCCGTCGGCGATCGAGGCTGATTCGCATCGATAGGAACCGGGGGCTTCGAGGGCAAAGGCGTTTCTCATGCGCCCGGACCCGACCCGACCGTTTACGTGTCAGGGCACGGAGGACCCGGTATGATACCTTCGTCGCCGATCGTCTACGGGACCGCCGCGGTTGTCGTTCTCCTCGTCTCGTTCGCCGTCGTTCGCCGACTCCGCGGCTCGTCCACGGACGCACGCGAGTCGAAGCGCGCTCACGACGCCGCACAGGAGCGTGTCCCACCGGTCGAACTCGGTGAGACGTACGAAATTGGGGTCACAGAACTCACAGACCACCACTCTGGGAAAGAGGTGGCCGTCGGGAAGGTCGAGGGGTTCGTGATCTTCACCGAGGACATCCCGAGTGACGTAACTGAAGGAGACGTCATTCGCGCGAAAGTGCTCTCGTTCAACCAGGGGCGAACGTCGGCGGACGCGACGTTCGTCACGAAGGCGTGAGTTCGAACCCGGTGGACGCGCTCGATACGCGCAGATCGGATGGGAACGCAGTCGTGATCTCTCCGCTCGCTCACGGATCACGAGCGGGCACGCCGACTCCTGTCACGCCGAACATGAGGTTCATACGTGATGACGACGAAGACTGCGCGTAATGGCTCAGGCCGGGAATCAGGACCTCACGGAGCGGTTCATTCAGTTCTACCGCAACTACTATCGCGAGGAAATCGGAACCCTCGCACAGCAGTACCCCAACGAACAGCGCTCGCTGTACGTCGACTACGACGACCTGTACCAGTTCGACCGCGACCTCGCCGAGGACTTCCGCACCAAGCCCGATCAGCTACGCGAGTACGCAGAGGAGGCGCTTCGGCTGTACGACCTTCCCGCCGATGTCAGTCTCGGTCGGGCACACGTCCGCATCGAGAACCTCCCCGAGAGCCTCGACATCCGCGGCATCCGTGTCCACGACGACCACATCGGCAAACTCGTCTCGGTCCAAGGAATCGTCCGGAAAGCGACCGATGTCCGCCCGAAGGTGACCGAAGCCGCCTTCGAGTGCCAGCGGTGCGGCACGATGACCTACATCCCACAGAGCGACGGCGGCTTTCAGGAGCCACACGAGTGTCAGGGGTGTGAACGCCAGGGTCCCTTCCGCGTCAACTTCGACCAGTCCGAGTTCATCGACTCACAGAAGCTTCGGATCCAGGAGTCGCCCGAAGGGCTCCGTGGCGGCGAGACCCCGCAGTCGCTCGACGTCGACATCGTCGACGACATCACCGGGAAAGTGAGCCCCGGTGATCACGTCACCTGTGTCGGTGTCCTCCACATCGAACAGGTCGAACAGGGGAACGAAAAGTCGGCTATCTTCGACCTGTATATGGACGGCGTCTCCATCGGTATCGAAGACGAGGAGTTCGAGGACATGGATATCACCGACGAGGACCGCCGACGGATCGTCGAACTCTCTAACCGCGACGACATCTACGAGGCGATGGTGGGATCGATCGCTCCCGCCATCTACGGGTACGAGGAGGAGAAGCTCGCGATGATCCTCCAGCTCTTCTCCGGCGTGACCAAACACCTTCCCGACGGATCGCGGATTCGTGGCGACCTGCACATGCTTCTTATCGGTGATCCAGGTACTGGAAAGAGCCAGATGATCAGTTACGTAGAGAATATTGCTCCACGATCAGTGTACACCTCTGGGAAGGGATCGTCTGCGGCGGGATTGACGGCAGCGGCGGTTCGCGACGACTTCGGCGACGGCCAGCAGTGGTCGCTCGAAGCCGGGGCGCTCGTGCTCGCGGACAAGGGGATCGCGGCAGTCGACGAACTCGATAAGATGGACGCGTCGGACCGTTCGGCGATGCACGAGGGGCTCGAGCAGCAGAAGATCTCCGTCTCGAAAGCCGGAATCAACGCGACGCTGAAAGCCCGATGTTCGCTTCTGGGTGCGGCGAACCCCAAGTACGGTCGGTTCGACCAGTACGAGCCGATCGGCGAGCAGATCGACTTGGAGCCCGCGCTCATCTCGCGGTTCGATCTCATCTTCACGGTGACGGACAGTCCGGACCCCGAACACGACTCGCGGCTGGCGAAACACATCATCAAGACGAACTACGCAGGCGAACTCAACACCCAGCGCGAGGAGCTGCCGACCTCGGAGTTCACCTCCGATCAGGTCGCGGAGGTGACGAAAGAAGTCGCCCCGGAGATCGACGCCGAGCTCCTCCGAAAGTACATCGCACACGCGAAACGCTCGTGTTATCCGACGATGACCGAGGAGGCGAAGGAGCTGATAGAGGAGTTCTACGTCGATCTCCGCTCACGAGGGGCCGACGAGGACGCGCCCGTTCCGGTCACCGCCCGCAAGCTGGAGGCGATGGTGCGGCTCGCAGAAGCGAGCGCGCGAGTGCGGCTCTCAGACACGGTCGAGCGCGAGGACGCGGACCGTGCGACAGACATCGTTGAGTCGTGTCTCAAGGATATCGGGGTCGATCCGGAGACGGGACAGTTCGACGCCGATGTCGTAGAGACCGGAACCTCGAAGAGCCAGCGCGACCGCATCAAGAACATCAAGGGGCTCATCGCCGACATCGAAGACGAGTACGAGGACGGAGCACCGGTCGAGGAAGTGCTCGATCGTGCCGGCGAGATCGGGATGGACACTGGGAAGGCCGAACAGGAGATCGAGAAACTCCGCACGAAAGGCGAAGTGTACGAACCGAAGCAGGGCCACCTACGAACGACGTAGATGGACCGCATATCAGCGCTCCGGAACATCGAGGACGCACTTCGCGCGTTCGAGGACGGCGATGTCGACCTCACGGAGGCGGAGCGTCGCGTCGCGGCGACGCTGCGAACGTACGCCTCGGAACTCGACGGAGCGGACGCCGTGTTTCGTGCGACTGGTGACCCACCGGTCGACGGGCGCGTCGTCGTCGCCCCCTCCGAGCCGGCAGCACGGGAACGAATCCTCGCTGCTGCTGGGATCGATCCCACCGACGACGGTCGCGACTCGCTTCCCGACTTCGAGATTGAACGGGTCTGAAACGTTCGAGAGCGGTCGTTTCGGATCCGCGTTACGTGTCGGTTCGGAAGGAATATATCCCAGAACCGAGCACCGACGGTCGTGTTGTTGGTCGTGACGTATTCGGTGGCTGCCCGGACCGGACTCCGCAACGTGTGCCGGCGCCACGACGGGCAGGTGGCTCGGCGGTTCGGTCGCGCGGCACTGTTTGAGCCGACCGCCTACGGCGCGTTCTTAGCGCTCCGGCTCAGAGAGACTCACGGAGACGATGTTCAGATCGAACGAACGGTGCCGTTCAACGAGTTCACGGCAGTCGACGAGGCGGTTCGGGCGGCTGCAACGGCCTATGCGAACCGTGACGCGAAGGCGACGCCGTACGCGTCGTTCGCGGCTGGAACCGACCACCCGTCTCCCGAGTTGCTGAAGAGTCAGCGGCTATGAGCGGTCGCGACGCGCGCAGACCGGACGGCGGTGGCCCATCGTCAGGTGACCCCCTCCCGTTGCCGGAGACGCGCTCCAGTGGCTCGGCCCACCCGTCGAGACGGCGACTCCCCGACGCGGCGGCCGATCCGCTCGACCGCCCTCCGGCGGCGGTGTTAGACACGGTCCCGACGGGGACGTCGCTCCGAACTACGTTAGCTGCCGCCGCTCGGTCGCGCGGACGGGCCTGCCCGTGGTCGTCCGACATCCGCTCCACTCGGGCGGCCATCGCGTCTCTCGAGTTCCCCGACGAGAATCTCGAACCCCTGCGACGTCGCCTCGCCGACGCGGCTGGCGAGGAGGAGCGGCTGAAAGAGCAGGTTGCGGCGCTCCGCGGCGACGCCCGAGCCCGGCGAGCGGTCGGCGCGGAGACGACGGAGTCGCTGGCGAAACTCCGCGAGGCTGCTGCCACTCTGTCGGCCGCACAGACGAAGCGAATCGCGGCTGAACAGGCCCTCGAACGGGCACGTGAACGGGCGAGGGCGGCACGCGACGAGCGTGAACGGCGACTTCGGCTCCGCGATCGACTCCAGAATCGCCAGCGCGAGGCGCGGCAGAGACTCGCGACCGCGGTGTACCCGCCGTTTCGCGAGGCTCTCTCGTTCGTCCCGGACGGGAGGCGAGCGATTCCTGGCGACGACGTGACGGACTACACGGGATCGCCGCTCGCAGCATCGTTCGCGGCGGTTCGGATCGCGTCGATCGAGGGGCCGGTCGTCCTCAGCCGGGACGCCGCACGGGCGTTCGAGACGTGGGGTGGCCCACCGGCTGAGCAGACGCTCGGCGTTCCGGTGACCTCCCCCGAGCCTTAGATACGATGCCGCGCCAGCCGTCGTATGACCGTACAGCTCTCGTGGACCGTCGAAGATGTCGACGGCATCCGATTCGTCGCCTGTCGCGTCCGAAACGACACGGCCGTTCCCCGACGCGTGCGGGTCGACAGCTGTCTCGACGGCCCCGTCCTCCCGCCGCGCCGGTCGGGAGTCGCCGAGGCGGGCTGGGACCGCGATGGTGTCACCGTCCGTCTCGGTCCCCATGAACGGCGCGGGCTGGGATTCGCGTCGCCGGCGCCACCCGTGAACCCACCCGTCACGCTCGTCGAGACGGGGGCGGTTGTTGACGACGCGGGACGTGACCGCGCGGCGTCGACCCCGACAGCCAGTGACGCCGTGCAGCGCCTGGGCGCGCATCGGCCGCCCCGAGCGGCCGTGGCGGCGGGACCAGACCGACCGGCAACAGTCGAAAGCCGGGGCGCAGACGACACCCTCGCCGTCGCTGAGGCAGACGGTAGCGATTCCTCGAGCGATCCTCCCGTCGCTCTCGCCGTCGAGTTGGCCGGGGACGCGTCTGTCGCCGAATCGATCGACTCTCGAGGTAACGACGCCGACTCTCGAGGTGATGACGCCCGTGGCCGTCCCGAGATCAGTCTCGAACGGATCGAAGCGTGGATCGACGCGGTGGACCAGCGGGTCGCTCGCGCCGAGCGACTCGAGGAGGCCGACCTCGATGCGGCGACCGACTTCGTCGCCGGGCTCGGCGGGCTGGACGCTGTCGGTGAACTCGACAGACGGGTTGCCGAGGACGCGGCGACGCTCCACCGAGTGCGTGAACGCGTAGACGCGGTGGCGACGCGCGCCGAGTCGGTGGATGTCCCGACAGCGGCGCTGGAGCGGCTCTCGTGATCCTCGCCGTCACCGGGGGCAAAGGAGGGGTCGGTAAGACCACGCTCGCGTACAACCTCGCCGCCGCGCTCGACGCGGTCACCCTCGACGCCGACCTCGGGATGGCGGATCTTCCCGGGGGACGCGGTCCGGATCTGCACGACGTCCTCGCTGGCCGCGCGGCCGTCACGGAGACGATCAGACACGGCCCGGTCGACGTGATTCCCTGTGGACGGACGCTCGCCGGCGCGCGTGCAGCCGACCTCACGCGACTACCGGACGCAGTCGACGCGCTGGAGCACGAACACGGTACCGTCGTGATCGACTGTCCGGCGGGCCGGCGGGCCGACGCCGGGGTGCCGCTCGCGGTCGCGGACGCCTGTTTGATCGTGGTTTCTCCGCGGGCGTTCGCGCTGGCAGACGCGATCAAGTGTCGAGCGCTGGCTCGGGAACTCGACGCTGGCCTCGTCGGGTGCGCGATCAACCGCGTGACCGACGACCCACCGACGGCGGCGATCGCCGACGCGCTTGGCGCGCCGGCGGCCGTCGTTCCAGCGGATCCCCGTGTCGGCCGGTCGGTCGTCGCGGAGCGACCGGTCGTCGACGCCGCACCCGACAGCGACGCGGCGACGGCGATCCGATCGCTCTCTGCTCGGGTACCGCAGTGACCGGAGTTCGATCGCCTCTGTTCTCTCTCGCTTCGAACCGATCCGCATCCCGCCGCTCCCGTCTTCCGGTACGGTTCCCACTCGACGGAGACCGCGTGGTTTTACCCCGGGCAGGACGGATCGTCGTTCGATGCTCACGGTCGTGTTCCTCGTCGTGGTCGGAATCGTCGCGTTCCTCGCGGTCGAGGTCGGCCCACTGATCGTCAACGACCGGTTCCGCGACCTCAGAGAGCCGACCGACCCGGAACGGGCGGCGCTCGACGCGCTCCGTGACGCGGCCGGACTGCGTGTGGAGCGGACCGCGATCGTCGAGACGAGCGGCGAGGATTCTGTCGATGTCGCGGTCCGCGGTCCGCCACGCCGGCGGGTCCTCTTCGTCACGGATTACGTGCTCGACGAGCTGGACGAAGATGTCGCGGTCGGTCTCCTCGCCGCAGAGGGAGGTCGTGTCGACACGTACTACGGCGAGTTTCGGGCCGCGGCTGTCGCGGCGGTCGTTGGCCTCCTCGCAGCGATCGTGACGACGGTCGTCCCGTTCGGATCGGGGTTCGCCGCCGTTATCGCGGTTGGCGTCGCCTCCTTCTGGGTCGGCCGTCGTGTGCAGTACGTCGCGGACGACCGCGCGGCGGACGCGGTCGGCGCCGGTCGCGTCGCCGACGCATTCGAACACGTCGCCGCGCTTCGCGGCGTGGAGCCGGAGACCAGTGACTGGTCGACGTGGTTCGAGGTACAGCCTCCGTTGGGCGACCGCATCGCTGCGCTGCGAGAGCGGGCCAACCGGGAGTGAGACCGGCGAGCGGTCGTGTCGTCGACGGCGGGCGATGCCGGCGACCGCCGTGGTGGCGTGCTGCTGGCGCGCCGACGGCACAGGAGCGACCTGCTGAGGGAGGTGGTGGCTGTGGCGAGGGCGCTCTCCGGAATGCCGCTGTGGCGAACCACCCGCACACGGCGGGTCCGAGCGCAACACATACCATTTGGGACCTGCCACGTACGCCTATGTCACCCGAACACGTGGCTGGTGGACCCGTCCGTGTGATCGACGGCGATCCGTTCGGGATCGTCTTTGCGTGAGTCGCGCGCGGCGGATCCGTCCTGCGGCGGGACGGTGAAACCGGGCGATTCGATTCGTGGTCGCGCCGGCTCCAGAAGCACGGCGTCGACGCGATCACGACGCACCACGCCGGCGACGTGCCGGAACCGTTACCACGTAGCCACTCACGTATCCACACAACCGAATGCGACTCCCGGAACGACAACTCGCGGTTCTCGAAGCCGCGAGCGCGACGGACGAACGGACGATAGACGACATCGCGGCCGAGACCGATCTGAAACCCGAGACGGTCACCGGCGCGGCGTTCGACCTCCGAGACGAGGGGTTACTCGAGGTGACGGCGACCACCGCGGAGGTCGCCGATCTCACCGAGGAGGGGCGGACGTACCTCCGCGACGGGCTTCCAGAGATCCGACTCTACCGCGCGGCGGTCGAGGCGGGGGCGACCGACGACCCCGTCCCGATGGGTGAAGTTATCGACCGCGCCGGTCTCGAGGGCCCCGAGGTCGATATCGCGCTGGCGAACCTCCCACGGAAGGGGCTCGGCTCGCTCGACTCGGGACAACTGCGGGTCGACCCGTCGGTCGCTCCGAGCGACGACGCGGAGGCGACAGCTCTCGCCGCGCTCGACGACGCCGACGGAGCGGTCGTCGGTGGCGACGTCCCCGACGACGTGCTCGATCGCCTCGCCTCCCGTGGGCTGGTCGAACGTGCCGAGCGGACGACCCGTTCGGTCACCCTGACCGACGTAGGAGTCACCGCCCTGATGGAGGGTGTAGAGGCTGCAGAGACGGTCGGGCAGCTGACCCCCGAACTGCTCGCCAGCGGCGAGTGGCGCGACGTCGAGTTCAGCGAGTACGACGTGACGGCGGACGCACCAGCGGTCCGCGGCGGCCGAACACACGTGCTCCGGCGGACGGCCGACCGGGTCAAAGACGTCCTCGTCGGCATGGGGTTTCAGGAGATGGAGGGCCCCCACGCCGACA
>JARVCL010000011.1:0-3490 GCA_040405695.1 Halorubrum sp. | reverse complement strand
CGGTGTCGAACGAGGTAGTCGGCCGCTGTCAGTCCCGCCATTCCGACGTGGGACATCCCGATCAGCAGCGTCTGTCCGGATTCGACGTCGGCGGGCACGGAGATATCGAAGGAATCCTCAGTCATATCGGACCCATCGGTGACCAGGATGATAAATTTATTCTAAAGAACACTTTCGACCGTGGAGCGTCGAAGTGTCAGCTCGGCTTCGTGAGCACACCAGTGGGTACGGTCGTCCAGATCGTCGCTGCGGTCGTCGTCTGCGTAATGTTCGACTTCAGTGTTCAGCTCGGAAGCGTCCCCTTGTCGGCACCGACTGTTCGCCACGTCTGAGCGAGCGCTTTACCACGCGCTCGACGTGGTCTTCGACGCCGACAGTATCGTGGTGCACGTCGTCGGGAGAGTATTTATAACAGCTATCAAACCACGCCAGACTCGGTCAGAGGTGACAGTCGAGACGACTGTCAAAAGTTGACGGGACGGGTGTGAGAGACCGGCAAGAAGGGCCCGGGAGCGCGGGGTTTAGGCCGACGGACCGCCCACGAGCGGTATGAACGAAGCCGTCTTGCTGGTCGAACCCCTCTTTCCGCGAGGGGTCGCACAGTACCTGATCGGCGGGGTACTCATCGGCCTCGGCACCGTGATCATCTACGTTGGGACCGGTATCCACGCTGGAGCAAGCACCTTCTTGGAGTCGACGCTGTCGTATGGGTCGAAACTTCGGCGCTTCCAGCAGCCGAAGTTCGTCGCCTCCCGCGACTGGCGGGTCGTGTTCACGCTCGGCATCGTCGCGGGCGCGGCTGGCTACTCGCTCGCACTCGGCGACTTCGGCTGGACGACCGAGGTACAGCCGTGGCGGCTGTTTCTCGGTGGAATCCTGATCGGGATCGGGACTCGGTTAGGGAAGGGGTGTACGTCCGGCCACGGGGTCTGTGGTGTCGGCTCCGGCTCTCGGGCATCGATCCTCAACGTGGGGATCTTCATGCTCGTCGCCATCGGGGTCGCACAGCTGGTGATGGCCGCGGGGGTGACGCCATGAGCGGCGCGGGCGTCGTCGCCGACCACGAGAGCCATCCGCTTTTCATGCCGCTCGTCTTTCTCGGTGGCGCGGTGTTCGGCGTCGGTCTCGCGGTCAGTCAGATGGCTCGTCCTGAGATCGTCTTGGAGTTCCTCCAGTTCCGCGATTTCGGGCTGGCGTTCGTGATGGGTGGGGCGAGCGTCGTCGTCGGGGTGACGTTCTGGGGGCTCACGCTGTCGGGTAAGAGCGCGCCGCTCACCGGGAAGCGGTTCACCCGACGGGTGAAGTCGATGGACAGAGACGTGATCGTCGGCGGCGGGGTCTTCGGCGTCGGCTGGGGTCTCTCCGGCATCTGTCCGGGAGCGGCGTACGCCAGCCTCGGAATCGGTAACGTCGTGATCCTCTACGGAGTCGTCGGGATGTTCGTCGGGGCGTACGTCCAAGGATACCTGCGGGAGTCACGTGCCGACACACCCACGGCGGCCACAGCAGACTGAGACGAGAAGACCCCGGCGTGAACTACCTCGGGGACGAGCCCCGAGGCACTCGCCTCGCGTACGCGTAGAGACGCCAAACCGCTCGGACATCGTGGCTCCCCTGTCGCCGTTCGGTCTTTCCGCTCTTCTCTTCTTTCGGCATCCGGCCGTGACGAAAACGCCAAGACGCCCCGCCGACACACCGACGTATGCGACTGGAGGACTACTGGGGGATCGGCCCGAAGACGAGCGAGCTGTTGACGGCCGAACTCGGAACCGAACGCGCGGTCGAGGCCATCGAGTCAGCCGATGTGCGCGCACTCGTCGACGCAGGACTGCATCGCGGCCGCGCCACCCGCATCCTCCGCCGGGCGACCGGCGAGGCCGCGATGGATGTCCTCGCGACGAGTGACACCCGCGCGGTGTACGACGACCTGCTCGGGCTCGCGGCCGGATACGCGCTCACCGACCACGCCGCCGACCGGATCCGCGTGCTCACACCGTGTCCCGACCGCACGGAAGCCGAGGCGCGACTCGACCGGGTCGTCGCTGCCAGAGACGCGTGGGAGCGCCTGAGCGACGACGACCGTGACCGCGTCGTGGAGGCGTTCGCCGAGTACGACGACGCTGGCGGCACCGACCGCGCGTCGGTCGAGACCGCGCTTGCACTCCGCGATGTAGGGCTCACCGGGGACACGTTCGACGCGCTGGACGCCCTCGACGACGACGCCTTGCGGGAAGCTGCGGCAGCGCTCGCTGACATTCGTGGCTCACTCGAGGACGAGTTCGACGTTGCCCCCGGTGCTGACGAGGAACTCGATCGACGACGCGAACGGCTGCGCGCCGTCCGCGACCTCGCTGACTCCGCGTTCGACGTGCTCGAACAGGTCCGTGACGGATCGCTTCGTGACTTCGAGGCGCTGGAGGCCGCCACGATCGACCACATCGCGACAGAAACCGGCGTCGACCCGGCCACGGTTCGGGCGGCCGCTCCCGATGACGCGCTCGACGCCGCAGACTTCGTCTCTGGGACCCTCCGTGGACTCGTCGACGAACTGGAGGCGGCCGTCGCGGAGCGGGAAGCAACCGTCACCGCGGACCTCCGCGACCGGGTCGACGACGGCGACGGCGATGTCGCTCGTGCGGTGTCGGCAGTGTCGGATGTCGCGGTCGACCTCTCGCTCGGCCGGTTCGCGGCAGCGCACGACGCGGTTCGGCCGCGGCTCATCGACGACGGGATCGCGGTCCGTAACGCGCGGAGCCCGTTCGTTCAGGGAACGGTGCAGCCGGTGTCGTACGCGGTCGGCGAACACGGGCTCGACGAGGGCGGACGGACGGACACGGAGCGTCCTCCCACCGGCGATCGCGTGAGCGTCCTCACGGGGGCCAACTCGGGGGGGAAGACGACGCTGCTCGAAACCGTCTGTGCGGTGGCGCTGCTCGCGTCGATGGGGCTTCCCATCCCCGCCGACGAGGCCGAAGTCGGAACGTTCGACCGGATCGTGTTTCATCGGCGGCACGCCTCGTTCAACGCCGGCGTGTTAGAGTCGACGCTCCGATCTGTCGTTCCGCCCCTCGTTGAGGAAGGGGAAATACGGTGCGTTCGCCGCCTACCGACAGCTGTACGAGGACCGGGAAGACAAGCGGCGGCAGGCACTCGAGCCGGAAGTAGACATGGCGGACCCAACCGGCCGGTATATCGGCGGGTTGGTCCTTCGCGGGCCACGAGCACACCGACTCGGGCACCACGTCGAAGGAGCACTGTCGAACCCGCAACCGCTCCACGACGATGCACCGGAGTTCTCCGTGTCGGTTGCCGTCACGACGCCTGACCGGTCGGAGTACGCGGAGGCCACGACTCGGATGCTCAGGAGCAAGAACCTGAAAACGACCCGCGAAGCGGTGACGTTGCTGCACACGTTTGCTGGGACACCGTACGCTGTCACCGAGGCCATCCAGTGGCTTGGGACCGACGACCGGCCCCGGCGAGTCCGTCT
>JARVCL010000010.1:0-3543 GCA_040405695.1 Halorubrum sp. | reverse complement strand
GACGCGGGGTCGATCGCGTGGGACCAGGGGAACGACGAGCTGATCGAGGGGAACGCCGCGTTCCTCCATCAGGGCGACTGGGCGGCCGGACAGTACGAGGCCGCCGAGGGGTTCGAGTTTGCCGAGGACTGGGACATGGTTCCGTTCCCGGGTACGTCGGGCGTGTACCACTCCGTTATCGACTCGTTCGTCTTCCCGACGAACAACCCGTCGCCGCAGGCGACCGAGCAGTTCCTGAACTACGCGGGCACCGTCGACGCTCAGGAGCGGTTCAACCCGATCAAGGGTTCTATCCCGCCCCGGACGGACGTCCCGATGGACGGGTTCGGCGACTTCCTCACTCGGCAGTTCGAGGAGTTCGAGGACTCCACCGCTCAGCCGCCGACGATCGCCCACGGTACCGCGGTCGCTCCGGCGATCCACTCGGAGCTGGAGGAGGCGTTCGCCAACTTCAACGAGAACCTCGACGTCGACGCGGCCTACGAGGCGATCCGGGACGCGTTCTGAGGCTCGATGTTCGAGCCGATACTTCGGGCGGTCAAACGCGATCGGGACGACACGGAACACGCCGACGGTGACGCGACGATACGGACCGACGGTGGAACGGCGGCCACGGGACGCGACAGCGCCTCGCTCGCGACGCGGCTCAAGCGCAGCGAGTTCCTCGAGTCGCTTCCGTTCTGGGGGCCTCCGGGGTTCCTCGTGTTGCTGTTCGTGTACGGAGCGATCTCGTGGAACTTCCTCATCTCGCTGACCGGGTGGGAGGGACTCGGACGGCCCGAGTACACCTCGCTGACGACCGAAGCGTACACCACGCTGCTAACGGACGGGTCGTTCATCGCCGCGTTCCGGAACACGATCGTTCTGCTCGTCGTGTTCACCGTGCTGTCGCTCGGCGTCGGCCTCGCGCTCGCGATCCTCGTCGACCGCGAGATCCGGTTCGAGAACACGTTCCGGACGATCTACCTGCTCCCGATGAGCCTCTCGTTCGTCGTCACGGCGATCTTCTGGTCGTGGATGTACAACCCGCGGATCGGGCTCATCAACGAGGCGCTTCGGGGTGTCGGACTCGACGCCCTCACGCAGGCGTGGCTCGCGGATCCGCGGTTCAAGCTCGCCGCGATCATCTTCGCGTTGATGTGGCAGTTCTCCGGCTACTGTATGGTCGTCTACCTCGCCGGGCTGCGAGCGATCCCGACCGCGCAGTACGAGGCCGCTCGGATCGACGGCGCCTCCTCGATCCGGCTCTACTGGCGCGTCATCATCCCGCAGCTTCGCGCATCGACGATGTCTGCCGCCGTGGTGTTGATGGTGTTCGCGCTGAAAGCGTTCGACTTCCTGTTCGTGTTGTTCGGGGTCAACCCCGGCAGCTCCGCGGACATCCTCGCCGTGATGATGTATCGTGTCGCGTTCGACCGCCTCCAGTGGGCGTACGGCTCCGCGGTCGCGATGGTGCTTTTCGTGATGGCGCTGTCGGTGATCGGGCCGTACCTCTACGTACAGTACAAGCGGGGTGAGCTGTGAGCGGGAGCTCGACGCCGCTCCGCGACCGCCTCGATCGGTCGCGTATCGCGCTGTACGCGGTGCTCCTTGCGATGGTCGCGTTCTATCTCGCGCCGCTGGAGTCGGGGCTGATGACGGCGTTCAAAACGACGGACGGCTTCCGTGCGACGACGCCGTTCGCGCCGCCGCCGCCGGGGGAGTTCACTCTCGCGGCGTGGCAGGTGGCGTTCGAACGACTCTCGACCGGACTCGTCAACAGCGCGCTGATGGCGATTCCGGCGACGGTGCTGTCGGCGTTCCTCGGCTCGATCGCGGCCTACGGACTGACGAACCTGAACTGGCGCGGTCAGATAGGGGTGTTGACGCTTTTCATCGCCGGCGTGTTCATCCCGTATCAGGCCGTGCTGGTGCCGCTCACGCAGTTCTGGTCGTTCGTCGATGTCGGCGGACGAATACCGCTGGCGATCGTCGACGACTACCAGGGACTGATCAATCTGAGCATCACCCACACCGCATACGGCATCCCGATCTGCACCGTGCTGTTCCGGGCGTACTACGCGACGCTCGACGAGGAGATGCTGGAGGCGGCCCGGCTCGACGGGGCGTCCGCCATGACGATCTACCGCCGGATCGTGTTGCCGCTGTCGGTGCCGATCTTCGCGGTGACGCTCATCTACCAGTTCACGCAGGTGTGGAACGACCTCCTGTTCGCGATCGTGTTGGTGAGCGATCCGTCGAACCAGGTGGTGACGGTGGCGTTGAACCAGCTTCAGGGGTCGTTCGTCCAGGAGTACAACCTTCAGATGGCGGGGGCGTTCATCGCGGCGTTGCCGACGCTCGTCGTGTACGTCCTCTTCGGTGAGCAGTTCGCGAAAGGCGTCGCAGGTGAAACCTAATGGCACGACTCGAACTCGATTCGGTGACGAAACGGTTCGGCGAGGGCGACGGCTCCGTCCTGGCCGTCGACGACGTGAGCGTCGATATCGCGGACGGGGAGTTTCTCGTCCTGGTCGGCCCGTCGGGCTGTGGAAAGTCGACGACGCTCCGCATGGTCGCGGGGCTCGAAACGATCACGGACGGGGAGATCCGCCTCGCCGGTGAGCGGATCAACGAGCGCGGACCGGCCGAGCGGGACATCGCGATGGTGTTCCAGAGCTACGCGCTGTATCCGCACATGACCGTCCGCGAGAATATGCGATTCGGCCTGGAGGAGTCGACGGAGATGTCCGACGAGGAGATGGACGACCGCGTCGAGTCGACCGCGGCGATGCTCGATATCACCGAGCTCCTCGACCGGAAACCCGGTGCGCTCTCCGGTGGCCAGCAACAGCGGGTCGCGCTCGGTCGTGCGATCGTTCGGGAGCCGAAAGCGTTCCTGATGGACGAGCCGCTCAGTAACCTCGATGCGAAGCTCCGATCCCAGATGCGGACGGAGCTCCAGCAGCTCCAGGCGGATCTGGACACTACGACCGTGTACGTCACGCACGACCAGACGGAGGCGATGACGATGGGCGACCGGATCGCGATCCTCGACGCCGGGGAACTACAGCAGGTGGCGACGCCGCTGGAGGCGTACCATCGCCCCGCGAACCGGTTCGTCGCCGGCTTCATCGGGGAGCCGTCGATGAATTTCTTAGACTGTTGGACCGAGGATGCGACGCTCGTCGACGACGAGTTCAGGTATCCGCTCGACGGCGAGGCCGCGACAGCAGCCGATTCGGTCGCGGACGGAACCGACGTCACGTTCGGGATCCGCCCCGAAGACGTCGTCGTCGAGGAGGACGAAACCGGAACCGACGGGGCGATCGGCGACGGTGACACTGCCGTTGCCGACTCGCGCGTGTTCGACGCGGACGTGGCGGTCGTCGAGCCGATGGGCGACGAGAACGTCGTTCACCTCGCGCTCGACGCCGGTCCCGAGATGGTCGCGACGGTCGACGGACTCAGGCAGGTGTCCGGAGGGAGCCGCGTTCGCGTCGGCCTTCCGAGCACCGCGATCCACCTGTTCGATAAGGGATCCGGCGACGCGATCCACAACCG
>JARVCL010000009.1:0-3554 GCA_040405695.1 Halorubrum sp. | reverse complement strand
TCTCCTCTCCTCTCGCGTTCGCTTCTGTTCGTCTCTTAGTTCCTGCCGATGCCGCTCTGTGTCCCACGACATACGCTGACACGACCGCGGGAGAGGCAACGCCTGCCATCGCCGAAGGCTTATACCGACTGCCCCGACTCCTCCAGAGTATGCAGACGGGCACGACTCCCGGTCGGCGCATCGTGACGGAGCCAGCAAGCGGTCGCTCCGCGCCGATTACAGGGGCGTGTCGGGTGATGTCGACGACCGAGCCGTGTCGGACATCCTCGGACGCGCAGCAGGGCTCCGCAGCGGAGGTGATTGTGTGAGCGACCACGCGGACGGCGTGTCGAACGACTCGCCTCGCGGGGACGGCTCCGACTCCGAAACCGGAGACGACGCCTCGCCCGACGGCGGCCACGCGTCTCCGACGCCGTCGACGCACACGGTCCGGCTCGAACTCGTCGACGAGCCGGGGCAGCTGCTCGCGGCCCTCCATCCGATCGCCGACAACGGGGGGAACCTGCTGTCGATCTACCACGAACGAGGGAACAAAACGCCCCGTGGACGGATTCCCGTCGAAGTCGACTTCGAGGCCACACAGGACCGGTTCGAGGCGATCGTGAACGCGCTCAGAGCAGGGGGCGTGAACGTGATGCAGGCTGGTACGGAGCGGTACGCCGAAGAGGTGACGTTGCTGTTGTTCGGTCACCTCATCGACACGGATCTCTCTGACACGCTCTCCCAGATCGAGGCGTGTGAGTCGGCGTCCGTCGCCGACGTGTCGCTCGCGGCTCCGGAGGGGACCGAAGAGGCGTCGAGCGCGCGGCTTCGGCTGGAGGCACGAGCGGGCGAGACGGAGACGGCACTCGCGGCCGTCCGAGAACTGGCCGAGGAGAAGGGGCTTCGCGTGGTCGAGCCGCTCACGGGGGTGGAGGCGTGAAACTCGCCGTGATCGGGGCGGGGGCGGTCGGCCGCTCGGTGGTCGAACTCGCCGCGGAGTACGGCCACGAAATCGTCGCCGTTGCCGACTCCTCGACTGCGGTCGTCGCCGACGGTGGGGCCGGTGCTGAGTCCGACGGAGAAGTCGGGCTCGATTCGGAGTCGGTCGTGACCCGGAAAGCAGAGACTGGGGTCGTCGGCGACGCCGACCCGGCTGACGCGATTGCTGCTGATTACGACGTCCTCGTGGAGGCGACGCCGACGACGCTCGGTGACGCCGAACCAGGCTTCTCCCACGTCCGAACGGCTCTCGAACGGGACCGTCACGCGGTGTTAGCGAACAAGGGTCCCGTCGCCGAGCGGTTCGGCGACCTCCGGGCGCTGGCCACGGACAGCGACGGCGACGTGCGGTTCGAGGCGACGGTCGGCGGGGCCATCCCGGCGGTGTCGACGGTCGAAGACATCGAGCCCGGCCACGTCACCGCGGTCAGAGGCGTGTTGAACGGGACGGCCAACTTCATTCTCACACGCATGGCCGCCGAGGGGCTCGATTACGACCACGTGCTCGCGGAGGCACAGGACCTCGGCGTCGCCGAGGCCGACCCCTCCTTCGACGTGGACGGGACCGACGCGGCGCTGAAGTGCGTCATCCTCGCGAACGTGCTCTCGTTCGGCGCGGCCGACGACCCGGCCGACGCTCGCGAGTTTACGCTCGCGGACGCCGACGTGGAGGGGATCCAGAACGTGCCAGGGTCGACGCTTCGGCTCGCGGCAGAAGACGGTCGGACCGTTCGTCTGATCGGCGAGGCCACCGGCGAGACGGTCCGCGTCGCCCCCCGTCTCGTTCCGGAGAACGGAACGCTGGCCGTCTCCGGGACGCAGAACATCGTCCAGATCGAGACCACTCACGCCGGACGGCTCAACATCTCTGGGCGGGGTGCTGGCGGCCCGGAGACAGCCAGCGCGGTGCTCGGAGACGTGGGTCGACTCGAGTGAGCTGGAGACAGAGACCGAGACGAACTCCCCGCCACCGGTAGTGCACGTGGTCCCGCCCGTCGCTCCAGCGGGCGTCGTTCCCGTCACGTGTCGCTCTCCCGGCTGTTCCGTGGCGCGGTGTGCCGGGCTCGTCGTCACGACCTCCTCTTCCGTGTGGAGTGTCCGCACTCCTCGCTGCTGTGAATCCCCAGACGGCGCTTCCGTCGCCTGTACGACGTATCGAAACCGTTTTAGTGGGATCGACCGAAAACACACTCACACAGCGCCTTAGCGCGTGATTACCCATGAGTGACAAACCGCACCAGAATCTGGCCATTATCGGCCACGTCGACCACGGCAAGAGTACGCTCGTGGGCCGACTCCTCTTCGAGACCGGGAGCGTCCCCGAGCACGTAATCGAGCAGCATCGTGAGGAAGCAGAAGAGAAGGGCAAAGGCGGCTTCGAGTTCGCCTACGTGATGGACAACCTCGCAGAGGAGCGTGAGCGTGGTGTCACCATCGACATCGCCCACCAAGAGTTCGACACGGACAACTACTACTTCACCATCGTCGACTGTCCGGGCCACCGTGACTTCGTGAAGAACATGATCACGGGTGCCTCGCAGGCCGACAACGCGGTGCTCGTCGTCGCAGCCGACGACGGCGTCGCGCCACAGACCCGAGAGCACGTGTTCCTGGCCCGCACGCTGGGCATCAACGAGCTCATCATCGCGGTCAACAAGATGGACGTCGTCGACTACGCGGAGTCGACGTACAACGAGGTCGTCGAGGAGGTCAAGAACCTGCTCAACCAGGTTCGCTTCGCGACCGACGACACGACGTTCGTGCCCATCTCTGCGTTCGAGGGCGACAACATCGCCGAGGAGTCCGATGAGACACCTTGGTACGACGGCCCGACCCTGCTGGAGTCGCTCAACGACCTGCCGGAGTCTGAGCCGCCGACGGACGCGCCGCTCCGGCTGCCGATCCAGGACGTCTACACCATCTCCGGTATCGGCACCGTCCCCGTCGGACGTGTCGAGACTGGGATGCTCAAGACCGGCGACAACGTCTCCTTCCAGCCGTCCGACGTGGGCGGTGAGGTGAAGACGGTCGAGATGCACCACGAAGAGGTGCCGGAGGCCGGTCCCGGCGACAACGTCGGATTCAACGTCCGCGGCATCGGCAAGGACGACATCCGCCGTGGTGACGTCTGTGGTCCCGCCGACGACCCGCCGAGCGTCGCCGAGACGTTCAAGGCCCAAGTCGTCGTCATGCAGCACCCCAGCGTGATCACGGCCGGGTACACTCCGGTCTTCCACGCCCACACGGCGCAGGTCGCCTGTACGATCGAGTCGATCGACCAGAAGATCGACCCATCGTCCGGCGAGGTCGCCGAGGAGGACCCGGACTTCATCAAGTCCGGCGACGCCGCGGTCGTCACCGTTCGCCCGCAGAAGCCGCTCAGCATCGAGCCGTCCGGCGAGATTCCGGAACTCGGCAGCTTCGCGATCCGCGACATGGGTCAGACCATCGCGGCCGGGAAAGTGCTCGAAGTCAACGAGCGATAATCGATGCAGCAGGCACGCGTCCGCCTCGCCGGCACCAGCCCCGAGGACCTCGACGACATCTGCGACGACGTCCGCGAGATCGCGGAC
>JARVCL010000008.1:0-3560 GCA_040405695.1 Halorubrum sp. | reverse complement strand
GCGAGCGAGAGAACGGAACGAGCCGGAGCGGCCAGCGAAGTGACCGGGGAGACGAAAGCAGCGCTCACACGCCACCACGCCCCGATGCTGTCGCTCGACCGAGCATGACGCCGAGTGAGAGGGGAAAAGAGGGTCGGTCTGCGGCTACTCGTCGGCGCGCTCGTACGCCTCGCCGGTGGTCTCGACGAGTCGGTGGATCGGGAGGTTGATGCCGAGCTGTTCGCGGGCGAAGACGGCCACTGGCAGCAGCGAGATGCCGACGGCAACGGTCGCCTGGTGGAGCCCGAAGAGGGCCGCCGTACGGATACGATCGAACATTGGTCTTCGACCTGGCACAGTTGGAGTGTACATATAAACCTTGTGTGCGACCGAGAGCGCTCGTCCCGGTGCAGTCTTGCGATTTCTCGGAACGTTACCGGATGGCGAAACGTTGTCGCGAATCGGTGGTGCGAGCCGTATCACAGGTGGGTCGAACGGAGATAATTCTCGTAAGTTATGCAAACGTGTTGCGGCTCGTGCGCTTACGTGTGGTCTCTCTCGGTGCGGCGGAGCCGCTCGCGCGTGTTCGGCGACGACCGAACGGGATATTACGGGTCGACACCCTATCGGGTTCCGTGCAGAACGTCACCGACCGGATACGCAATCCCTTCGGCATGCAGCCGGACTGTCCGTCGTTCGTTCCCGGGTACGGGGATGCGAACGCCGACTTTCACGTGATCGGGGATCACCCGGGCGTTCACGGCGGGACGGCAGAGCAGATCCCGTTCACCGGAGAGCCGTGGTCAGCGGCCTTCTTCGAGGCGCTCACCGATGCCGGACTGGTCACCGATGCCGACCCAGTTACCCCGGACCGGACGTTCTTCTCGTATCACCACATGTGTCTCCCTGACGGCGACCCCACCGCCGAGGCGTACGACGACATGGAACGGTTCTTCGACGCGGAACTGCGTGCCATCGCGGCTCACGTGCTCCTGCCAGTCGGTGCGCACGCGACCGATCACGTCTTAGAGACGTACACGGCGCGGGCGTGGAAGACCGAGGTGGACATGGACGCCCTCCACGCCGAGGAGTTGCTCGGCTCCGGATGGCTCGTCGTCCCGATCAAAACGCCCGCGGAGTGGACGGGCGACGACGCCGAGCAGCTGACCGCCGCGCTCCGAGAACTCCGCTCAACCGACTTCCGTCGTGAGAGCGACCTCGGTCGCTTCGTTGCCGGCAACGATCCGTACCTCGTTCGGTGAGGACGACGCCATCGGCCCGTGGACACCGCACGCAGAAGCCGGGTCGTCGAGCAGAACGCCGCCGACCGTCGTGAGTCCCCCGGTCATCGGAAGCGACTCTACGCCATCGAGCATCGAGCCGTCGGGGCCAGCTGCCTCGTCCGTCCGATGGATCGAGAGGCGTCGAATTGCATCCGATCGGCGGAAGGATATCTTTACGATCGGTCCCGGTACCGATCGTACATCCAACGTTCGTTCTGATAACGGCGGATCAATGAGGTTATATTTGTCGCTACTCGGTGTATTTTATAACGTGGCGCGTTATCTCTGCACAGACGCCCTGATCGCAGGGCGTCGGCCGCAGGACTGGTACTCCAGCGCGGCAGCTTGGTCAATACCGGCCCCAACGGGCCGGTTTTCGTGACAATGACACCGAGAGCGACAGGTCCAGAGGAGAGGCGACACCGAGCGGCCGCGTCGAGCGTGTGGCGATGCGCCGTGGATGGACGACGGCTACGCCGCGAGCAACGACTCGATGTACTGGCCGACGTGGTTCTCCATCCGACGTTTGAACCCGTTTTGTCGGGCCAGCCGATCGATCTCTCGGGAGACGTACGTTCCGTACTGGACAGCCTTCTTGTCGGCACGCCACACCGATGCTGGGACACGGTCAGCCGCCGCGCGCCGGAGCGCGATCTTCCGTTCGTCGGGCGTCGCCAGAAGCTCGCCCGGGAGCCGGAGCGCGGCGTCGACGACCCGGTCGTCTAACAGGGGTGCGACGGGGTCGACGCCGGCCGCGCGCAACGCGAGCACGTCGCGCTCGAGCTGTGTCGGCAGCGTTCGAACCGTCTCGGTTCGCGCGCCGCGGACGGTGTCGGCCGCGACTCGGTCGTCGGTGCCGGGGTCGACCACCTTGCTGTACCCACCGAACAGCTCGTCTGCGCCTTGGCCGACCGCCAGCCGGTCGAATCCGTCCGCCGCGGCCGCCTCGGCGGTCAGGTACAGCGGCACGGCGATGTTCAAATCCATAGGGTTTCGGCGGCCGGTGACAGCGGCGAGTTCAGGGATGGCTCGCTGGAGGTCTGCGTGGGTTATGTCGACTACGCGAAGCTCACGGTTCATCGTAGCCGCGGCCGCACGCGCCGCAGAGATGTCGTGACAGCCCTCGAAGCCCGCGACGTAACACGGGGCGTCGGGGACTGCCGACGCGACGAGCCCCGAGTCGACCCCGCCGGAGAAGGCGACGGCGAGCCCCTCGTCGATAGCTTCCGCTGGGGCTGTCGAGGCCGCCGAGGACGACGTGATTCGGGGGTCCAGATCCGCGAGCGCCTGATCGACCGCCTCGTCGACGGCTGCCTGCGCGACCGTGGGCTCGGCTGGGGCGGGCTCCGGAAGCGCCCAGCAGTCGTCTGTTCTCGCCGCCGAGACGACTGCCCCCGGCGGCACCGATTCGGGATCGTCGAGAGGCGCGGGATCGAACGCCCACGTAGTCGACCTCGTCGGGTCGGCGGCACCAGACTCGACGAACAGCGGTTGTCGACCGAGTACGTCACGCACGAGTACCGGCCCGGGTCGGGTTGGTGGATCGGCGAGGCGACCAGCGAACCCTCGTGTACCGGGGAACGGGTCTCGGCTGGCCACAGCGTTCGCGACGAGCGCGGAGGTCGCGCCGTAGAGCTCGTCACCAGGGTCGGGTCCACAGGCATCTGGGTTGGGGTCGTTGGCCATGACAGGGACACCTCGGTCGCTCCGTCACCGGAGTTCGTCTATCGTTCGGAGCGCGCGGCGTTTCGCGCCGCCAGCGAACTGCCGGATCGAGACGCGCCACGGAGTTCGTTTTCCGACGACGCTGGTTCGGCCGTCGCCGATCGCCGAGAGGATGGCGTCGGCGGACCGCTCGTCCGCACCGACCTCGGTGACGGCCTGTCCGACCATCTCCGAGATGTGTGCGTCGCTGCCGGCGGTCATCGGGAGGTTGCGACGGATCGCGAACTTCTCGGCCTGCCGGTTCGAACGCCCAGTGAACAGCCGGGAGTTGTACACCTCGATGGCGTCCGCGCTCGCGAGCTGCTCGTCGGAGATGTGTGCGGCGACGCCGTGGCGCGACTTCTGAAACGGATGGGGGATCACCGCGATCCCGCCCTGATCGCGGATTCGATCGAGGGTCTCGTCGAATCCAAGTCCGGGTTCGATCACCTCGTCGATGCCGAACGCGAGCACGTGGCCGGCCGCACACGTCACTTCCATGCCGACGATGCCGACGAGCCCGTAGTCGGGGGCCAGCTCAGCCGCCTCGATGCTGGCGTCGATCTCGTCGTGGTCCGTGACGGCGAGGGCGTC
>JARVCL010000007.1:0-3586 GCA_040405695.1 Halorubrum sp. | reverse complement strand
CGCCCGTAATCGCTCTCGGACCGTGTCTTCCATGCTGATATCGCCGTGATCGGGAGATGAGGGCGGCGAGGGTTTGACTGTGTTGCATTCGCCATCCCGCCGTGAGCACGGACGACTCCGTGGCTGGCGTTCGATCCAGCGGGCGTGACGCGGACGCGACGCGAGAGAAGCGGACGGGGTTCGGGAAGCGGGCACGATGCGAGAGAAGCAGGCACGATGCGAGAGAAGCAGGCACGATGCGAGAGAAGCAGCCGCGGTTTGAGAAACGAGTGGACGGCTTCCGAGTCAGAACGGCGTGAGGAACCCGAAGACGATGCCCATCATCGCCGTCGACGAGATCATGAACACCGCCATGGCCGCCATCACACCGAGGCCGATGCCGGCGGTCCGGAAGTCCCGCGGTTCACCGAGCAGCCATCCGGCGAGGACGGCGTATATCGGTAACAGCAGGATACCGAACAGCACGTAGATGCCGATCGTGGTCGTCATTAGTCGCTCACCTCCGTTCTGACGTCGGCGGTCGCGTCGATCTCGCTCGGCTGGCGGCTCATCGGGACGAGCCGGGTCGCGACGGCGAAAAGCAGGATCGCCACCACGATCGCCCCGATCGCGATCACCCACTCCACCAGCGTCGGCACGTACGTCCCGACCTCGTAGGGGAGCCCCGAGGGGTACAGCAGCGGCTCGATGACGACGAGCTGTTTTTTGACGAAGACGGCCCACAGCATCGGGACGCTCACGATGGCGAGCCCGACGCCTTTCACGATCATCCGCTCGCGGAACGCCGCGAGGATCACGACCGGGATCGCGATCGCCGCCATCGCGAGCCAGAAGTCCGTCGCGAAGTGGCCGTACAGCATCGCCTCGCCGATACGCGACTCCGCGAGCGGAGCCATCGGGAACAGCTTCGGCAGCATCTCGTTGAACAGGATCACGAGGTAGACGAACCCGAAGACGGTGAGCGCCTTCCCGACGCCGACGAACACCTCGGTCGGGAGCAGCTCGTCCCAGCCGTACAGCGCCCGGAGGATCCCGGCGATCAGCGCGATCGCCGCCACGCCGGTCAACAGTCCGCCGGCGAGGAACGAGACGCCGGCGATGCCGCCGTAGTAGCCGGCCTGCGCGCCGACGACGCCGAGCAGCCAGCCCGGCACCATCCCGCCCGTGAACGCGAGGATGAGCAGCGCGAGGCCGAGCCACCGGAGCATCGACGCGAGCTTCTCGTCCTCGTCGGGGCGGTATCCGGCGGTGAGCGCCGTCCCCAGCAGCTTCGCGTGGACCGGCAGCTCGTCGAGGTTCATCCCGCTGAAGTCGCGCCGCAGCGAGAGGATAAGCATCGTCGACGTCATCACGAGCAGCGCGGTGACGAACGTCACGTCCCACGCGAGCGGGGAGTACTGGACCGTGACGAACCACGCGGTGAGGATGTTGAGCACGCGGTCCGGCCGCCCGAGGTCGAGGACGATCAGGTACGCCGCCGAGAGCCCGGAGATGAGCCCCCAGATCTCGCCGATCCGAGCGATGACGTCGTATCGGTCCAGCTCGCGGTAGCGGATGAAGCCGACGACCGCGATACAGCCGACGGCCATGCCCGCGAACCACTCGAACGTCCCGATGTAGATCCCCCAGGTGACGCCCTCCTGGGTGCCCCAGCTGGCCAGGTCAGTAACGACCAGACCGTGGCGGAGCTGGTGGATCACCGCCTCGAGCATCACCAGCGAGACGAGTCCGAGGACGGCGACGAGTCCGATGAACTTCTTGCTGAACGTCGTGAGGGGGGCGAACACCCCGTCAGCTGCGGTCGCCATCAGTCGTCACCTCCGTGGCTGCCGAGTTCGATCTCGTCCCTTCCGGGACGCTCCCGGGTGAGTCCGTACTGGTCCTCGCCGGTCGGTCCGTCGACCTGCGTCGCGGTCGGCGAGGGCTCGTTGCCGACGTAGACGACGTTCGGCTCCGTCCCCATCTCCTCTAAGAGCTTGTACGTCGGCTGGTCGCCGATGTCCTCCGAGAGATGCTGGCGCGGCGCGCTCTCCTCGTCGTTCATGTCGCCGAAGTGGATCGCGTCGACCGGACAGACGTCCTCGCAGGCGCTCGTCCCCATCAGGTCCTCGTCGCCGCTGTCCTGACGGTGGGCACAGAACGTACACTTGCCCATCGTCCCCTGCGGGGCCGGACCGGCGGCGGTGACGCCGCCGACCTCGGTGTCGTGGTCGAACGCCTCGCCGGCCTCGCCGGGGTCGGCCCACTGCAGGTAGTTGACGCCGTACGGGCACGCGACCTCGCAGTACCGGCAGCCGGTACACTGGTCGTAGTCCGTGAGAACGATCCCGTCCTCCTCGCGGGTGTATCGCGCGTTCGTCGGACACGCGGTCTCACACGGGGCGTCGCTGCAGTGCTGACAGGGACGGGTGAGGAACTCCTCTCTGTCGGTGTACTCGTCCTCCTCGTAGCGGAGGACGGTCATCCACAGCGCCTCGGAGGGGTTGTCGTTCTCCTCGTTACAGGCGTCCATACACTGCAGACAGGCGATACACCGTTCGGTGTTGATCGCCATCCCCATCTGGACGTCGGAGTCAGGGTTCGACCCGCCGTCGTCCGCGGCGACGCTCCGGCTCGCCTGCTGGACCGCGCTCAGGCCGACCGCGGCCGCGCCGACGCCCGCCGCCCCTTTCAGCAGCGAGCGGCGCGTCGGGTCGTCCTCGCCGGGGACGCCCGGAAGCGACGAGCCGTCCGGGGCCTCGGGCGGCGAGCCGCCGTCGAGCAGCGAGGCGTCGTCAGCGGCCGCTCTCGTCGGCCGGTCGTCGACGCCGAACTCGGCGAGCGTCTCCGCGTGGTGGTTCTCGTGGTACTCACCCTCGTCGAGCGACCCCTCCGCGACGCGGCGCGCGCCGCGGGCGAGCTCGATCCCGAGCTCGGTGTCGTACTCGGTGTCCGCGAGGATCTCCTCGGCCCACGCCTCCCACTCGGGGTCGTCCGGGTCGAGCGGGGGAGCCTCCCGATCCGGTGCGTACTCCTCGGCCATTCGTGCTCGGTCCTCGTGGTACTTCGCGTGGAACTCGGCCTCGCTCAGGTCGCCGTCGGCGACGCGCTCGGCGTCCTCGGCCATCCGGTCCATAAGCGAGTCGACCCACTGGTCCCACTCCGGACGCTCGGGATCGTCCGGGGGGCCTCCCTCAGTTCGTTCGTCGGATTCCCTCATCGTGGCTCACAGTACGTTGTTCCGGCCTTACCCCCTTCACCCCGATTGTGTACATTGAAGTCATTTATAAGCGAAGCGCCGAGGATCACATCTTTCACGAACGGTCATAGGGGTCGTAGCACCGTTGTCTCGGTGGGTATTCCGCGATCGCCACCCGAACCAGTCGTGTGACGCTGCTTGGATCGTGAGAGATCGCGGGCGTACGTCTCGTATGAGGGTGGATCGGGAGTTTATAAGGAATCGTGTAAGGGGATCGGGTTTGGTTTATAAGTGAGTCGCGGGAGCGACAGCTCCGCGACGAACGACCTGAAAGCCCCAGCCGCGACGGCTCGCGCGCCTTGCTGCGCTCCTCGGTCGCTCACTTCGTTCGCTCCCTCCGGTGCTTAC
>JARVCL010000006.1:0-3612 GCA_040405695.1 Halorubrum sp. | reverse complement strand
AGCAACAGCACGTCCGGTTCGGGCGCGAGCGACCGGGCAAGCGCGACGCGCTGTTTCTGCCCGCCTGATAGCTGATCGGGGGTCTTCTCGCCGTGCGTCGGCATGTCGACCAGTTCGAGCAGTTCGTCGACGCGCGCGTCGGTCGCTGCCGCGTCTTCGTCGGTCAGTCCGAACGCGATGTTCTCGCGCACGGTGAGATGTGGGAACAGCGCGAAGTTCTGGAAGACGATACCGACGTCGCGGCGTTCTGGGGGGACGAACGCGTCGCCGTCAGCGACACGCTCGCCGGCGAGCGTGATCGATCCACCGGTTGGCTTCTCGAGACCGGCTATCATCCGGAGCATCGTCGTCTTCCCGCAGCCGGACGGGCCGAGAAACGTGAGCAGTTCGCCCGACCGGACATCGAGTGAGAGGCCGTCGACGGCACACTCCGAACCGAACGTCTTGGAGACGTCCGTGAGCGAGAGGACGTGGTCACCGGCAGTCTCCTCTGTCGACCACTCACCGTCGAACCCTGTGCCCGATTCGCCTCCGGCGGCGCGAGCAGACGACTCGGCTGTGTGCTCGGTCGACTGTCGCGTGTCCGTCCGGTGTGTGTGCGCCATGTGTCGATACTTGAGCGCCGGCAATCCGACAACTCGTCGTTGCACGTTGTATTTTAGGAGAACCTAAAAGCGTGTCGTTCGATCGCGCGTCCGAAGCCGTTCGCGTGTCGACGCCCGTTAGAGAATCCCGGACCGTCTCGCGTCCGGTCAGGCCAGTTCGCGCTCGATCACGCCACGGAGCGCGCGGATCTCGGCGGCGTCGGCTGTGACCGACTCGTCACCGACCGACAGCGACAGCGTTCCGTCGGGCGTGACGTTCCCGAGACGGAAGACCGGAAGGTCGCCAGCGCGCTCGGCGACGGCCTCGGGAGCGGTCGTCTGGACGACGAGCCGCCCTGGACGCTCTTCGAACGCGGCGACGTGATCCGGTACCGAAGCGTCGACACCGGCGTCGTCGTCGACCAGTTCGGCGAGCGCGACCGCGAGGCCTCCCTCACTTACGTCGTGGGTCGCGAGCGTGGCGTCGTGGCGCGCGATCGCCGCGAGCGACGCGACGGTTTCACTCGGATCCGCGGGAACGGACGGGAATCGGTCGGAGCCGCCGGCGGCGGCGAGGTACGCCGACCCGCCGAGCGTGTCGCCTGGGTGACCGACGAGCAGCAGTTCGGAGTCGACGGCGTCGGCGTCGAGCGTCGCCGGCGGAGCGTCGTAGCCACGTCGAGTGCCGAGCAGCGCCAGCGTCGGCGTCGGCGGAACGGGCCCCTCGACGCTGTCGTTGTACAACGAGACGTTGCCGCCGACGACGGGCGTGTCGAGCGCGGCGCAGGCGTCCGCGAGCCCGTCGACGACAGCCGTGAACCCGCCGTACACGTCCGGCTTCTCCGGGTTGCCGCCGTTGAGACAGTCGACCGCCGCCAGCGGAACGGCTCCCTTCGCCGCGAGGTTGGTCGCGTTCTCGAGGGCGACCGCGCGAGCCCCGTCGTAAGGCGCGACGCTCGTCCATCGGGGATTCGCTCCCGCGGAGAGCGCGAGCCCAACGCCCTCCGTTGTCGCGTCGTCACCGACGGTCTCTCGCATGGCGATGATCGCGGCGTCGTCGCCGGGTTTCATCGCCGTTCGGGTGCCGACCTCGTGGTCGTACTGGCGGTACACCCACCGTTTGCTCGCCGTGTTCGGGTCGGCGACGACCGTCTCGAAGATGTCCGCGAGCGCCGGGTCGGGGAGGTCGCGCTCGAGAGCGGGCGGCTCCGCGGCCACGAGGTCGTTCATCGGCGCGCCATCGGCGAGGAACTCGGCATCGACGTCGACGACCGTCTCGCGGCCGTCAGTTCGTGGGCCGTCGAACGTACAGACGTAGTTGCCGTCTGTCACCTCGCCGATGTCCGAGCAGCCGAGGTCGAACCGATCGGCGAGCCCACGGACGCGCTCGACGTCCGCGGGCGCGACCTCGTAACACATTCGCTCCTGGCTCTCTGCAAGAAGAATCTCCAGCGCGTTCATGTTCGGCTCACGCTGGTGGACGCGGTCGAGCTCGATGTGTGCGCCGAGCCCGCCCTTCGCGACGAGTTCGGAGGACGCGCCGCCCAGCCCGGCCGCGCCGAGGTCACGCGCCGACAGGACGAGGTCCTCGTCGAGCAACGCCTCGTTGCACTCGATGAGCCGCTTTTCGGCGTAGGGATCGCCAACCTGCACCGCGGGGCGATCCTCGGTTTCGGCGTCCTCGGCGAGGTCCTCGCTCGCGAACGACGCGCCGCCGAGTCCGTCCCGGCCGGTTGCGTTGCCGACGAGCAGCAGCCGGTTGCCGGGCTCTTTCGCGGTCGCCGTCACGAGCCGCTCCTCGGTCGTGACCCCAACGCACGCGACGTTGACGAGGGGGTTTCCCTCGTAGTCGCCGTGGAAGGCGACGCTGCCGCCGACGGTCGGGACGCCGATGCAGTTGCCGTAGTGTGAGATCCCTTCGACGACGCCCTCGAAGAGGTATCGGGAACGCTCGCGGTCGAACCCGCCGAAGTACAGCGAGTCGAGCAGCGCGATCGGGTACGCGCCCATGCTCATCGTGTCGCGGACGATACCACCGACGCCGGTGGCTGCGCCGTCGAACGGGTCGACGAAGGAGGGGTGGTTGTGACTCTCGATTCCGACGGTGACGTACGTCTCGCCGTAGTCGTCGGGGTCGCGCTCCGCGACCGGCGTGTCGGCCGCGTCGGGCGTCGGGAGCGCGAGTACGGCCGCGTCGTCGCCGGGACCGACGACGACGGCGTCGCCCTCGCTGTCGAACGCCGACAGCAGCGGTCGCGAGGAGCGGTACGCACAGTGTTCGCTCCACAGATTCTCGAACAGCGCGACCTCCGCCGGAGTGGGCTCCCGGCCGAGCTCCGCCGTTACGAGCTCGTGGTCCGTCTCGGACAGGCTCATTCACTTACGTGGTCATCACTCCCGGTCTAATGCTTTTCTATGTGCACGTTCGTGGATGCTGTCGGCGGTGGATCAGCGGCTCACCGGCGGCGTTATGCGGACGGGAGACACTGGCTCGTCGCCGGAGCGTGCCGCCGATTCGTCGCTCGCGCTGACCGCCGCGTCGTCCCACCCGGCAGGCGGGACACGGGTGCTGGTGTGTATGGGGTCGGTGTCGTCGATCGAGTTGTGTGCCATTATGTAACACGCATGTGGTTCGACCCATAAAAAGATACTCGTATCATAGTAAATAATCTGATACACCGATCAGTTTCGTGTCTGGCGAGGAGACGGCCATCCGCGTCCGGTATCGGCGGCGAGGGATCAGGTGGGTGCGTCGCGTAGCCGAGCGGGCGGGAGCGATCGACACGGACCGATCGGTGAGCCGGTTTACACGAAATCGAGGAGAAAGCCCACGACTTCAGTCATGGGATGAATCCGACCACACACGACCCAAACCATCCTCGATAGCCGGCCAAGGGTTGGTGAAAGCGCAACACCTAATATAGATTGACTTCTATCTAATCGCATGCCACGCGGGTACAGTCGAGAGCGAACGTCGGTTCACAATCTCCATTACCACTTCGTGTGGTGCCCGAAGTACCGCAAGCCG
>JARVCL010000005.1:0-3625 GCA_040405695.1 Halorubrum sp. | reverse complement strand
TCCTGCGTTGACGAGACCTCCGGTCTCGTCCGCACACCAGAAATCTACGATTTCTGGGGACGGCTGAAGCCGCAGGTATTCTCCTTGTGCTTTATAATCACATACGACCGGTCATGCTGCCGGCGTCGGAGAGATGAGAGGTCAGCGCCTGCAGGCGAGAGCAGGCCCGCCACTCCGCCGGCTATCCGCCGAACAGCGACTGGAAGAAGCCGGTCCGTCGATCGCCCTCGAACGTGCCGAGGGTCCGGTTCAACTCGCCTGCGAGCGACCCGAACGCCTTCCGGGTGTCCATGTCGACCTCGTCGACGAACTCATCACGGTTGCGCTGAAGATATCGTGCCGGTTTCGACCGGTCGAACGAGCCGCCCGCGATCCCGTGTTCCGCGAAGTAGCGATCGAGGCGCTCGACGATCGGCCCGCTCCCGGCAACCTCCGCCAAGTTCCCGGCTGTCACTCTCTCTGGCGCGCCGCTTGCGTCGGAGAACGCAGCCGCGTACGTGCGGTTGACGAGTTCGAGATAGAACTCTCGTGAGAGCACGTCCTCGATGGTCGCGTTGCCGTCGACGAGCGCGTGTGAGCCGATCCCCACGACGGTGATGTCTCCCGACGGTTCGGGGCCATCGATGCTGTCACCGTCGTGGACGATCGCAACCTCCTTATCGCCCGTGTCGAAGACGGACCGGACTGTCGCAGTGTTCTCTAAGGTGCCGATCGGGAGCACGGTCCACCCCCGATCGAGCACCGGCGCGTCGGTGTCTTCCAACAGCGCGGAGATGTTGTACAGGTACTCGTAGGTCGTGCCATCCTCGACCAGCAGCAACTGCGACCGAGAAACCATCGTGTCCATTACGCCGAGTTCGAACACGTTCTGAAGCGGGAATCGCGTGTACTCGTCCGCCTCGGCCGGATCGGAGAGGACGGTCGACCCGCGCTCTGAGTCCTTGTGGATCATCTTCGTTTGGTGTGCCCGGTCGAGGTCGATCATGAACGGGGAGTGGGTGCTGTACACCACGGTCCCCTCGGCGGCGATCTCTTCCTCTAAGAAGGTGAGGAACTCACGTTTGGCCTTCGGGTGGAGGTGAAGCCCCGGCTCGTCGAGTAGCAGAACCGCGTCCTCGTCGCTCGCACGGAGCGCGAACAGGGTACAGAACGTCGAGAAGAACCAGCGGAACCCCTGTGAGCGCTGGTCGAACTCGACGGTGACTCCGTGGTTGAGGTTCTCGACGCGAACCTCGACGGTGCGTGAGTCGCCGTCGATCCCACGGAGTCGAACCGCCACGTCGTCCGCCTGACTCCAGTATCCCGTGACGGCGTTCGTTACCTCGCTCGACGCAGCCTCGAGTTCGGTGAGCGTCTCGCGCCAGTCCTCCTCACGGAGCGATTCGATGTCGAGGTCTGCCACCGAGAGAAGCGACTCGAACACGCCGTCGGAGGCGGTTCGTTCATCTGTCTCGACCCGATCGGTGAACGCGTCGAGATCGATCGAGGCGTCGAGGGAGCTGTACTCGCCCACGTAGTGGAACGTCGGGAGTGTGGGCGCGAGGACGTCCTGCCCGACCGCCGTGACCGCGGCCTCTGGACTCTCAGGGACCGCGTCCGCGAGCATGCCGAGATCACCCGACCCATCGGTGACGTTCTCGCGGGACTGAGCGTCGTCGGCTGCCTCGTCGCCGTCGTCATCGTCCACAGCTGCCGTGTCGCCGGCAGCCGACTCGTCGAGCGCATCGATCGTGTCGTGGAACGTATCGAGCGAGTCGGCCTCGCGCAGTTCCCGGCGAGCATCCGGTGGAACGTCGTACGTCGCGAGGAGCCAGTCGACGTACGTCGACTCGTCGAGGTCGAACTCCCAGTGACGGTCGTTCGCGTAGTCCTTCGTGACGACGACCGTGCCGTCGCGGACACGCCCGCCTCGTTCGTCGAGTTGAGCTCGTTCGTCGCGGTCGAGCGCAAATTCGGCGCTCACTACCGGCGCCGGATCGTCGTCGTGACGATCCTTGTACTCTGGCCACCGCCGCCGGGGATAGTCGTCGTACGGGGTGAACTCGCCGTCGCCGCGAGCCGGGTTGAGGTGGGTGAGCGCCTCCATCAGGACCGTCTTGCCGGACTCGTTCTTCCCGATGAGACAGGTGAGATCGTCGACGTCGACCCACCCCGTGTCGTCGATGCTTTTGTAGTTCCTGACGCGGACTCGTTGTAGGTTCATGGCTTCGAGGTTTCAAAACACGGGAACGGTTACTGAGCGATACGACGGCAACCAAGAGGGTCCGCACCGCCGAGAGCCGACGGTCGCCCGTCGTCGCACTCGACGGCGCGCGAGCACGCTATCGCGGCCGCTCCTCGTCGGGCGTTCGGAGCTTCGAGACGTCGAACTCCACCTCGGGTTTGTCGATGACATCTCCGACGGCCTCGAAGACGTGCACTCGGTCGGCACGGAAGATTCGCGCGCTGAAGATGTTGTCCCGGATGAACGTCGGGATCCCCTCTTTGAGCGGCGTGACGATGACGAAGTCGTCGGCCTTGTCGACGATGAGCTCGAGGAACGCGATCTCGCCACCGACGACGCCCGCAACGACGTCACCGGGGTAGATCTTGGGGTCGTTCATGTTGTCCGGGACGAACGGTTCAGTGTCTGCGACGGGTGGGACCTCGAATTCGCCCGTCAGTGGGAGGTCGTCGACCGTCGCGTTCGGGTGTACGTAAATCTCACGTCGATCGTCGGCAAATCGTTGCATACACCTCTTTATATGGGCGGATGGGTAATAAAACACGCACCATTCCAGTAAGGTCTTCTCCGGCACCCCGATCGGCGCCGCCCGGTTCGTACTCAGAAGATGTTCGCCTGCCGGTACACCGAGATGCCGCTGTTCGTGATCTCGTACGGCTTGGTCTCTCGCGAGTGGTTCGCGTCGCGGATCTTCTGGATCTCCACCGCGAGTCGTGTCTCTCGGAAGTCGGAGCCGCGAACGTACTGGAGAACGAACACAGCGTCTGTGAGATACTCGACGATTCCGTAACGAGAGGCGTACGCGGTCTCCTCGCTCGCCTCCGAGGTGAGAAGTGTCGTCACGCCGGCCTCCTTCAGTGAGCGGGTGAAGCCGAACACCTCCGACCGGCGCTTCGCGGGATGGTCGTACATCATCTCCAGCAGCGAAACCGAGTCGAGCACGAGTCGGTCCGCTCCGAACGACTCGATAAGCCGGCTGAGATCGTTGCGGATCGACGCCAGCGAGTTCGCCATCTCGATCGGATCGAGCGCGACGACGGCCAGCCGTCCCGCTGACGCGTGCTCTCGGAACGACCACCCTTTCTCCTCCGCGGTGGCGAGAATCGATTCACGGCTCTGCTCCAGAGTGATGTACACGCCCCGGTTTCCGGACTCCAGCGCCTCGTTGAGGAATTGGAGCGCGAACGTCGTCTTTCCGGTCCCCGCGCCCCCGATGACCGACAGCAGTGACCGACTCGGTACACCGCCGAGGATCATCTCGTCGAGCCCAGAGATGCCGATATCGGTCCGGTCGATGTCGGAGTCGAACGCTTCGGCGGCCGCCTCGTCGAACCCGGTCGGGTCCGCGTCGTCGGGACTCACAGACCCGCCGAACGGGTCGCCCCCCTCGTCGCCGAACGT
>JARVCL010000004.1:0-3633 GCA_040405695.1 Halorubrum sp. | reverse complement strand
GACGATGAGCGACGTCTCGTCGTCGAGGAACAGTCCGTCGAGCGCGTCCCCTGCTGTGATCCGGTCGCCGTCGACGGCGGCGAACCCCGTCCAGTGGAACTCGTAGGTGACGACCCCGTACGTTCGTGCGAGTTCGCGCCGGTCCGCTCGAACGGTCACGTTCTCGATACTCATCTCGCGACCAGTCGACGCCGCCGCGGCGTCCGCGGTGCTCTCCATTCGCTCACGGAAGCGATCGGTGTACGACTCGGGGTCCGCTTCGATGTCGTCGCGAAGCTCCTCGAACGCCGACTCCTCGTCGGCATCCGCTAACCGCGTCCGGTACGCTATCGTCCACGTCGCACTCCCGCTGCCGTCGAGTTCGACGGTCATCAACACGTCGTCGGCCTCGATATCCATCTGCTCGAACGGGGCCTCCCCGGGGGCGCTCGCGGCCCCGAGCCCGACCACGAACCCCGCGCCAGCGACCAGACAACAGATTCCGACGAGTACGACCGTCGTTCGCTGCACGGACGAGGGAATCGTCGGCATCGTCAAATCCCTTCGGGTTCGTCGCGCCACGAACCCACCGTTTACGGGTGCGGGACGGCCGACCCAATCAGTTCGTTCACGAACGGCTCGCCGCTCACCGAAGGCTCACCGACCGCTGCTGCGTGCCGTTCGTGCCCGCCGCGGTCGTCGTCCCGGTTCGGATCTCCGTCGCCGATCTGGCTCTCATCGTCGTGCCCAGCGTCCGAGGCGTGTCCGGCCGACTCGTTCCCGCCGGGGTGACTCCCGTTCGCTCCCGGCGGACCGTCTCCTGCACCCGGCGGTTCGTCTCCCGTTTCCGGCGGGCCGATGCCCACTCCGGGGTCACCGCCGCGGTTGGGACCCATCGGTGCTCCGGTTCGGTTCCCACCGATCTCACGGGCCAGCGCCGCAACCTCTGGACCGCTCAGCTCGTCTGCGCGATCCCGTAGCGCCCGGATCTGATCGCCGTCGACGCCACGTTCCGCGAGTGACGCCTCCTGTACGCCTGTGGAGGCGTTTGCCAGCTGATCGGTCGTCCTGCTCACCCCGCTCACGTCGACGACCGTCTTGGCCATCCGTGCGGCGTGTGCGCCCTCGCTTAGCTCTCCAGCAGCACGACGGTCCCGAAGCTCCGACTGCCGCTCCGCGACCGCGTCAAGACGGCGTTCGTTCCGTTCGAGCTGTTCGGCGATGACGGCCGCTCGTTCTTCGTCGGTTTCGGCGGCTGCCAGCCGCAACCCAAACGCCCGCGAGTCGACCTCGGCGTCTATCTCCGCTGCCTGAACCCCGACGGCCCCTGCGAATCGCTCGCCCGGGCGGGGGTTTGCCGACTCGTTCTCCGCAGCTTCGAGGCCGTCGTCTGCATCTGCGACTGCAGACGTCCCCTCGACGTGGTCGGTCACCGCGGCACCGAGCGGAGCGACCCCCACGGCGGCGACCGCCAGCCCGACGCCGACGACGAGTACGCCCCACAGCGACACGTGTCGATCCATCGGTCCGGCGTAGTTGTGGGATACGTAAATAGCCTCACGTCGTTTCCCCCGGATTAACTCGGATCAAGCCGATTCTGTGACGTACTGAGACGCCGTGTACACGATATCCGGGTCGTCGCGCGGAGATGTCGAGGTCGTCACCCGAGGACGCCCACTGTCTGGATCCCGTATGCGACCACGACGGCACCGAACACGATCAGTCCAGACAACGCGAGCCCCATACAGAGCTGGGGTCGCCTGCGATTTCCACACCGCAGCCCCTCAGTGATCCGCTGGACAACCGCGACGATCCACCGGGTCGATGCATCGACGTTCACACCATCCGACATACTCCGACGTTCGGGAGCGGTACAATAGGTGTGGTTGTGCGGTGTCCGCTCTCGCCCGTTCAGTACGACTTCGCGAAGTACGCCGTCCGCTCCGCGTTGTCGCCGCAAATTGCACAGGATGCGTCCGTGTCGTCGGTGTGGGGGTCTTCGTCCTCGAACGGCACCATGACGATCTCCGCCGCCATCGGCTCCTTTATCGGCTCCTCGCAGGCCTCGTCGCCACACCACGGGGCCTCCACATATCCGCCGTGTTGCCCCAGCGTTCCGAGGATCTCTGCCCGGTCGGTGGCTTCGCGTACCGCTCCGTCGAGCGTCTCTTCGGCGGCTGCGTACAGCTTCGCGTACACCTCGTCGAGGTGATCTCGGACCGTCTCAGCGACGCCCTCACGGCGTACGGTGTGCTCAGCACCGTCCGGCCGGTGGTTCAGCGTGAGCTCTGCGTCCGCTACCTCGTAAGGCCCGATTTCGATCCGCAACGGGACCCCGTTGAGTTCGTGTTCGTTGAACTTGAACCCGGGATTTCGCTCGTCGCGGTCGTCCAGTTCGACGCGGATTCCGGCTGCCTCTAGATCCCCGGCAACCTCCTCGGCGTACGCCAGCACGTCCGCTTTGGTGTCCTCCTGCCAGATGGGCACGATGGCGACCTGCGTTGGCGCGACCGTCGGCGGCAAGACGAGCCCCTGTTCGTCCGAGTGCGTCATGATGAGCGCGCCGAGCGCGCGCCAGGAGAGCCCCCACGAGGTGGTGTGTGCGAGCCGTTCCGCCTCGTCGGTGTCCGAGAAGGTGATGTCGAACGCCTCCGCGAACGACTGCCCGAGGTGGTGAGAGGTCGCCCCCTGTACGGACTTCCCGTCTGGCATCAGCGCCTCGACGGTCGTCGTCGTGTCTGCGCCCGGGAACTTGTCGTGTTCCGGCTTTTGGCCTTTCAACACGGGGATCGCGAGCAGGTCTTCGTACACTGACTCGTACTGATCGAGTCGAGTCATCGTTTCCGTCCAGGCGTCGTCCGCCGTCGCGTGGGCTGTGTGTCCCTCCTGCCAGAGGAACTCTTTCGTGCGGAAGAAGGGCTTCGTCTCCGTCGCCTCCCAGCGAACGACCGAGCACCACTGGTTCACCCGCATTGGGAGGTCGCGGTGGCTCCGGACCCACTGCGAGATGTACGGGGTGATGATCGACTCCGAGGTGGGTCGGACGGCGAGCCGCTCTTCTAACTCCGTGGTTCCGGCCTCGGTGACCCACGCGACCTCCGGATCGAACCCCTCGACGATATCCTTCTCGCGTTCGAGATAGGACTCCGGGATGAACAGCGGGAAGTAGGCGTTTTGTACGCCGGTGTCTTTGAACTTCGCATCGAGGAAGCCCTTGAGCCGCTCCCAGATGGCGTACGCTCGGGGACGGGTGACGATGAAGCCGCTCATCCCCTCGGGACCGTAGTCGGCCAGCCCCGCCTTTCGTACGACCTCGGCGTACCACTCGCCGGTGTTGTGGGATTTTGACTCGGTGATCCCGAGTTCCTGATCGTCGTCGCTCATTATCACTCACAGCGTGTGTCTCGGGTATAAAACGTCCGGACCCCAGTCGCCGGCGTCGCGTGGTCCGGTGCCCACCGCGTCCCGGTGAAGAACTCGGTGAAGGTGATCTCACGCTCGAACGGCTCGCCGAACAGAATCACCCCGGAGAACCCCGAGGTCCAGAAGTAAAGTTGCCTTGTTTTGCCGCCGAGTGACGGCAGTCTCAGACGCTGTCACGGCGTTCTTCCGTCAGATTAACCCGGAATTGGACGCCGTCTGGCGATATGGCAT
>JARVCL010000003.1:0-19074 GCA_040405695.1 Halorubrum sp. | reverse complement strand
ACCACGGCGAGACGTGGGTCGCTACTCGATGTCGGGGGCCTTCTCGCCGGCGGGGACGACGGTCTCCAGCCAGTTCTCCTTGGGCGGGAGCGGACACGCGAACGTCTCGCTGTACGCGCAAAACGGGTTATACGCGAGGTTGAGATCGAGCGTGACGGCGTCGCCGTCGGCGAGTGACCCTTCAGGTGCTAACTCCATGTATCGGCCCTGGTAGTACGTCTGTTGGCCGGTCGTTTTGTCGCGGAAGGGGACGAAAATCGTTTCGTCGGCCGCCGCGCCCGCCTGACGGTATCCCGCGAGCGTGTGCGCCTCCCCGGCGAGTTCGAAGCGGAAGGTGACCACCCGGAGATACCGAACCGGGTTGCTCGCGGTGGTCTCCATCTCGACCGGGTCGGGGTCGTCGTGGACGGTTACGGTCGCTTCGACGCGATACTTCGGGTCGGGGGTGAAGTAGTCGAGTCCGTCGAACGCGTCGCGGTGTTCGGGGGGGATCGGTGACTGTGGATGGTCGGCGAAGAACTCGTCTTTCTCCCGGCGGTTGGCTCGGAGACGGTCGACGTACGCCTGATCGTCGTTCATACTCGAACGTACGGGCCAGCAGGTTTCAGGGCGGCGGTTACCACGCCGGCATCGGCCGCACGCGGCTCGGTAGAGGGTTACAGCTCCCGGAGGTCGGCCAGGCAGTCGTCGAGGTCCCGCGTCGAGGTCGCGAGTGAGAAACCGTCGACACGCGCGAGGTCACCGGCGTGCTCCCAGAGGTCGTCGGCGTCGATGCCGTGAAGGACGACCGCGTTCGGCGTCGGGCTGACCACCCGCAACGCGACCAGCGGCGACTCGCCGCGCGTCACGCGCGTGAACACTAATGCGCGGTTCGTCGACTGTCCGTACAGCCGGTAGAACTCCTCGCTCGACAGGCGGGTGATCGCCTGGATCGAGTTGATGACGGTGTGGCCGTTGACGTGGTCGCGGTCGCCACGGACCACTTCCGTCGCGCCCATGGCGTCGTAGAACGCCTCCAGCGGAACCGCCGTCGCGTACTCCCGGAGGTCGTGGACGATGTCGCTCTCGAACCCAGCAGAGAGCACCCGTGCGTACTGACGAAGTCGGCCGCCTCCTCGCTGTTCGTCGATGTCGAGCAACCCGTGAACGGTTCGCCGCACGACCCCGATCCCGGGGCTCTCGCGGCGGCCGCTCTCGTAGTCAGAGATCACCGACGAGGACACCCCGAGCTGGTCGGCCAACTCCGTCTGTGAAACGTCGAAGTCGGTCCGCCACTTGCGGAGGGTCGCACCGGGATCGTCGCTGAGAGTAATTTCGCCGGCTATCCGGCGAGAGAGCTCCTCGCGTGCGGTCTCACTCATCGATTCGTTTCACGCGAGAACCGCACAAAAGGGTACTGTTCGGGCGACGAGAGAGCGCCGACCCGAGAGCGTGCGTCTCCGGTTGTGGATCGTGTTCGGCGTCGCACGGATCACTCGACGTACAGCGAGTAGACGATCACCGCGAAGCCGGCGGCCGTCAGCAGACTGTCGATCGCGATTCCGACGGCGAGGTCGGCGCGGACGATCTGATGAGAGACCCCCCCGAGAAGCGCGCCGACGGTGACGATGCCGAACCCGATGGCGAGCGCGCGCAACGAAGGATCGCCGGTGCGCCTGAACGCGCGGAGCGCGTAGTAGGTGATGGAGCCACCGAGCAGGAGGATGGCGGTCTTTGCAGCGATGATGATGATGTCGATGGATGCGCTCATGTTTCCTCACGGAGCTCTGACCAGAGGTCGGCGAGCCGTTCGTCCCGGGTGCGCTCGGGTCGCTCGAACTCGACGGTCAGGGTTCGATCTCCCTCGTCGTCGATAGCGACGCTGAGCTCGTCGAACGCGACCGAATATCGCGTCGTGTGCTGGCCGTCGCGCCGGATGTCAGTCGACTCAGACAGCAGCGAGGCGTCGACGAGCGTCTCCAGTTTCCGGTAAGTCGTCGAGAGCGGAATCTCACACTCCTCGGAGAGCTCGCTCGCAGTCTTCGGCTCGGAGAGCGTGACGACGATCCGCCTGGCGGCGTCGTCGGCCAACGCGTCGAGCACGTCCGCGGCGGCCGGCTCCTCCTCGCGCGACGGGTCCCGCACCATACCGAGTCGTTTCGAGCCTCGCGTCTTAAACTGTCGAACTTTCGATCCGGACCGAGAGACGTGAGACCTCGCCGACTGCGGCGTCGAAACGGGGACACGCGCGTGGAGTTCCCGTCGCACAGCGGTGAGGCGAGTCCGATCTCGACGAACAAAGCCTTTACCGCGTGGCCCGCCTACGTACGACAAATGGTACTCGACGACCTCGGAACGTCCCTGCGGAGCAGTCTCGATAGGCTCCAGGGTAAAACCACGCTCGACGAAGCGGACGTCGAGGAGATCGTCAAAGAGATCCAGCGGTCGCTGCTCTCCGCCGACGTCGACGTCTCGCTCGTCATGGACCTCTCCTCCTCGATCGAGACACGAGCGTTAGAGGAGGAGCCACCGGGCGGCACGACCGCCCGCGATCACGTGTTGAAGATCGTCTACGAGGAGATGGTCGACCTCGTCGGCGACTCCACCGAACTCCCGCTGGAGAACCAGACGATCCTCCTGGCCGGCCTCCAGGGCTCGGGGAAGACCACCTCCGCCGCGAAGATGGCCTGGTGGTTCTCGAAGAAGGGACTCCGCCCTGCCGTGATCCAGACGGACACGTTCCGTCCCGGTGCGTACGACCAGGCGAAACAGATGTCCGAGCGCGCGGAAGTCGACTTCTACGGTGACCCCGACAGCGACGATCCGGTGACCATCGCCCGTGAGGGGCTGGAAGCGACCGCCGACGCCGACGTTCACATCGTCGACACCGCGGGTCGGCACGCGTTAGAGGACGATCTCATCGCCGAAATCGAGGAGATAGAGAGCGTCGTCGACCCCGACCGGTCGCTTCTGGTGCTCGACGCGGCGATCGGCCAAGGCGCAAAAGAGCAGGCCCAGCAGTTCGAGGCGTCTATCGGGATTGAAGGTGTCGTCATCACCAAACTCGACGGGACGGCGAAGGGTGGCGGGGCACTGACGGCGGTCAACGAAACCGACTCCTCTATCGCCTTCCTCGGAACCGGCGAGACGGTCCAGGACATCGAGCGGTTCGAGCCCTCCGGGTTCATTTCGCGGCTACTCGGAATGGGTGACCTCAAGCAGCTCTCCGAGCGCGTCGAGCGGGCGATGCAGGAGGCACAAGAGGAGGACGACGACTGGGATCCGGAGCAGCTTCTGGAGGGGAGTTTCACCCTGAAGGATATGCAAAAACAGATGAACGCCATGAACCGCATGGGGCCGCTCGACCAGGTGATGGACATGATCCCGGGGATGGGTGGCGGGATGATGGATGAGCTCCCTGACGACGCGATGGACGTCACCCAAGACCGGATGCGGAAGTTCGAACGGATCATGGACTCGATGACGGACGAGGAGTTGGAGAACCCCCGTGTCGTCGGCCAGTCACGAACTGAACGCATCGCCCGCGGCTCCGGCACCGACGAGGAAACCGTCCGTCAGCTGCTCGAACAGCACCAGATGATGGAGCGAACCATCGATCAGTTCCAGGGGATGGGCGAGGGCGACATGCAGCGGATGATGAAGAAGATGGGCGGCGGAAGCGGTGGCCTGAGCGATATGATGGGCGGCGGCAAGGGGCCGTTTGGATAACTCCGGCAGCGGAACGATCGGCGGGCCACAGCGTCCGTCACCCACCCCGATCCGGACCGCTTGGCGGCCGGTGATCCTCACGAGACGACCCTCGGATTCGGTATCGTGACGGCGCTGAGCGTCGACAAGACGGCCGACATCGGCGTGTCCGCTGACTCGGTCGCCGCCTTCACGGCGCTTATACGCACGACAGGAGTACGGGGGGCCGATGAATCTCCGGCGGGTCGTCGACTACGACGTGCTCGTGTTGACCGCGCTGCTCTGGTTTCTCGGTAAGTTCCTTCGGTACGCGTTTCCGCCGCTTTTCGAGCCGCTACAGGCGAGCTATGGGGTGAGCAACGCCGCCGTCGGCACGGCGTTCACCGGATTCATGCTCGTGTACGCGCTCATGCAGTTCCCGAGCGGCGCACTCGCCGACCGGATCGGCGCGGTACGGGTGATCGCCGGCGGCGCGAGCGTCGCGGGGCTCGGCGCGCTCGCGGTCGTCTTCGACGCGCCGTTTCTCGTGCTCGCCGCGATCATGCTCGTCATCGGGGGCGGGACGGGCGCACACAAGACGGTCGCCGTCCGCCTGCTGTCGCGGGTGTACCCGGCACGGACCGGGCGGGCGCTCGGCGCACACGACACGTTCGGCGCGTTCGGTGGGGTCGTCGCGCCCGCCGCAGTCGTTGTCTTTCTCGCCGCTCCGCCGGCGTTCGACGCCGTGCTCTCGCGGCTCCCGGGTGCCGACTGGCGCGGACTGTTCCTCCTCACCGGGGTCGTCGCGCTCGGGCTCGTTGCGGTCTTCGTCCGTCGGGTCCCCGGCCGCCTGCCCGCGAACGCCGACCGTGGAAACGGACGCGGTCGGACCCCCGGGCTCCGGGAGTACGCCTCGCTGTTTCGCGACCCGCGGCTGACGGCGTTCGTCTTCGTGACCGTCGCCTTCTCGTTCGCGTACAACGGTACGGTCGCGTTTCTCCCGCTGTATCTCTCACAAACGGGCGGGTTGTCGACGGCAACCGCGAACCTGCTGTACTCAGCGTTGTTCGCGGTCACGTTCGTTCAACTCGTCTCTGGGGATCTCTCGGACCGGCTGGGCCGGTTTCCCGTAATGGTGGTGACGCTCGGGCTCGGGGCAGCCGCGCTCGTCGGTGTGGTCCTCCTCGCCGGAAGCGGTGCCGTCGTTCTCGGCGCGCTCGTCGTCGCGCTCGGGCTCGGGTCACACGGGTTCCGTCCGGTCCGTGGCGCGTACCTCGTGGAAGCCCTTCCAGACCGGCTCGCGGGCGGTGGACTCGGGGTCATCAGAACCCTCCTGATGGGCGCCGGCGCGCTCGCACCGAGCATCGTCGGGGTGGGTGCCGATCTCGTCGGGTTCCGGGCCGCGTTCGGGGTACTGGCCGTGTCGATGGGGAGCGCAGCGGTGCTGGCAGCCGTGCTGTGGGTGACGGAGTGACGGCGTGTCGCCGTCGCCTGTCACTCCTCGAGCGTACCCGGCTCGAACGTCGCGGGGTCGTACTCGTGTGCGCGGAGGTCGTCGGCATCGACCGCGTGAAGGACGGACTCGTCGGTCGACTCCAACACGACCGGTGGGGCGACGCCCGCCTCCAGCGCCTCGGCCCACCGCCCGACACAGAGACACCAACGGTCGCCCGGGTCGAGTCCGGGGAAGTCGAACTCCGGTCGCGGCGTGATTAGGTCGTTGCCGCGGCGACGGCTGTACGTGAGGAACTCGGCGGTGACGACCGCACACAGCGTGTGTTCGCCGACGTCGCCGTCGACGTCCCGGCAGTACCCATCACGGAGGTAGCCCGTCACTGGGTCGGTACCGCAGGGCTGGAGGTCGCCGCCGAAGACGTTGCGATCGGTGGGTGCGTCGTCAGGGTCGTTCGCGTCGTCGTCGGTAGACACAGACGGTCGTCGGGCGGGGACGAACTTAGCGGTGGCGTCGCTCACGTCGGCCCGGAAAGACAGTCACACTGCCAGCGAGGGTGACTGCGGTCCGGCCGACGAGTCGTCGACGGCTCCGTCTGTGGTTCGGGGCGGGCGTGGCCAACGGTATAAGAACGGCCACGCCGAACGTGCCGTCATGAGCCGGAACGACGAGGTCGCCGCCCTCTTAGTGGAGTTCGCGGACCGACTCGAGGCGACGGGCGTGGAGTACAAGCCGAGCGCGTACCGTCGCGCCGCCGAGAACGTCCGTGAACACACCGCGCCGATCGAGAATCTCGCGGGTGAGGGGCCGGATGCAGTCGCCGAGATCGACCGCGTCGGCGACGCTATCGCCGCGAAGATCGTCGAGTACTTCGAGACCGGAGAGATCGAAGAGCTGGAAGAACTCCGTGCGGAACTGCCCGCAGACATCGAGGCGCTGACCGCCATCGAGGGCGTGGGACCGAAAACGGTCGGGACGCTCTATGAGACGCTGGGAATTACGACCCTCGACGAGATGGAGGCTGCCGCCGAGGCCGGTGAGATTCGTGAGGTGCGAGGGTTCGGCGCGAAGACCGAGGAGTCGATCGCGGAGAACATTCCGTTCGCTCGTGAGTCACAAAAACGGACTCGGCTGGGTGACGCCCGGCCCGTCGCAGACGACGCGCTCGCGTACCTCGGCGGGCTGGACGCCGTCTCACGCGTCGAGGTGTGCGGCTCGATCCGTCGTTGGAAAGACACGATCGGCGACGTCGACCTGCTCGTCGCCAGCGACGCACGCGAGCCGATCGTCGACGCGTTCGTCGAGTGGCCGAGCGCGGACGCAACCATCGAGGCGGGCTCCGGAAAGGCGAGCGTGCGCGCGAAGGGAACCCGCGTCGACCTCCGGATCGTCGACGACGACGAGTTCGGCGCGGCGCTCCAGTATTTTACCGGATCGAAGGCGCACAACGTCGCGGTTCGGAATCGTGCGATCGATCGAGAGTACAAGCTCAACGAGTACGGGCTCTTCGACGTGTCGGACGTCGAGGACCCGGACGCGGACCAGCGCGTCGGCGATCGGATCGCCGGCGAGACCGAGGCGGGCGTCTACGAGGCGCTCGGAATGGACCACGTTCCACCCGAGCTTCGTGAGAACACCGGAGAGGTCGCGGCCGCCGTCGCCGGAGAGCTTCCCGAGCTGCTCGAGACGGGCGACCTCCGTGGCGACCTCCACACCCACACCGAGTGGTCTGACGGTGCGTTCAGTATCGAGGAGATGGTCACGGCGGCCGCAGAGCGCGGCTACGCCTTCCACGCAGTCACCGACCACGCCGCCGGGCCGGGGATCTTCGGAAACACTGGACTCAACGAGGCTGAGATCCGCGAGCAGGCCGACGCCGTCACAGCCGTCAGGGAGGGCATCGCCGCCGAACACGACATCGAGCTGTTACACGGTATCGAGGCGAACATCGACGCGGAAGGAGCGATCACCACCGACGACGACGTCCTCGCCGAACTGGATGTCGTCGTGGCCTCGCCACACTCGGCGCTCGACGCGTCGTCCGACGCCGCGACCGAGCGACTGATTCGCGCGGTCGAACACCCCGAGGTAGACGTGCTTGGCCATCCGACCGGTCGGATCATCAACAGCCGACAGGGGCTCACGCCGGATGTTGACGCGGTCGTGGCGGCCGCCGCTCGCGAGGACGTGGCGATCGAGGTGAACGCCAACCCTGCTCGTCTCGACGCCAACGACGCCACGGTTCGCGCCGCGATCGATGCGGGCGCGACGGTCGCCGTGAACACGGACGCCCACTCGCCCAGAGAGCTCGACAACGTCCGGTACGGAGTCCACACCGCCCGCCGCGGCTGGGCAGAGGCAGCGGACGTGCTCAACGCGCGGCCGGTGGCAGAACTCCGTGCGCTCCTTACGTAGATGGCCGAGCAGGATTCAGCGGAGAACGACGATGCCGACGGGGAGCGTGTGGACGACCCCGGCGACACGGACCCGCCGCGCGTACTCGTCGACGTCATGTGTGGTTCACTGGCGACGTATCTCCGGATGTGTGGGTACGACGCCGCCTACGCGCTCGACCGTGACGTCGAGGCGGACGACCAGCTCCGTCAGCTCGCAGAACGCGAGGAGCGGCTCCTGATCACCCGTGACCGCGAGCTCGCCGCGCAGACCGACGGTACGCTGCTCCTCACCGAGCGCGACGTTCTCGGCCAACTGCGCGAGGTCGCCGACGCGGGGTACCCCGTGTCGCTCGCGGCGGAGCCAACGCGGTGTGGCTCGTGTAACGGCTCGGTCGAACGGATCGGCACGGAGGGGTCGTCGAGAGACGAGAACGAACGCCGTCCACGCCCCGATTACGTGCCGGATCCCGGTCCGGAGAGTCCAGACCGGTTCTGGCGCTGTCGTGACTGTGACCAGTGGTTCTGGAAGGGGGGCCACTGGGCCTCCGTCGCCGAGCGGCTCGACGAAACCTAGGCGTCTCACGGAGCGCAACCGGTATCTGACCGCCGCCCCTACCACAGAGTGATGGACCTGACGACGGCGGTCGACCGACTCGAAGCGATCGTCGACCGCGTCGAGCGCGAGCCGATGCCCGTTCCGGTCAGAGAGGTGTGGGCATTCGGCGACGTGACGCTCGGGCTCGATCCGATCGAGCGACTCGACGTGTACGTGACGAAAGACGTACTGATGGACGGCGACCCAGACGCGGCGGCCGCGTTCGAGAAAGAGTACGGCGTCAAAGGTGTCGGAACCACGGTGCGGGCCGCCTGGGCGGAGGCGAACCCGGACCGCGTGCGTGCGAGCGACAACGGGTACGCCGCTCCAGAGGCGTGTCTCGCCGCCGAGTTGGTCGACGGCGTCGACGCCTCCGGGGACGAGCCGATCCACCTGGAGGTGTGTAACGCGAGTTTCGACGACAACGTGACCCAGCGATTCAAAGGCGCGCTGGCCCGTGAGGCGTACGAGGACGCGCTCGACCCCCGAGGGGTCTGTCTGTGGGTGGACGGACAGCGCGACGACGAGGCAGTCACGAAACTGCGGGAGGCCGCGTTTCCGATGCCGACACTCGCTGACGCGTTCGGAATGCTTGGCGCAGACGAACAGGAGGCCGAGACGGCCGCGGCGGCAGTGAGCGCCGAGCGTGCAGCACAGGAGGGACCGTCCGTTCGCGGCGACATCGTGTGAGTGACGGCTCGTGGCAGTACGGTTCCGGGGCTCGAGAGCCGGAGAGAGAACGAGGAGCGTCGTCGCGAGTTCAGACGAGACACCGTTCGAGACGACAGCTGTCCCGCCGGCGTCTGATCAGTCCCCCAGTAGCGGTTCGTCCGACACCCGCCCAACCGTCACCTCGAACGGGACGAGTTCGACCCGCTCGTAGGTTCCGTCCCGCATCGCGTCGATCACGTCGCGGCCGAGCGCGCGCCATCGACGCCGAAGGTCGTCGTACGCGGCGGTGGACAGTGCGGCGCGAAGTTCCGCGCGGTGGTCGGCCAGTCCCGCGCCTGAAGCCTTTCGCGCGGCCGCCTGTAACGCGGCCTCGTCGTACGGCGGAGCAGTCCGTTTCTCGTGGAGGTACCGGCGGGTTCGAACGTCGACGAGCCCAGCATCGGTGAACAGCGACGGAACGCGATCGCCGAGTGCCACGTTCGTGTCGACGCCGTCGAGGTACGCGTTCCGCGCCTCCCGCTCGAGGTCGGCCTCGCGGTCGACCGTCGAGGAGACCGCCACCTCGGCGTTGTTCGGCTCGACGGCCGCGACGAGATCCGTCGAGACCCGAACGAGCTCCCGCACGCCCACAGCCGGATCCGGGAGGTTGATCAGCAACGCCTGACAGGCCGCCAGATCGACCGCATCGTCGGCGATCGGGAGCCGCGTGGCGTCGCCGGCGAGACACTGCAGGGCGCCGGCGAACGCGCGCGGTCCGGCTCCGTCTCCTGCTCGGTCATCGTGCACGTTCCGATCCTGTGTCCGATCCGTGTCCGGACGTTTCGGTAGGCCCGAACCCGGATCCGACTCGCATCCGCGCGCGAACCGCAGCAGGTCGGTGTCGGCGTCGACACCGATCACGTCGGCGTCGGGCTGTGATTCCTCGCGGAGGACGGCGGTGAACTCACCCGTCCCGCAGCCGACATCGAGGACGCGCTGCCGACTCGCCAGCGCGAGGTCGGCCAGCGCCTCCCGGCCGTCGTCCCACATTCCCTCACGGGTGTGTTCGAGGTACTCCGGCGAGAACTGTCTCACAGCGGTCGTTCACAGCGCCCCCGATTAAACGTCGGGATCCGCATCAGACCGCGTCGTCAGTGCCCAGCCCGAGCACGTCCGCGGCCATTGCGGCCGCGACGCCGACACAGTAGCCAAGGAACGCGCCGCTCACGCCGACGAGCGCGACGCCGATCGTCACCGAGCCGAGTGACTCGTCGACACCCTCGACACCGGGGATCCCGAGGACGGTGCCGAAGGCGACGAGGGCGGCGAACGCGACTGCGGGGACGAATCCGACGGCGAGACAGGCGGGGCCGCCACACCGGGCGTACGCGCCGAGCGCCGCAACCGGCGCTGGCGCGTAAAACAGCAGCGTCGGGACCGCTCGTTCCGTGAGCATCGACGCGAACCGGGCGTCGGCCACGTCGGCGACGACGGCGGCGACCATCGCGAGCACGACGACGGCAGCGAAGCCGCCGACCAGCTTGATCGCCAGATCACGTCGGTCGCCGACGAGCAGGGCTTCGGAAGTCGCCATACTCGAATGATTCGATCCGAGGATAAAAAATCACGTCGAACGACCGACCGCCCGTGGGTCTAGATCGCGCGTGAGTGTCATGGGACGACCGTCACTCCGAAGGCTCCGACTTCCGTCCAGCGGGGCGAGCCGTCGATTCGACATCGTACTTCTCGGAGAACGTTTCGTCGGACAGCTCTCCCCGGGCGACGCCAATCGCGTCACGGATCAGTTCGAGGGTGAGTTCGTCGGTCGTCGGTTCGAGGACACGAGTTCGGTCGTCGTCTCCTGCCGCCGACTGGTCCGTCTCGTCGTCACCGCTCATACCTGCAGGTGACGGGCGACCACCCTCCACCTACCCCTTGACCTGTTGATGGCTTTATAAGCCAACGTCGGCGCTGGCGACGCGATACCGACCGATACGACAGGGCGACCCGCCCCCTCGGTCGTCCGTGTGTTCATAAAGCACCGAACAGGTGAAGCGGTAGTGGGAGGCCGGCAGGACCCACATATCTGCGTGTGATGAGAACCACACGGGTTCGTGGACGGAACGGGTCAGCGAGTCGCCAGAGGTGTCGTCGGTGACGTCGGCCAGGCTCGACGTTCACCTGCCAGACGAGACGTGGCTCGCCGACGTCACCCGGACGTATCCCAGTGCTGTCGTCCGGATCCGTGGCGTCGTCCGCGGCGAAGACACCGCACACTCGCTCGTGTCCGTCGTCGCACCCGATCCCGACCCGGTAGCCGAGGGAGTGGCAGCACACGGCGAGGTGACGGCGACCGACACCGTGGAGACGGACGAGCACGGAGTCACGCTGCGCGTGACGGGAGCGTCGCCGGCGTTCGTGAGTCCGGCGCGGCGAGCCGGTCTCCCGCTGGAGTGGCCGGTAGACGCCTCCGACGGAACCGCAACACTACAGATCACCGCAGATCCCGAGCGATTCACCGAGTTCGGCCGGCAGCTCTCGGCGGCGGGGATGACCGTCGACCCTCAGTGTGTCGACGACCACGAACGGGAACCGCGCGTGCTCACCGACACACAGCGCGCGCTCGTCCTCGACGCCGTCGAGCGAGGGTACTACGACACGCCGCGCGCGTGTACGCTGACAGAACTCGCCGACGCGAATGGGATCGCGAAGTCGACGTGTAGCGAGACTCTCCATCGAGCGGAGGGACGCGTGATGAAACGACTCGCAGCTCGAATCTCCGTCGCAGACGACCAAGGCGAGGAAGACGGATCGACCGAACGGGTGGTGCAGGCGTCAGTGTGATTCCAGCGGATACCCCGGCTGCCGAGAACGGCACCACCGGTGGTGACGACGCCGACGGCGCCTCCGTCGAGGCCGTCGAACCGCTCGTCTCTGCGGCCACTCTCGACGACGCCAGACGCGAACACGACGTCGCCACGGTGTCGTGTCGATTCCGATGTGCGTCGGAGGGACCGTTCGAGGGGCGGTGGCGCGGCGTCCGAATCCGTGACCTCCTCGCGTCGGCACCGCCGGAGACGACACACGTCCGTGCGTGGTCCGCGGACGGCTACCGTGTCGTGGTCCCGCTGGCCGAGGTGCTCGACGCAGTGCTCGCGACCGAACGGATAGACGCCCCCACCGACGCTCTCCCGCGGCTCGTCGGCGAGCGGCTGGATAGCTCAGAGACCGTCCAGAATGTGGCCCGCCTCGACGCCGTGTCCGTGCCACCCGGCGTGGATCCGGAGCCGACGGTCCTCGAGGAGCCGCCGGGGTGAGAGGAGACGAACCGCACTCGGGTGACGAGACGGGCTGATGGTGGGTCCAACGAACAGACGCGCAACTCAGTACGAGCAGAACGGTCACCAGCGCGTCGGCTCAGCCGTAAGACACGTGGGTTACTCCGCTCGAAGCTCGCGGACCCGCTCGATGTTCCACGCGTAGCTTTTCCCGTCCTCTGTCGGCGTCTCCAACGCGAGCGGAACATCACGCAGGTCCGGGTGGTTGAGGACCCGCCGCATCCCCGCTTCGCCGATGAGTCCCTCTCCGATGTGAGCGTGCTCGTCCTTGTTGGTGCCGCAGGCGTGTTTCGAGTCGTTGAGGTGAATGTACTCGAGGTGGTCGAGTCCGACCACGTCGTCGAACTCAGCGACCGTCTCGTCGACCGCTGCGGGTGTCGAGAGATCGTAGCCCGCCGCGAAGACGTGTGCCGTGTCGAGACAGACATCGATGTCGGTCTCCGTCCGGTCGATGATTCCCGCGAGGTGTTCGAACTCGCCGCCGAGTTTGGTTCCGGCACCCGCGTCGCTCTCGATCAGGACCGTCACCCCATCTGGGATGTCGAGCCGGTCGATGACACCTGCCGCGTTGTCGAGGCCACCCTCGACCCCCGCGCCGGTGTGTGCGCCGAGGTGGACGTTCACGTACGGGATATCGAGCGTGTCGGCCGCGTCTACCTCTTTCTGCATCGAGTCGAGCGACTTCTGGCGGAGCCCCTCTTTCGGCGTACAGAGGTTCACCAGATAGGAGGTGTGAATGACCCACGGTCCCTCCAGTTCACGTTCCGTCCCGTCCCGAAACGCCGCCGCCTCCTCGTCGCCGATGTTCGGGTCCTGCCACACCTGTGGCGAGTGCGTGAATATCTGCCCGCAGTTCCCGCCGACCTCGACCTGGTTCGCGACGGCGTTGTCGACGCCGCCGGCGATAGACACGTGTGCACCGACTCTCAGAGTCATACCTGTGGTATGCGGTCGGATAAAAAAGCCGCTTCGAAACCCGACGACGGTGCGATCCGAAGCGGGGCGTCACGTGCTGTCGCCGCGCTCACCGGCTCGCGGCGTCTGCACCCACTCGTCGTCGCGGTACTTCGTCTCGACCAGTTCGCGTGCCCGCGATACCTCGGCTGGCCTCCACGCGCCGTCGGTCACGACCGACCCGTCACCGTCCTGGACACCGGACTCAACCCACGCCGTCAGCGCCGCCTCGACCGCCCGAACCGCATCCGCCCGGTCGGCGTCGGCGAGCTCGTCGATCCCGACGACACGATCGGAGAACTGTGCTGTGTCGACGGGCGGATCCGCGAACACCGAGAGGTGCGCCTCGGCGTCGACCGCGAACGTCAGCGACCCGTGCTGGACCACCGCGTCGCGGGTGCGGTACTGTGCGTTTCCGGCGATCTTCCGCTCTGCCGCGACGACATCGTGTGCAGGATGGAGTTCCCGAAGGTAACACGCGGGATGATGCAGCTCCGGCACCGCCTCGTCGACGTAGTCGGCGTCGACACCGAGTCGACTGAACGCGTCGAGCACCGGTTCACACAGGCGGTGGTAGGCGTCCAGCAGGGCTCCAGGCACCGCGTCCGCCGGGACGGCGATCGAGTACGCGACGTCGCCGTGCGCGTCGTGATAGATCCCGCCGCCGCCGGTCTGTCGACGGGTGACGTCGACGCTCGCACGGTCACACGCCTCCCAGTCGACCGTCTGTGGATCCTGGCCGTAACCGAGCGTGAGACAGCTCGGCTCCCAGCGGTACGTTCGAACCGTGGCCGGACCGCCCTCGCTCGCGGTCGCGGCGGCAACCTCGTCGAGTGCCATCTGCATCGGGCCCGGACGGCGCTCCTCGCGTATCACTCGCCAGTCGAGATCGGGCGCGCTCATACCGTCCTCTCTGTCGGGTGACCCGAAAGCAATTGTGTTCGTGGGATGCAGGACGAGTGCCAAATTGATATCGTGATATACGATTTATTACTGGGTCCCGGCCGACGCGGGTCGCTTTTAGGAGTCGGCGGAGTACGGATTCGTATGGTGAGAAACGTCGCCGAGGATATGGCGGAACTCGCGCCAGAGGACTTCTACCTGCTCTCGGGCGTCGAGCAGGGGATGCGCTTCTCCGAGTGGGTGCGCCGCGACAAACTCCCAGACTACGCCGACCTGACCCGCGAAGAGGTCGACTACCGGCTCGACCGGTGTCTCGACCGCGAGTTGATTCAGCGGAAAACGATCCAGTACGAGGGGTACCAGCTCACGTTCGAGGGGTACGACGCGCTCGCGCTCCGTACGTTCGCCGAGCGCGAGACGATAGACGGCGTCGGATCGCCGCTCGGCTTCGGTAAGGAGGGTGACGTGTACGAGGCCCAGTCGTTCAAGCCGCTCGCGCTAAAGTACCACCGGGAGGGGTACACCAATTTCCGTGAGGTGAACCGCGAACGAGAGTACACCGCCGACCGGAACCACGTCTCCTGGCTGTACACCGCCCGGAAGGCCGCCGAGCGTGAGTTCGAGGCGATGGAGGCGCTCTACCCCGACGTGAGCGTTCCTCGTCCGATCGACCACAACCGTCACGCCATCGTGATGGACAAGTTCGACGGCGTCGAACTCGCCCGCTCGAAGCTCGATTCGGGCCAGGCGCTCGCCGTCCTCGACCTCGTCTACCGTGAACTCGCGACGACGTACGACCTCGGCTGGATCCACGCCGACATGTCCGAACACAACGTCGCGGTCGCTGAGAGCGGAATCACGGTTTTCGACTGGCCACAGGCGGTACCCGTAGACCACGAGAACGCCCGTGAGTTTCTCGAACGCGACGTAGCGAACCTCCACCGCTACTTCGCACGGAAGTACCCCCACGAGGTGCCAAGAGAGATCGATACTGACGCGATCGCCGCTGCCATCGCCGACGGCTCGTTCGAGAGTATTCGTGATATCGTCGAGTCGTAAACCGTTATCCGCGATATAGAATTCGTACTGGCGGACCGAGACGTGGGAGGAGGTGTGCCGGATCGGCGTCCGGTCGAAACGAGTCTCCGGGCGATCGAAACGACCATTTCTCGCACGTGTCACGGACGCGTATGCACGTCGTCGTCAACGCTGCCCAGAGCGTCGACGGAAAGCTCTCGACGCACCGACGCGAGCAGCTCCGTATCTCCGGGCCGGAGGATTTCGACCGAGTCGACCGAATTCGAACGGCCGCCGACGCGGTAGTGGTCGGCGTCGGGACGGTGCTTGCTGACGACCCACACCTCACGCTCGACGAGGAGGATCGACGGGTCCAGCGTCTACGGAACGGCCGGCCGGGCGACCCCGCCCGCGTCGTGCTCGACTCGTCCGGCCGGACGCCGACGGAGGCGCGGATCCTCGACGACGCGGCGGCCACGTACCTGATCGTGGCCGAGACCACACCGGCGGCGCGTCGAGAGGCTCTCGCCGACGCCGGTGCCGAGGTGATCGTCGCCGGGGAGGAGCGAGTCGACGTCGCGGCGGCGATCGAGGCATTGGCCGACCGTGGGATCGACCGGCTGATGGTCGAAGGCGGGGGCGAAGTGATCTTCTCGTGTTTCGCGGCCGGTGTTGTCGACGAGTTACACGTGTACGTGGGGTCGCTCGTCGTCGGCGGACGCGACGCCCCGACGCTCGCCGACGGCGACGGGTTCGTCGACGAGTTCCCCGAGCTCTCGCTGACCGAAATCGAGCGGGTGGACGACGGAGTCGTGCTCTCTTACCGGGTCGTCGACCCGGCCTGATCGCGGCCTGCGGGACCGGCAGCACCGACGAATACAGCTGACCAAGGCGTGTGACCGATCCACGAGATCGGGCGGTACACGGCCCGTGATACCGAGTTTCACACGTTCTCACCGAAGTATTTATATGTCAGAGCGCGATAGGTAGAGTCACCAGAACGCCTCCGGCGCTGGTTGGATCGCACGCTGAAATGAACGGGAGTTCTTATACACGGCCTTACGCACGACGGCGAGCGGCCGCCATATCCGGAGCGGTGATGGAGAGATAAAAAATGGTAACGAAAGACGAAGTCATCGAACAGTACGACATCGAGCCGATGAACGACGCGGACAACGTGGACCTCTCTGAGGACGACCTCGAGAACGGGTCCAAAGGACAGCTCATCAAGCGCGCCGGGCAACTGCGAGACCGACGCAACGAGCTGAACCAGATGGCCTCCGAGCGCGCTTCTAAACGCGACGACCTCAACGCCAAGACGCGCGAGAAGGTCGACGAGGCCCAAGAACACCGCGAGAAGCGCGACGAGCTCAACGAGCAGGTCCAAGAGCACAAGGACAAACGCAACGAGCTCAACGCGAAGGCGAACGAACTGTTCGACGAGGTCGAAGAGCTCAAGCAGGACATGGAGCTCGGCTCCGGCAAGTCCATCGAAGAGCTCAAAGAGGAGATAGAGGACCTGGAGTTCCGCCAGCAGACAGAGGTGCTCGACGCGGAAGACGAGCGCGAACTCATCGAGAAGATCGACGACAAGCGCGAGCAGCTCGCCGAGAAGAAAGAGAAGATCGACGACACGAGCGAGCTCGACGACCTCGTCGAGGAGGCCGAGGAGGTCCGCTCGGAGGCATCGAAACACCACCAGAAGGTGACAGAGCTCGCCGACAAGGCACAAGAGCACCACAACCAGATGATCGAGGCGTACCGCGAGGCCGACGACATCCGTGACGAGGCCGACGAGATGCACGACCTCTTCGTCGAGGCCCAAGAGGCGGCCGACCGTCACCACGAGGACTTCGTCCGGGTTCAAAAGCGCCTGCGCGAGCTCGACAAGAAGGAGGAAGAAGAGCGCAAAGACGAGCGCGCCGAGAAGCGCGAGGAAGAGAAAGAGGAAGCCGAGGAGATCTACCAGAAGTTCAAGGAGGGCGAGACCCTCGACACCGAGGACCTCATGAAGCTGCAGAAAACCGGCCTCCTGTAAGCCGGAGACCGAGCGGTTCTTCTATGCGCGTTTTCGATCGACACCCTTCGGAGCGACGGCGTTCTCCCGCTCCGAGCACCGCCGGATCCACCGACGGGACCGAGGGTGAAAGCGCCCGCTGCTCGCCACGCCGACGGCCAGCATATAAGCCGCCGCGTGGCGAAGTAACGATATGGACGACACGTCTCGGTCGGTCGGACGCACAGCCATCCTCGGACTCATCGTGGCCGCAGCCACGGTGGCGTTCACGGGTCGACGGCTCCTCGCGAGAATCACACGCGGTCGCATTGGCGACACGGCGGAGTACAACACGGCAAAGGTGTCGGTGTCGGGGCCGATCTCCCGGGATCGAGGGCGACCGTCGCCGCTGTCCGGCCCCACGGGCGCGACAGCCGACGAGGTCGTCGAACAGATCGAGACCGCGGACGACGACGACGCGGTCGACGCGCTCCTCGTCGAACTCAACACGCCGGGTGGCGAGGTCGTTCCGAGCGACGACATCCGGCGGGCAGCCGCCGAGTTCGACGGTCCGACGGTCGGTTACGCGACCGACCTCTGTGCGTCCGGCGGCTACTGGATCGCCAGCGGCTGTGACGAGCTGTGGGCACGAAACGGGAGTCTCGTCGGCTCCATCGGGGTCGTCGGGTCGCGACCGAACGCCGCCGGGCTCGCCGACAAGCTCGGGATCTCCTACGAACAGTTCACCGCTGGCGAGTACAAAGACGCCGGCGTCCCGCTCCGGGAGATCGAAGAGGACGAACGAGAGTACCTCCAGTCGCTCATCGACGGCTACTACGAACAGTTCGTCGAGACGGTGAGCGAAGGTCGTGATATGGACCCAGAGATGATCCGCGATACCGAGGCGCGTGTCTACCTCGGCACCGACGCCGCCGACCTGGGTCTCGTCGACGAGTTGGGCACACAAGAGGACGTCGAAGAGGCGCTCGGCGAGCGGATCGACGCGGACGTCGAGATCCGTGAGTTCACGCCCGAACGGGGGCTCGCCGACCGACTGGGGATCGGCGCAGAGCGAATCGCGTTCGCTGCCGGCAGCGGTGTCGCCAGCGTGTTCGCTGGTGACGGGCGCGACGTCGAGGTCGAGTTACGCTGAGCGGGCGACGGGGCAGACGAGACGGGGTGCAGACCTGAACGCGGAACCGGCGGTGTGGCGATGGCGGGAAACGGGGAGGGTTTTTACTCCACGCTGGTGTGAGTGGAACCGTGACGACGCTGGTCATCTGTGTGGACCGCTCGGGAGCGATCGGGCGGGCCACCAACGTTCCGATGCCCGTCGCCGGCTGGGAGGCCGTCAGGTCTCTCGTCACCGACGCGGGACTCGCCGACCCCGAGGATGCTAGCGTCAACTGCCTGCTCGAGGCGCTCCGGGTCGCCCGTGATCTCCGTGACGGACGCGAGGAGGCGGTCGTCGCCGTCGTCTCCGCCGCGAGCGACACGCCCGTCGGCGCGGATCGCTCGATCGCGGCACAGCTCGACGACCTCGTCGACCGCTACGACCCGAGCGCGGCGATCGTCGTCGTCGACTCCGCAGAGGACGAACGCGTCCTCCCCATCGTCGAGTCGCGAATGCCCGTCGACGGCGTCGACCGGGTCGTCGTCCGGCAGGCACACGATCTGGAGTCGACCTACTACCTCCTGAAGCAGTTTCTCGCCGACGAGCAGCTGCGCTCGACCGTGCTCGTCCCGCTGGGCGTCGCGTTGGTGTTGTTACCCGTCCTCTTCGCCCAGTTCTCGCCGGCTGCCGCGCTCGCAGGTGTCGCAGGACTGCTCGGCGCGGCGCTGCTTTATAAAGGGTTGGGCGTCGACCGCGCCGTCGCGGGGATGCCCGAACGGGTCCGGGAGGCGCTGTACGCCGGCCAGGTGTCGATCGTCACCTACGTCGTCGCCGGCGGGCTCTCGCTCGTCGGCGGCTTCTTCGGCGTGCTGGCGGCCTCCGAGCTGGAGGGGGCGACCGTCGCCGTCGAGGCCATGGAGTTCACGTACGCGGCCGTGCCGTGGCTCGTCGTCGCCGGCGTCACCGCCGCGGTCGGGCGGCTCCTCGACGA
>JARVCL010000002.1:0-19125 GCA_040405695.1 Halorubrum sp. | reverse complement strand
GGTGGGTAATGTCTCCCCTCTCGGCCGGAGTCAGCGGCGGCTGTCGACGAAGTCGGCGATCCGACTCGTCGCTTCCTTCAACTCCCGCATAGAGGTCGCATACGACACGCGAAGGTGTCCCTCACCGCCCGTGCCGAACACGGATCCCGGCACAACCGCCACTCCTTCCGCCTCCAGTAACTCCTCAGCGAACGCCTCGTCGTCGCCGCCACACGCCGGGAACGCGTAGAAGGCGCCACCCGGCTCGAACGTGTCCAAGCCCATCTCGTTGAACCGAGAGACGACGAGTCGACGACGGCGGTTGTACTCGTCGACCATCTCGTCGACCTCGTCCGCACAGCTTCGGAGTGCCTCCAAGGCGGCGTGTTGTGCGGTCGTCGGCGCAGAGAGCATCGTGTACTGGTGGATTCGGTTCATCGCGTCAATCGCGTCGGTGGGGCCGAGTGCGTAGCCAAGCCGGAGGCCGGTCATCGCGTACGCCTTCGAGAATCCGTTGACGACGACGGTCCGCTCACGCATTCCAGGCTGAGTCGCGATCGAGGCGTGGTCGTCGGCGTAGGTGAGCGCCGCGTAAATCTCGTCGGCGACGACCCGGAGGTCGTGGTCACGACAGAACGCGGCGACCTCGGCCAACTGGGCGTCCGTCATCACCGCGCCCGTCGGGTTGTTCGGATAACACAGAACGAGGAGATCTGCCGAGTCGGCTCCTGCCTTCTCTAGCCGTTCGCGGGTGAGAACGAAGTCGTCTGTGGCCCGGGTGGGGACCGACAGCGGTTCGCCGCCTGCGAGTTCGACGCCCGGCGCGTAGGAGATATACGTCGGCTCGTGGACTGCGACAGTGTCACCTGGATTTACCAGGGCGCGAAACGCCAGATCGACCGCCTCGCTCGCGCCAGTCGTGACGAGCACCTCCTCGCTGGGATCGTACGACTGATCGTATCGCTGGTGGTGACGAGAGATCGCCTCGCGCAACTCGGCGGTTCCTCTGTTCGCGGTGTAGGAGGTTCGTCCACGGTCGAGTGCGTCGATGGCAGCAGTGCGGGCCGCCCACGGCGCCGAGAAGTCCGGCTCACCGACACCCAGCGAGATGACGTCGTCGCGCGCCTCCGCCAACTCGAAGAACTTTCGAATCCCCGACTCGGGGAGTTCGCGCGCCCGGTCGGCCGTCCTCATGGCGACACGGAGAGTCGATCGTCGTCGTCGCCGCCGGCGAAGCGGACCCCGCCGTCCTTGTACGTCTCCATGATGTAGTGGGTAACCGTCTGGGTGACCTCGGGCATCGGCGCGACCTGTTCGGAGATGAACCGCGAGACATCCTGCATCGTCTCGCCGAGCACCTCGACGGCGAAGTCGTAGTCGCCGGAGACGAGGTGGAGTGCGTCGACTGCGGGGAACTTGCCGATCCGGTCTGCGACCTCTTCGTATCCCGTCTCCCGGTCGAGTTCCACGTTGATCTCGACGATCGCCCGGATCTTCCCCTCCTCGACACGGTCCCAGTCGATGACGGCCTGATAGCCGTGGACGACGCCGTCCGCCTCCAGCGAGTCGATCGCTGCTGCTACCTCGTCCGGGTCAAGCCCGGTCTGTGCTGCGATGTCCTCGATCTCCTCACGAGCGTTTCGCGCCAACACGTCGAGTACCTCGCGCTCGGCTTCCATACCGAATTCACTCGGGGCGAGGGTTTCAATATGGCGGCGCGGACGGCCAAGGCACCGCCGACCCGATTGGGTCAGATCGAATCCACCAGCCCCCCCAACCCGACCCATCACTGTTATCGGCGACACGCTGTGGCCAGCAGTCGTTGACCGGTCGTCCAGCTACCGGCTGTCGTGCGTTCATCACCGACCGTGGGTCGGGCTAGCCCCACCTCGTCAGGAGATTTAACTTCTCACCAGTCGATCACTTACCACTCTAATGATCACCCTCGAGACGCTGAGTTCGATCACACAGCCGTGGCTGCTGTTGATCCTCGTGTTCGGGTACGCCATCGTCGTCGCAGCCGTCTTTCCACTTCCGACAGAGGCGGTGCTTGCCGTTCCGCTGCTGCTCCCGTATCCGTGGTACGTCTCTGTTCCGCTCGTGGTTCTCGTTGCGGCCGCCGGAAAGGCTGTTGGCAGTCTCGTCGCGCTTCGTGTCGGCAAAGGAGTGAGCCGATCCGGTCCCGTCGTCCGTCTGTACGAGCGGGTTCCGCGGTACGAACAGTTCAAACGCGAGTGGTTGGCAGAGTTCGTGAAGCGGTACCAGTACGTCGGCCTCGGCGTGGCGATTGCGATCCCCTTCCTTCCAGAGACGACGACACTGTACGCGTTCAGCGTCCTCGATGGTCGTCCCGTTCTGTTCGCGACGACCGCGTTCGTCGCGACGATACTGCGACTGCTGATCGTCGTCGCGGTTGCTGGCGGCGTGGTCACGCTCGTCGGGTGAGAGCGGTTGGAGGGTGTGTCGAGAGCGGGCTGAAACGACTCCCTGCCGGAGCGTACCCCCTCGGTGAGGTCGGGATCTGGCGAAGGACGCGTTTTTATCCGCTCCCGATGTACTCCTCGATATGACAAAGGTGAGCGTCGGCCTCCGGGGATGGCGGTTCGACGAGGACGAGATCATCACCGAAGACGGTGAGTTGCGGCCGCTCGAAGAGATACCCGAGGATCCCAGAGAACGGCTCGTGCGACTCGTCGCGCTCGTCGAGGAGCCGTGTGACGTCTGTTATCTCGACTACGGCGAGAGCGAAGTTCACCGCTGTAATCAGGCGGCAGTCGTCTACGGCGAGCCGCGCGGCGAGGTCCTCTTGTGTGACCAACACGAGGCCGACTTCATCTACTGGTTCCGGGAAGCGGGCGGCAGTGAGCACCGCGGTTCAGTCGAGTTCGGCGACCGTTTCCACGAGTGGATCGCCGCGGGCAACGAGGCTCCCGACGGGTACGCTTCGCTCGAACACGTCGAGGAGAACCCCGAGGAGCTCCCCGACCTCCCCGACCAACAGGAGATCCAGGAGCAGGTCGAGGCGGGGTTCGAGGGCGAGCGGATCGACATCCGCGAACTCGCAGGCGAGGAGAGCGCCGAAGGCGGCGACTCGGCCGGAGACGACACGGACGACGCGGTCACCGAGGCAGACGTACAGAACGCTGGCGTCGACCTGTCGACCGACTACCCATCGAATCGATGACCGAAGACGAACGTGGGAGCAACCGTGGAGAAGCGCCCGGCGATCCGGCTGATGAACCCGGCACGGGATCGGAACGTGACGTCGCCAGAACGGCTCCCGTCGTCGTCGTGGTCGAACCGGAGACGCCGGGCAACGTCGGTACCATCGCGCGGGCGATGAAGAACTTCGGGCTGTCGGATCTGAAGCTCGTCGACCCGCCCGAACTCGACGAGGACGGCGAGGCGTACGGGTTCGCAGGACACGCTCGTGAGGACGTGCTCCCGAACGCCGACGAGGTGCGCTTCGAGGAGGTCGTCGAGAACTACCACACGGTCGGTACGACCGCGATCACCGGCGAGGACGACAGACGGCACGAGCGGTGGCCGTTCAAGACGCCCGCCGAGCTCAGAGACTCACTGCGGACGGTCGATGCTCCGACCGCTATCGTCTTCGGTCGTGAGGGACGAGGCCTCAACAACGAAGAGCTCAGACAGCTCGATGAAGTGTGTTCGATTCCCGCGTCCGACGACTACCCCGTGTTGAACCTCGGGCAGGCCGCGACGGTCCTGTTGTACGAACTCCGGGACCTGACGGTCGAGGAGACCCAACTACCCGATACGTCAGTCACTCGCGCGCCGGAGCCGGATATCGAGCGGTTTCACGACCTCTTTGGCGAGTTCTTGGACGCGACCGGACAGCGCTCACACCGGCAAGAGAAGAACGCACTGTTGATGCGTCGGCTCCTGGGGCGTGCACATCCGACCGAGCGGGAGATCCACTCGCTGCTCGGCACCGTTCGGAAGGCGACGACGAAGCTCGAACACACGGACTACCTCGCGGCGAAGTACGACGAACACCCCTATCCACGAGAATGACCGTCACAGGTCGACAGGCCGCGTCGGACCGACAGACCTGCGTGAGAGAGGAGGTGACGGCGGGTGGACGCTGACCTCCGTGCCGGCGTCCGTGACGCCTCGCCGATTCTTCTTGGACTCGTGCCGTTCGCGCTGGTTACCGGGATCGCAGCCGTCGAAATCGGGTTCACACTCACCCAGACGGTCGGGCTCTCCGTACTCGTGTTTGCGGGTGCCTCACAGCTCGCCGCGCTCGAGCTGCTCGGCGAGAATGCGCCGCTCGCAGTCGTGATCGGCACCGCCGTGGTGATCAACCTCCGGATGGTGATGTACTCGGCGTCGATCGCACCGTACTTCGCGAGATACGGCCGGCGGGTCCGGGCGGGGCTCGCGTACCTCCTCACCGATCCGGCGTATGCGCTTTCGGTTGCGGAGTTCGTCGAGAACGACGACCGGACTCGCTGGAAGTACTACCTCGGCGCGGCGGGGGTGCTGTGGCTCGTCTGGCAGGTCGCGACGGTTGGCGGTGTCCTCCTCGGTGCCAGCGTCCCCGAGGAGTGGGGACTGACGTTCGCCGTCCCGCTCGTCTTCCTCGCCCTGTTGGTTCCCACGATGAAGGACCGACCGACGACCGCCGCGGGAGCAGTCGCTGGGGCCGTCGCCGTGGTCGCCGCCGGTCTCCCGCTCAACCTCGGGCTACTGGCGGGCGCTGTCGGCGGGGTCCTCGCGGGGGTCGTCGCCGAGGAGGTGGGTGCGTGACTCTCTCCTCCGACGCCACTGCACTCACGACCGGATCGACCGGCATCGGGACGATACGGATCTGGATCGCCATCGTTCTCATTGGGGTCGCGACCTACGGGTTCAGGCTCTCGTTCATCTACCTGTTCGGACGGGTCAACGAGGTGCCGAAACGGGTGAGCCGTCTGCTCCGGTTCGTCCCCCCAGCCGTGCTCGCCGCGCTCGTGGTACCGGACTTGGTCACTGTGCGGCCGGGAGTCGTCGCGACGCTCGCGGACGAGCGGCTGATCGCGGGCACCGTGGCGGGGGTCGTCGCGTGGCGCACCGAGAACGTGTTCGCGACGATCGCCGCGGGGATGATCGCGCTGTGGCTGTTCCGGTTCGTCGTGTTCGCGTAATAAGCGTAAGCCGGAACGCCCCGAATCGGTCGGTGACCGATCTGACGGAGGTCTCGGCCGTTTTCAGAGGGGCGATCTGTCACGTCTCCGCGGATACCGATCTCCGTCTCGGGACCATACGGAGGCGTCGTGAGTGATATTGGGAGTACGTCTCTCAGACCGGGAGCAACGTGGTTGTACGTGAACCGACTGCGATCGGCTGCGACGATCAGTTATAAATAAATCGCCAAGCCGCACAATCGGTCACTCCTCCCGCTCGCTTAGTCTCGTTGTCGTTCGCTCGCTCGAATCGGGGGTGACCTCACGCGCTGGGCGCTCCGCTTCGACATTGGCTTCGCGCTCTGCTACCGCCACGTATCGCTGGGCGGCATCCGCGAACGCGTCGGCGACGGCGAGGGTACGGTACATGATGTAGGCCCCACCCAGCGCGACGAGCGACCAGAGGCCGACGACGACGTTTCCGACGATTACGAGCGAGTAGACGAATATCAGGAAGCTGATCCCGAGCAGGCCGATCCCGAGTCGTGTTCGGGCCGCCTCACCGGGGGAGAGCGGATCGTGGACCATGCCGGTGACTTCTGGTGCGGACAAATAAAGAGAACGACTCGGACCGTCGTGAGCTCAGTCGTCGGCGGGCGCGGCGGAGTCGCCGGCGGAAACACCGGTTCCAGGGCCGATGTCGATGCCGAGTTCGTCGAGCTTCTCGTCGGGCACGACGCCGTCGACCCACTCACGGTGATCGTAGTACTCTGCTTTCATTAGGTCGAGCTCCGCGAGTTCGCCCTCGCTCGCACCTTGTCCGGGAACCGCATCGGGGTGTCCCTCGACGAAGCGGCCGGGGAGCGTGTCGTCCTCGCCGTCGAAGCCAGCGAGGTTGTTGTAGTAGCGTTCGAGGTTGTAGATCCGCTCGCCGATCTCGAACAGTTCGTCTTCGGTGACGTCGCGGCCGGTCATCCCGTTGTATTGGAGTACGTACTCCTCGATCCCCTCCGCGAACGCGTTGAACTTGCAGATGTCGAACGAATCGGAGATCGCGTGGAGATCCTGGAACGTGGCCGTCAGCTCGCCTTTCCCCTCCCACTCGTACGGGTCGACCTTCTCTGGAATCCCGAGAATCTCCGCCGCGGGCGTGTACCCACGAAGATGACACGCACCGCGGTTCGAGGTGGCGAACGCGATCGCCATGCCCTTCATACAGCGCGGGTCGTACGCCGCGATGCTCTGTCCTTTCACTGAGAGCTTGTTGCCGTGGGCGTCCTTGCGCTCGGCGACACGCTCGGGTCCTTCGGCGAGGAGGTCACCGAGCTCGGTCGATCGGTTCCCGATCTCGTCGATGAGATCGATCATCCGCTCGGAGTCACCCCAGTCGATGCCGACGTCGAGTTTGCCCTCCTCGGTCATCTCCATCGCCATCGCCATCGTGTTACCGACCTCGATGGTGTCGACACCGACGTCGTTACACCGCTGAAGCATGAGCGCAATCTCGTCGCGGTCGGTGTGACCGGAGTTCGGCCCGAGCGCCCACGCAGACTCGTACTCGTACGACTCCGTGCGGACGTTCATCTCCTGACCCTTGTGGTGCATCTGCACCTCGACTTCCTTCTTACAGGCAACCGGACAGGAGTGGCACGTCGGCTCGTCGACGAGGATGTTCTCGCGGACGTTCTCGCCAGAGACGCGCTCGGCGTCGACGTCGACGCCGTCACCGTCGTTGTACGCCTCCGTCGAGGTGAACTTCGCGTTCTTGGTCGGCAACCCGTCCATCTCTTCGGTCGCGTTCATCAGGACGTTGGTGCCGTACATCGACAGCCCGCCCTCGTTCGGGGCGGTGACGTCCGACTCGCGGATCACCTCTATCGCCTGTTGATACCCCTCCTGGAACGTCTCGGGGTCCGCGGGTTTCGGCATCCGCGTGCCGCTTTTCACCACCACGGCTTTCACCTTCTTCGATCCCATGACGCAGCCGGTACCGCCCCGCCCTGAGGCACGGTCGTCCTCGTTCATCACGCAGGCGTACTTGACCTCGTTCTCGCCGGCCTGTCCGATTGCCATCACGGAGACGTTCTTGCCGACGGAGCCATCGACCTCCTCGCCGAGCGTGTCGATCGTGTCGTGGACGCCCAGCCCCCACACGTGGGAGGCGTCGCGTACCTCGACGTCGCCGTCTTCGACGTACAGGTACACCGGATCGTCGCTCTGGCCGTCCAACAGGACCCCGTCGAGTCCGGCCCACTTGAGCCGCGCCCCGGACCACCCACCGTGATGTGAGTCGGTGACCGTCCCCGTCAGCGGGGATTTCGTCACCAGCGCGATCCGGCCGCTCATCACGGTCTGCGTTCCGGTCAGCGGCCCGGTCATGAATGCCAGCCGGTTCTCTGGCCCCATCGGATCCACGTCGGGCCCCTTGTCGAACAGGTATTTGACGCCTAACCCGCGCGCGCCGATGTACTTCTCGGCGTCTTCTTGGTTGATTCCTCGGTAGTTGACCGCCCCCTCGCCGAGATCCACCTGTGCGACTCGGTCTCTGTAGCCACCCATTTCAGTCATGTAATGTTCGTTCATTATAGACGGACTGCAACGTGTTATGTCTTCACATCCGATCGAAACGTGAACCAGTTACGCGATGGAAACAGGTATGGCACGGAGAATGTAACGCCCAGTGAGGCGGGGCGACTCGACACGGTCGTCTCCGGCGGGTTGGTTCGAGAGGTGACGACGAGGGACCGTCTCACGAACGCCTAACTCGCTCGCCCACGAACGGCCGGTGTGAGCGACCGTGACCGCACCGGAACGAGTCGAGTAGGTGTCCATCGGGTTCGACGTGTGTTCGGCGCGTGGACGCTGGCGGTCACGTGTGCCTTCGTGGTGTTCGTCGCGTCGGTCGTCCCGGTACCCGGTCTCGGTGAGGGCGGGGCTACGGGTACGAGCGGCGAGGGCTGCTGGTCTACCGTCGGGCTCACCGGTCCGTTCCACGTCGTCGGGTACGCCGTTCTCGCGGCGCTGGCCTCACGCGCGACCGGCCGAACCGGTCGCGGGCTCCTCGTCGCCGTCGTCGTCGCGGTGGCGTTCGGGGCCGGCATCGAGCTCGTCCAAGCGGCGCTTCCGTGGCGGGAGTTCGCCTGGCTGGACGTGCTGTTGAACGCCGTCGGAGCGACCGTCGGTGCCGCGGTCGTCGGCGTCCGTGCGAGGCTCCATCGGACCCGTCCGACCGACGGGTAACGCTCTCCCCTCGGTCCTCGGTCCGGGCGTTCGACGGGAGAGAGCTGACGGGACGAGCGACCAGGCCGACACCGCTTTACGCGCGCATCCGCTCCCTTCGACAATGAGTCAACCGAGCCCAGAGGCGTACGAGCAGGGGCGCGGCATGGACGCGCACAACGCCGTAATGCGCGAGATCCGCGCCGAGCGCTCGGAGACGTACGACCCCACGGAGCCGACCCGCGTCTGGATCGACGAAGACAACACGCCCGACGGGGTGGTGAACTCGCTAACCATCATCCTCAACACCGGCGGCTGTCGGTGGGCCCGTGCCGGCGGATGCACCATGTGCGGCTACGTCGCCGAGTCAGTCGAAGGCGGAAGCGTGAGCCACGCGGACCTCATGACACAGATCGACGCGTGTCTCGACCACGAGCGCGAGCACGCCGATGAACCGGCCGGACTAATAAAGATCTACACCTCCGGATCGTTCCTCGACGAGCGAGAGGTCCCTGCCGAAACCCGCCAGGCGATTGCCGAGACGTTCGCGGACCGTGACCGGATCGTCGTAGAGTCGCTGCCGGACTTCGTCGACCGCGAAACGATCGCCGACTTCGCTGCACACGGGATCGCCACCGACGTCGCCGTCGGGTTGGAGACCGCCACCGATCGGGTGCGTCACGACTGCGTGAACAAGTACTTCGACTTCGCCGACTTCGAGGACGCCTGTGCGGAGGCGGCCGTGGCAGACGAGGCGTTCGACGCCGACGTGGGTATCAAGGCGTACCTCCTGATGAAGCCGCCGTTCCTCGCCGAGCCGGAGGCCGTCGAGGACATGATCGACTCGATCCGACGGTGTGCGAGCGTCCCCGGCTGTCACACCGTCTCGATGAACCCCACGAACGTCCAGCGGTACACGATGGTCGACGAACTGTTCTTCGAGGGTGGGTATCGGCCGCCGTGGCTCTGGTCGGTCGCACACGTGCTCGCGGAGACGGCCGACGTCGACGCCATCGTCGTCTCCGACCCGGTCGGTCACGGATCGGATCGTGGCGCACACAACTGTGGCGAGTGCGACGACCGGGTGCAGACCGCGATCAAGGACTTCGACAAGCGACAGGACCCGAGCGTCTTCGAACAGGTGTCCTGTTCGTGTGAGGCCACGTGGGAACTGGTGATGGAAGAAGAGACGAGCTACAACATGCCGCTAGCACGGTAGCAGTCGGAACCCATGCGCGAACTCGTCTTCACGATCGAATACGACCCCGGCCGGAACGCCGTCGCCGACGTGCTCGCCGACCACCCCGGCACGCGGGTACGCTCGCTGTCGCTACACGCTACCCGAGAGAGCCTCTGGCGCGTCGACCACACGATGGGAACGCCAGAGGCGCTCGATGCGATCGAAGCGACGTTTCGCACCGCAGACTACTACGCGGACTGTCTCGCCAACGAGGCGTGTGGCGCAACCCAGACGACGCGCGTACTCGAGCACAGCGACGACACGCTCGTTCTCTACTCATACTGGGAGCGGACGCCAACCTGTGTGTCCGTTCCGCACATCGCCTTCGACCACCTCGGTGAGGGACTCCTCTTCGAGACCCGCCACGAGGGTCGGCAGTACCGGTGGCGCGTGATTCACACCGGAGCCGGCAGCAGCGACGTTCGTGGCTTCCTCGACGCGGTCGCCGACGCAGTCGGTGACGGTGCCGACATGCAACTACGGCGGCTCCGGGACGCGGACTCGGCGACCACGAGCGGCGTGGAGGCATCCGGCGCCGGCAGCTACGGACCGTCGACCGCGGTCGACCGGGAGAACGCGCTCCCGACCGAACAGGCGACCGCGTTGCGAGCGGCGGTCAAACACGGCTACTACGAGACGCCGCGCGCTGTCGACGCAGCCGAACTCGCGGAGCGACTCGGAGTTGCCAGATCAACGCTCACGTACCGACTACGCCGGGCCGAGGCACATCTCGCCGAGCGGCACGTAGAGCGGAACGCCCCGCTGGATGGGGCGTTCACCTCCGACTGATTGGGTTGGATATATCCAACTGCCAATTTGGACTGTGCCAATGAAGAGCTAACCCGGTCGGCTCCCTCTCTCGGGCAATGACTGGAAGTGAAAACGAGGACAGGGATCGGGCTACACCCGGGAAAGCCGCTGTGTTGGCCGTTACGGTCCCCGAAATGGACTGTCCCTCGTGTGCCGGAAAGGTCGATAGCGGGCTCAGACGCGTGGACGGCGTGCTCGAGACCGACCTTCGACCCACCAGCGGCACGGTCCGGGTCAGTTACGATCCGAGTCGTACCGACGAGCGCGATCTGATCGCGGCTGTCGAAGGTGCGGGGTACACCGTCGACGACGGATCTGAAGAGCCGCTTGCGACGGGTGGGGAGGTCGATACCACGACCAGAGAGACGAGACCGACGATCGCCGCGCCGGCCGACGTCTGGCGGAGCGATCGCGCGGTACGGACGTGGGTCGGGGCAGGGTTCCTGACTGCCGGTCTGCTTCTGGAGTTCGTGGCGACCGGCTGGAATAACCAGGTCGTAGGTGTCGTCGGGTATGGCGTCTCCGCAGCCGGTGTCGCGTTCCTTGTCGCGGTCCTCACGAGTGGGATACCGGTCGTCAGAAGCGGTTACTACTCCGCGCGCAACCGGCGTCTGGACATCGATCTGTTGATGGGAACCGCCATCGTCGCCGCGGCGGGTACCGGACTGTTCGTCGAGGCGGCGACGCTCGCCGTGCTGTACAGCGTCGCCGAACTGCTCGAACGGTACGCGGTGGACCGGACACGCGATTCGCTCCGAGAACTGCTGGAACTGGCCCCGAACGAGGCAACGGTACTTCGCGACGGCGAGGAGTTCACCGTCGGAATCGAGGAGATTCGGGTCGGCGACCGAGTCGTGATCTGGCCGGGAGAGAAGGTCCCAGTCGACGGTGTCGTCCGCGAGGGAAACTCTGCGGTCGATCAGTCGCCGGTCACCGGAGAGAGCGTCCCCGTCGATAAGACCTCTGGCGACGAGGTGTACGCAGGGACGATTAACGAGGCAGGGTATCTCGAAGTCGAGACGGAGAGCGCGGCTGCGGACTCAACGCTCTCGCAGGTCATCGATCTCGTCCGTGAAGCACAAGCGAAGAAGACTGAAAGAGAACAGTTTGTGGACCGCTTCGCAGGCTACTACACCCCCGTCGTCGTCACGTTGGCGGTCCTGACTGCGTTCCTCCCGCCGGTGCTGATCGACGGGAGCGCGACCGTCGGTATTGCCGGGTTCGAGTACGCGTTCGTCGGGGATCAACTAACGTGGTTCGTCCGTGGACTGACGCTGCTCGTCATCGCCTGCCCCTGTGCGTTCGTCATCTCAACGCCGGTCAGCGTCGCTTCGGGCGTTACCGCCGCCGCCCGGAACGGCGTACTCGTCAAAGGCGGCAACCAGCTGGAGGCGATGAGCGATATCGACGCCGTCGCCTTCGACAAGACTGGGACGCTCACCGAGGGCGATCTCAGGGTCACCGACATCGTCCCTGCTGAGGGACACAGTGAAGACGACGTGTTACGGATCGCTGGCGCACTCGAACGACGGAGCGAACACCCGATTGCGGCGGCGATCCTCACACGAGCGGAGGATGCCGACGTGGAGCTTCCGGCGGCGACTGCGTTTGAGAGCCACACTGGCGAAGGGGTACAGGCCCGGATCGATGGCGAGACTCACTACGCGGGCAACCCCGGACTCTTCGCGAGGCTCGGCTTCGATCTCGACGAAGGCGAACGCACTGGCAGAGGCGAGCGCACCGACGGCGGAACGCCACGGGGTGCCAGCGGTCCTGAATCCACGTCCTGCCCTGATGCGATCGGGTCACTCCGGCGCGCCGGAAAGACGGTGGTGATCGTCGGGACTACTGACCGCCTGGTCGGGGCTGTGGGGATCGCCGACGAGATCCGTCCGGAGGCGGAGGGGGCCGTGGCGAACCTCCGTCGTCTCGGCGTCGAACAGGTCGTGATGCTCACTGGGGACAACGCGGGGACCGCTCGCGCAGTCGCCGAGGCAGTCGGGATAGATGCGTACCGTGCCGATCTCCTGCCAGCGGATAAAGTCGCCGCGGTAGAGGAGCTTCAAGCGGATCACGGATCCGTCGCGATGGTCGGTGACGGCGTCAACGACGCGCCAGCGCTGGCGACCGCTACCGTCGGTGTGGCGATGGGTGCTGCCGGCACTGACACCGCGATAGAGACGGCGAACGTCGCGTTGATGGGCGACGAGATACCGAAGCTACCCTACCTCTACGCGCTGTCGAACGAGGCGAACGACGTGATCAGACAGAACATCTGGAGCAGTCTCGCCGTGAAGGCGCTGCTTGCCGCTGGCGTACCGTTCGGATACGTGAGCGTCGCAGTCGCCGTCGTCGTCGGCGACATGGGGATGAGCCTCGGCGTGACGGGGAATGCGATGCGGCTCTCACGGCTGGACCCGGAGCGATTTCTCACCGACTGATCGGTTCCGCGTCGTCGACCTCGACGACGTCGTCGGCGTGTGCCTCCGTGGGGGACTCACCGCCGTCCTCGCTTTTCGATCCCGTCGACACCACCTCGCCGCTGTCGATGAGGGTCCGTTCGGGGATGTCGAGTTCCGGCTCACGACCGACGGTGAACAGCCGCTCTGTGAGCGTGAGCTCGTCTTCTGCCGGGCTCGGCTTCTTGACGGTCCGATACTCGACGGCAACCCCCTCGGGCTCTCTCGCGATCCGGACTGTTCCGAGCTGATAGGTGGGATAGAACACCGGCGGCAGCAGCCCGATTATCCCGTCACGGCGATGGAACCGTTTGAGCCACGTGCCGGTGTTTACGAGCACTCCGCCGTCGAGCTGCCGCACCGTCGGTCGGTGAGTGTGGCCGTAACAAAAGATGTCGGTCTCGGGATTCTCCTCGAACGTCTCCTGGGCTGCCGACTCGTACGGCCCCGCGGCGTCGACGGTCAACGAGGTCTCGAACACGCCGAATCGCTCTATGGTCCGGCGGAGGTCTCGTCTGATGAAATACAGCGGGACGGCGACCAACAGCAGCAACCCGGTGACCACGACGTTGATCGCGAGCAGGAACCAGACTGCGGTGCCCGCAGCACCGAACCGGCCGAGGAACGCCGTGGTTCGCTCGACGGGCATCGACCAGACCCCTGCGATGTCGAGCGCGGCGAGCAGCGCGATGAGGACACTCACGTTGAACAACAACAGGAACGGCACCAGTGCGTATCGCAACACCGGATTCATCTCACGGTAGAAGTACTTCGAGAACAGCCACACCGGCATCCGTTCTGTCGGTGTCACCGCCTGTACGTCCTTCAGCCAGTTGTACCGTCCCCGATCCGAGAGCCGTCCGGCACGGCTCGTGACGAGGGTGTTGTAGTAGTAGCCGAGCGGGGTCGCGTGCTCGTTTCCCCAGTCTTCGATCCGGTTGTTTGGGTCGCGCTGATGGCCGTGTTCGAAGTGGACGACGCGGTCGCCGACCCGTCGGGTTATCGACTCGTCCTGCACGAGGTCGACGTTGTACTCGGCGAATCGGTCGACGTACTCGTCGTAGGCCGCGAGTTCGTGGTCGTGGTTGCCAGGAAGCAACGTGACAGTGATATTCTCGCCGGTTCGGCGGAACTGTTCGAACAGTTCGGGATACGACGACTCTAGCTCGTCGAACTTTGCGATCCCGTCGACCGCCGTGAGCTCCCAGAGGCCGAACGCGTCCCCGTTTATCACCAGTTCTGCGTCTTCGTCGGTGGCCTCGAGCCGTTCGAGGAACGCCAACAGCTCGTCGAGGAACTCCACCTCCTCGAGTTGCTCGTCGCCGCCGATGTGGAGGTCGCTGATAACGTAGTACACGTCGGCATCGTCAGTCATCGTCTCGGGGAAGCCCCGAGAGGGAGTTAAATCCACGGGACGCGAGGCGTGGCCGGTGTGTGCCGGGAGACGCACCGAGCGCCGTGGGGATCGATCGAGAGCGTCACGGGAGTCGATCGACGACCCATCGACGGACAACACTTAATCCGCTGCTGTGTCATCATCGGGCGTACCGGCTCTCACATGACCGCCTACTATCTCGGATACATGGCGCTGGTCACCGGTGCCGTCGCGTTCGCGTCGGGGATCGCGGTCATGGCCTGGCGAAATCGACGGATCGCCGGTTCGGTCCCGCTTATCGCGCTCATGCTCGCGGTTTCAGTGTGGGGGATCGCGAAGCTCCTCGAACTGTGGAGCACCGGGATCGAGGGCACGCTGTTCTGGGCGAACCTCCAGTACGCCGCGATCGTGCTCGTGCCTGTCGCCTGGCTGGTGTTTACGCTGTCGTACACCGGCCGCGACGGGTGGCTCTCCGGCCCAGTGCTCGCGCTGCTCGCGGTCGAACCCGTCGCGGTGCAGGTAGCGGTGTGGACGAACGAGCGCCACGGACTCTTTCGGACGTCAGCGGATCTCGTCTCGTACGGGCCGGTCAGCGCTCTCGAGGGGACGCTCGGCCCGGCGTTTTGGATTCACGCCGCGTACTCGTATCTTCTCCTGGCGGTCGGAACCGGCGCGCTGATCACGTTCGTCCTCCTCTCTGATGACCTGTACCGCGGTCAGTCGCTGGGACTGCTGACTGCCGCACTCGTGCCGTGGGCGGGAAACGCGGTGAACCTGTCTGGAGCCAGTCCGCCAGGGCTGGATCCGACGGTCGTCGCGTTCGCGGCGACCGGCGGTATCCTGCTCACGGTGATCACCCGTCACCGACTGCTCGGTGTCGCGCCCGTCGCACGAGAGGTAGCCCGCAGCGAGCTCATCGATCGGATGGCGGACGCGGTCATCGTCGTCGATCAGCGAAATCGAGTGATCGACTGGAACCCGGCCGCCGAGTCGATCGTTGGTGAGGAGCTCGCCGACGAGGTCGGTAACCCGCTCTCGTCGGTGTATCCGCCGCTGGACGACGCGATCGGGTCGGAGCCATCCGACGAGAACGAGGAGTTCCGAACTGAGCTGGAGGTGCGTGCAGACACGACGTTCAAGCATTACGACGTACGAGTGACGCGGCTGGAACGCGGGTTTGGGGCCGTCGCCGGTCGCCTCATCAACCTGCGAGACGTCACCGACCGTCGCCAACGCGAACAGCAACTGGACGTGTTGAACCGGCTGTTGCGACACAACGTTCGTAACGAGTTGAACGTGGTTCAGGGGAACGTGACGCTCCTCGGCGATCTGTCGACGACCGACCGAGCGAGCGAACACATCGACATCATCGAGTCCACCGTCGAGACGATGATCGAACGGAGCGAGAAAGCGACGCGGTTGGCGAACCAAGCGGGACTGGAAACGTATGGATCGACAGACCTGACGGCGGAGCTGGCGGCGCTCGCCGAGGAGACGCGGCAGGAACACCCACGTGTGACCATCAGGTTCGACGCCCCGGTGGAGGCGCCGGTTGCTGCCGGAACGGCAGTCGTCACGGCCATCGACGAGCTGGTGACCAATAGCATCGTACACAACGACTCAGAAGCCCCGACGGTGTCGATATCGGTGACGACGGACGCGGGGATCGACGGCAGGTACGTCGAGGTAGAGGTGAGCGACGACGGCCCTGGAATACCACGCGGTGAGATGGACCCAATCCGCCGGGGACGAGAGACGCCACTCGACCACGGGAGCGGCGTCGGACTGTGGCTCGTCACGTGGATCGTCCGAGAGGTCGACGGCGACATCGAGTTCATCGACACGGCGGACGGAACCACCGTCTCTGTGTTCATCCCGAGCAACGAAACCGGGTCTACCGTCGGCGGAACCGTGTCTCCATCCGACTCGACACCTGGGACGCACACGCCCACCGACGACGACCGTCGGGCCAACGGTCCGGCTGGATCGCCGGACGATTAAAGCCGGATGCGTTCGTACGGTCGATATGGTTCGAACACGACCGATCGAGGTGGCAGGCTCCCGTCCCTGAAGTCGTCGGCGTCGACATCAGCGGCCGCCACGAGGAAGACGGCGAGTACCTGATGGTCGCGGCCGCGGTGCACGCGACCGTCGACTCGACGCGAATCCGCTCCGTTGAGGGGATCGGGTTCGCTAGCGTCCGAGAGGGACCAACCCTGGAGGCGACCGTCGCGCTCACCGCCGACGCGGTCGGTAACCTCCCGGAGCCTCCGAGATGTCCGATCGTCTCAGAGGGCGGCGAGTTCTACGAGGAACCAGCCGACATCGTCGGATTGAGCTTTCAGCCGGAGTTTAAATACGTCGAGAGCATAAGCGAACGTGAAACTGTGCAGGCCGCACACCACGCCGCGTACGCCGCTCGAGAACTCCTCTTATGACCAGCGACGAGCACACGAGAGACGATCCGGCCGGCGGGCGGAAGGAGAGCGGTGACCTCGCCACATCCGGTGTCGATCGCGACGGACGTCGTGCGGTCGTCGCAAAGCGCGTCGACAGCGGCGACGCCGACCTGACAGAGATCATCCAACTCGCTCGCGCGGCGGGCTACGACGTCGTCGCGGGGCTCTCTCAGACCCGCACCGAGGATGCGGCGTTCATGTTCGGCGAGGGGAAAGTCGCCGAGCTTCGCGACCTCGTCGTCGACGTCGAGGCGGACGCGGTGATCCTCGACAACGACGTGGGGCCGTATCAGACGTTCAATATTGGCGGGAAACTGCCGGAAGGGGTCGAGGTGATAGACCGATTCACCCTCATCCTCGAGATCTTCGGCCAGCGGGCGAACACTCGGAAGGCACAGCTCCAAGTCGAGCTCGCGGAGCTGCGATACGAGCTCCCCCGGGCAGAGGCGAAGGCGAGCTTAGCGAAACGCGACGAGCGTCCCGGGTTCATGGGTCTCGGCGAGTACGACGAGAGCGTCGAGCGCGACATCAAACGCCAGATATCTGAAATCCGTGAGGAGCTCGAATCGATCGCCGACAAAGAGCAGGCCCGCCGTGAGCAGCGCCGCGACTCCGGATTCGACCTCGTCGCGCTCGCGGGGTACACGAACGCGGGCAAGTCGACGCTGATGCGCCAGCTCGCGGCCGAACTCGACGTCGACGAGAACGAGGAGCGACACCCGGATCTGGACCCGACCGCAGAGTCACAGGACATGCTGTTCACGACGCTGGGAACGACCACCCGGCGGGCGGAGATGGAAAAGCGCGACGTGCTGCTCACGGACACGGTCGGGTTCATCGCTGATCTCCCACACTGGCTCGTCGAGTCGTTCGAGTCTACGCTCGATTCGGTGTACCGTGCAGACCTCGTGTTGTTGGTCGTCGACGCGAGCGAACCGGTCCCAGAGATGCGCGAGAAACTCGTCACGAGCCACGACACGCTGTACGAGCGCAACGAGGCCCCTATCGTTACCGTGTTCAACAAGGTGGACCGACTCGCGCCCGGTGAGCTTGCCGACAAACGGGCCGCACTCTCGGGGCTCGCGCCGGAACCGGTCGCCGTCTCGGCAAAAACCGGAGCTGGTGTCGCTGAGCTGCGAGACAGGGTAGAAGCGGAGTTACCCGAGTGGGAACGCGAACGACTGATGGTCCCCGTCTCCGACGACGCAATGAGTCTCGTCTCGTGGATCCACGACCACGCCCACGTCGAAGAGGAGAGCTACGCCGACGACCACGTCACCGTCGCGTTCGAGGCCAAACCCGCCATCGTGGCCCGTGCCCGGTCGAAGGCAGCCGAACTCGCTCCGGTACGGTCGACGTAGCCGGCTCACCGAAACCGGTCTGGCCGACTCGACGCACTCACGTCACTTCTGGTCTGGTCGGAGCTGACGCTCTCTCACTACGTCCACGATACTGACAACGACGGCGAGGCCGAGCCAGACAGCCGATGCTGGGCCAGCTAGCGCGAGGTAGATCTCGCCCGGTGAAGCATCTGCGCCCCCGAGCGGGAACGCGACGAGCCACCCACCGAGCGCGACGAGGGCACAGCCGCCGAAACACGCGAGTCCGAGCAGACCGAGGTCACTGAACACTGGCCGACCCACAGTCACTCACGCTCGTTCGAGTCGCTCGTCCGCTGCTGTTTTCGCTTCTCAACGACGGTGACGTTCGTGATCCGTGTGTCCGGGTAGTTACCGTCTGCATCTTTCTCTGCTGCCTTCACCATGTCCCACACCACGTTCAGCCCGGTCGTGACGCCTTCTAACGCTTCCATCTCGCAGCCGGTCTTTCCGGTCGTCTCGACGGTGACCGTCAGCGTGATGCGGTCGTCGTCGACCACGAACTCGGTGTCGACGTTCGTGATCGGGATCTGATGACACATTGGGATCGTCTCCCAAGTGTGTTTCACGGCCTGAATCGCTCCAACACGCGCAGTCGCGAGGACGTCACCTTTTCCAACCTCGTCGCCACGGATCGCCTCGATCGTCGCGGGGGTCAAGTGGACCTCGCCGCGGGCAACGGCCCGTCTGTGTGTGTCGGGTTTCGCCCCGACGTCGACCATCTGGACGTCGCCGTCGGCGGTCGTGTGTGTCAGGTCGTCGTTCGGACCCGAGTGCGGCTCCTCACTCATCGTACAGCGCCTCTGGGAGCCGATCGATTACGTCCGTCGCCACCAGCCCGTTCCCGTTCGCCTCGGCCGCCGCGTCGCCCGCCAGTCCGTTCACGTACGCGCCGATGGCGGCCGCCTCGAACGAGTCGGTCGTCGCCGCGAGCGCGCCGACCGTGCCGGCGAGCACGTCGCCGGTACCACCGACAGTCATCCCCGGATTTCCGGTCCGGTTGCGCCGGACCTCGCCGTCGGGGCCCGCGATCACGTCGACCGCGCCTTTCACGAGCAGCGTGTGTCCCGTCG
>JARVCL010000001.1:0-19150 GCA_040405695.1 Halorubrum sp. | reverse complement strand
TGTTCCTCGTCCGCAATTCGAGAGAGGGAGTGCCTGTCTCGCTTTGGAGTCGTCAGTCCCCGACGTAAGGGCCGACTGACCACGACCCCTTCCATGAAAAAACCCCACATGGTCAGTAGTAGGGCAACGGTGTTGACGCTCTTTTGCCCTCATGGAAGTGTCAATAACTGCGAGGGACAGACAGTTAATTCTGCTGTCGGGCTTCCTCCCACGACCAAAGTCGTGGGCTTCGGCCCTCGGAATCAATGTGAAGATACCAACGACGGCCTCTCGCGACCGCTTACCGACTCAACACCGACGTGAAACCGTCGTTTCGGATAGCAAAACGCCCTCAGATCCGCGTAGAGGTACCGATCGAACGTTTTGCGTCCGTTTCTCGGGGGCGAAAGACGACGCTTAAGTAGCTCCGTTCGGAAGTAGATGTACGATGGCGAACGGCAAATATGCCGCCCGTAAGCTCAAACAGGACCGGCAGAAACGCCGCTGGTCCGACTCCGAGTACGCTCGGCGAGAGCGCGGGCTCAAAAAGAAGTCCGACCCGCTGGAGGGTGCCCCGCAGGCGCGAGGCATCGTTCTAGAGAAGGTCGGTATCGAGGCGAAGCAACCGAACTCGGCGATCCGGAAGTGCGTCCGGGTACAACTGATCAAGAACGGAAAGCAGGTTACCGCCTTCTGTCCCGGCGACGGCGCGATCTCGTTCATCGACGAGCACGACGAGGTCACGATCGCCGGAATCGGCGGCGCGAAGGGTCGCGCGATGGGCGACCTCTCGGGTGTCAACTACAAGGTCGAGAAGGTCAACGGCGTGTCGATGATCGAACTGGTTCGCGGGAACGCGGAGAAGCCGGTCCGATGAGCGGGGAGGAAGCCGAGATGGACGACGAGGACGTTGCCGCCGACGAACCGGACCCAGACGCGCCCGCCGCCAGCGAGGCAGCGAACGAGAACGCCACCCTGTTCGGCGTCTGGGACGTCACGGAGATCGCCTACGCGGATCCCTCGACGAAGCGGTACATGACCGTGACACCGATCGCACACACGATGGGTCGCCACGCGTCGAAACAGTTCAAGAAGTCGGAGATCTCGCTGGTCGAGCGGCTGATCAACCGCCTGATGCAGACCGAAGAGAACACCGGCAAGAAACAGCAGGCGACGCGAATCGTTCGTGACGCCTTCGACATCGTCCACGAGCGCACCGAGGAGAATCCGGTGCAGGTGCTCGTGACGGCCGTCGAGAACGCCGCGCCGCGCGAGGAGACGGTCCGCCTGAAGTACGGCGGAATCTCCGTGCCCAAGGCGGTCGACGTCGCACCGCAGCGCCGCGTCGATCAGGCGCTGTTGTTCATCTCCGACGGGGTCGCCAACGCGACCTACAAGTCGAGCACCTCCGCGGCCGAAGCGCTCGCACAAGAGCTCATCGGCGCGGCCGACTACGACGTGCAGACGTACTCTATCTCCCAGAAGGAGGAGCGCGAACGCGTCGCCGCCGCGGCCCGCTGACGCGGACGACCGCGTTCCGGTGTCGTCCTGTTTTCCAGACGCACAGCACGTCGAGATGGATCCATCAGACGAGCCCGACGATCAGCTGTACGAGCAACAGCCCGACTGACAACGCAACCCCTCCGACGACGCCGAGCCACAAGCCAACACCCACCGCGGATGTCTCCTCGGCCAACTCGTCAATCCGGTCTGCGACACCGTCGGGGGCGCCGGTGTACCCCAGCGTCGCCTCCGCGCAGTACGTACAGAGGACGTGTGTTTCGCGGGGGCGCTCGTGTGTCTCTCGACAGAAGGGAATCCCGTCACAGGTGTACGTTTCCGCTCCCACGCCGACCGGGACGGCGTCTTCGGGGATCACCTCTTCCCCACAGCTGTCGCACGTGACGACCTCGTACTCGATGTCGCCGTGCGGCGTGAACGCTGACCGGGTGCTCGACTGTGGCATCTATCGCATATCAGGCGCGAACGAGCAAAAAACTGCTGTCGATTGGGACCGCTCCGATCCGATTTCAGTCGTCGGCAGGCGCAGCGTCGGAGCCGGCGTCGTGCTGCTGTTTGACCCACGAGAGCTTGCCACCGGCCGCGAGAATGTCGCGCTCGCGATCAGAGGCGTCGAGTTCAGCGGTGAACTCCCACTCGTCGTTGACGCTGACGGTGAACTCCTCCTGACCGGAGCGGACGCCCGCAGGCACGTCGTCGACGATGTCGATGTCGTCGCCCTGGTCGATCCGCTCGTACGTTTCCGCGTCGATGGCGAGCGGGACGATTCCGAAGTTGAACAGGTTCGCCTTGTGGATGCGAGCGAAGCTCTGGGCGAACACCGCCTCGATGCCGAGGTACATCGGACAGAGCGCGGCGTGCTCGCGTGAGGAGCCCTGGCCGTAGTTCTCGCCGGCGACGAGCACCCCACCGTCGGCGTCGAGCGCGCGCTGTGCGAACGTGTCATCGACCCGGGAGAGCGTGAACTCGGAGAGCTTCTCGATGTTCGAGCGGAACTTCAGAATGTCCGCGGTCGCCGGGATGATGTGGTCGGTGGTGATGTTGTCCGCCATCTTGAGGAGCGCCTCACCGCCGATGTCGGCGTCGATCCCGTCTTTGAGCGGTACGTCGCCGATGTTCGGCCCCTTGATCAGGCCGTCGTCGATCGCCTCGTCGGGCGAGATGATGTCGGAGTCGTTGCGACCCATGCCGGGGCTGTACTGTGTTCCCATCTCCAGGCCGGGGTCTTCGAGATCGCCGAGCTCGTCGGCCAGATCGCGGGGGTCGACGATCTCGCCGGCGATAGCCGCCGCGGTGGCTACCTCCGGTGAACAGAGGAAGACGGAGTCGTCCTCGATGCCGGAGCGTCCCTCGAAGTTCCGGTTGAACGTGCGCAGTGAGACTGAGTCGGAGGCGGGGACGTGACCGATGCCGATACACGCGCCACACGTCGCCTCGGAGAAGTTGACGCCGGCGGCCATCATCTCGGCGGTCCATCCCTCACGTGCAAGCATCTCGGACGCCTGCTTGGAGCCGGGTGCGACGATCATCTCGGTGTGTTTCGCGACCTCGCGGTCTTCGAGCATCTTCGCTGCCGGGAGAACGTCCTCGTACGCGCCGTTCGTACAGGAACCGATGATTACCTGCTCGACCTCAGTGCCCTCGTACTCGCTGACGGGGGCGACGTTGTCGGGCATCGACGGCGCGGCGACGAGCGGCTCGATCTCCGAGAGGTCGACCTCGATCGTCTCGGCGTACGCCGCGTCTTCGTCGGGTTCGAGCGCGACGAACTCGTCTTCGCGGTCCTGACGCGCGAGCCAGTCCCGGGTCTTCTCGTCGGTGCCGAAGATCGACGAGGTCGCACCGAGCTCTGTCCCGAGGTTCGTGATCGTGGTTCGCTCGGGGATCGTGAGCGCCTCCGCGCCGGGACCGGTGTACTCGAAGATCTTGCCGACGCCGCCCTTGACTGTGAGTTCGCCTAACAGGTGCAGCGCGACGTCTTTCGCCGTCGCCCACTCGGGGAGTTCGCCTTCGAGGTGGACGTTGACGACTTCGGGCATCTCGACGTAGTACGGGCCGCCGCCCATCGCGACGGCGATGTCGAGTCCGCCCGCGCCGATCGCGAGCTGCCCGAGGCCGCCAGGCGTCGGGGTGTGTGAGTCCGAGCCGAGCAGCGTCTTGCCGGGAGCGGCGAAGTTCTCCTTGTGAACCTGGTGACAGATACCGTTACCGGGCCGAGAGAAGTACGCGCCGTAAGTGCCGGCCGCAGATCGGAGAAATCGGTGGTCGTCCGTGTTCTTGAAGTCAAACTGGTACGTCTGGTGGTCACAGTACTGTGCGGCGAGCTCCGTTTGAATCTCGTCGAGGTCGAGCGCCTCGAACTGGAGCCACACCATGGTTCCGGTCGTGTCCTGTGTGAGGACCTGGTCGATCTCGATGCCGATCTCCTCGCCGGGCGTCAGTTCGCCCTCGATGAGGTGGTCATCGAGGATCTTCTCGGTAATCGTTTGTCCCATATCAGCCAGAGATGGCTGTCCCGAGGATATAAAACCCGCGAGTGATCCGCCACTTCGACCGTGTGGAACCGATGAACGCGGAGATATTTGATGTAGACTGGTCGTGTTGGCACACAGCACGCATGGCAACGAGCTGCTGTGAACCCCCCTTCGGTCGCTTTTCGGTCCCACTCATCGTCCGCAACGCTTCCCCCTCGTCGACACCGTTTTGTCGGTACTCGTGCTCCAATGACGCATGTTCGAGTCCGGAGCGGCCGTGGCACAGGCGCTCGAAACGGCAGGCGCCTCGCTCACGGACGCACAGCGACAGCCGAATGGAGTCGATCTCACCGTCGATGCGGTGTTCGAAACGACGGGACGCGGACAGATCGGTCGTGACGGGAAGACGGTCGCCGACCGTACCGAGGTCGACCCTATCGAGGGCGAATATCAGCTCGCGACTGGGACGTACGTCGTCCGATACGGTGAGCCGGTTCGGATCCCGGAGGGACGGATCGGATTCGTGCTCCCGCGCTCGACGCTGCTACGCAACGCCTGCACGCTCGATACCGCCGTCTGGGACGCTGGGTACGAGGGTGTTGGCGAGGGGCGACTCGACGTCGGCCACGCGATCGATATCGAACCCGACGCGCGAATCGCACAGTTGGTGCTCGCCCGTGCCGACCACGAAGGAACCTACGACGGAGCGTATCAAGGCGACAGAGTAGATCAGTGATACGGCGTCCAGGGGGAGCGGTCGCTCGCTGGTTCAAAGGAACGAACGCCCCAGCGTGCCGGAAAAAGTGGCACGCCGAGACGTCCAGTAGGTCCCCGCTGACGCTTCGGCCCTCCAAGCGAAGCGTCAACTGAAGGCTACAGCGCGACCCACTTAACGGTGCCGGGGGCGGCAGAGATAGCGTATCAAAGCCGCTCTCCTCGTTAATAAGACGGCCTCACTCCGCGCGGTCGTGCGCGGGGTGGTCTGCAGGAAGTCGGCGCTGCCCCTCCCCGATGAGGCGCTCGCGAAGCGTGTCGCCCGTGGGGTCGGCGTCGGCCGGAGGGACGAGTCCTCGTTCGCGGAGTTCGGGAACGACGAGGTCGACGAAGTCCGTGAGCGAGTCGGGTCGAACCACCTCCTTGATGTTGAAGCCGTCGACGCCGACGGTCTCATACCAGTACTGGAGTTCGTCGGCGACGGTCTCTGGCGTGCCGACCACCGTCGGCGAGGTGGTGCCGAGCCCACAGAACGCTGCGACCTCACGGACTGTCCAGTCTCGGTCCGGCTGTGACGTGGTGAACGCGTTCATCGTTCCCTGTATCGCGTCGGTCTCGATGTGTTCGACCTGCTGATCGGGGTCGAGCTCGGAGAGGTCCATGTCGAGGAAGCCGGAGAGCAGCGCGAGCGTGCCCTCGACATCGACGTGCCGTTTGTACTCCTCGTGTTTCGCCTCCGCGAGCGCCTGTGTCTCTCCGACGATCGGGACGATCCCGATGAAAAAGCGCAGGCGCTCGGGGTCGCGGCCGTACGTCTCCGCCCGCTGTTTCACGTCGGCCACGTACTCGCGGACGCCCTCCTCGGTCGGCTGGCTCGCGAACACCGCCTCTGCGTTGGCGGCCGCGAACTCCCGACCGCGGTCGGAAGAGCCAGCCTGGTAGATGACCGGGGTTCGCTGCGGCGACGGCTCACAGCCGTGTGGCCCCGGAACTGAGAAGTGGTCGCCCGCGTGGTCGATCGCGTGAACCTTCTCGGGGTCTGCGTAACGGCTGGTCGCGCGGTCGCGGACGACGGCGTCGTCGTCCCACGAGTCCTCCCAGAGCGCGTAACAGACGTCGAGGAACTCGTCTGCACGGTCGTACCTGGTCGTCTTGTCCAGCCGCCCGTCGAGTCCGAGGTTCTCGGCGGCCGACTGGAGATACGAGGTGACGACGTTGAGCGCGATCCGGCCGTCGGTGAGGTGATCGAGCGTCGAGAACTCCCGGGCGAGTTGGTAGGGATGGGTGTACGTCGTCGACCGCGTGATGGCGAACCCGAGGTCGTCGGTGACGGCAGCCATCGCCGGAACCACCAGCTGTGGATCGTTCGCGGGAGTCTGGATCGCTCGCTCGACGGCGATATGTCGGTCGTCGCCGTACACGTCGTAGACGCCGCGGACGTCCGCGAAGAAGACGGCGTCGAACCCACCACGCTCGGCGGTCCGGGCAACCGCTGCCCAGTACTCGGTGTCGGTGTACTCCGTCGAGCGATCTCCCGGGTACGTCCACGACCCCGGCGAGACGTGCTCGACAGCGCTCATCGTAAAGAGATTCAGGTGAAGTCGGTCGGTCATACACGTCGTACGTTCCCCACGGGTAATACTCCGGAGAAAGTGGCGTCACTTGTCGGCGTTGCGGACGGACGGTCCGCAGGCAGAAGCTCGCCCGAAGCGTGTCGACACCGAGCGGGCGGGAGTCAGCGGACGGATGACGCCTCAGGAATCGTTCCCGGAGACGTACGCGGCCAGATCCGAAGTGGTGATGATCCCGATCGGGGTCCCGTCGTCGTCGACGATCGGCACGTGGTGAAACCCCTCGTCGACCATCGTTCTCGCGATGGCCGCCACCGTGTCCTGTGCGTCGGCGGTCACGGGGTCGGTCGTCATGTATCGCTCCACGGTCGTCTCCGCTTTCGGCTGGCTCTTCGCGACGATATCGACGAAGTCCGTGGTCGTGAGTATCCCGACGAGATGTCCGTCCTCGACGACCAGTGCCGAACTGATGTCGTTGTCGAGGAGGACCCCGGCGGCGTCCTCGACCGGCGTGTCCGGCGTCACCGTGTGGAGGTCTGTCGTCATCAGCCGGGCCGCGAAGACGTCGTCTATCTCGTCCATGCGCAGGAATTTTGCCGTCGGCGTATAAGCGTTCCCACCAGAAGGGTGCGAGTCGGCCGGCAGGTGGTGACTACGAGAACCGCGAGAGCCCAGACTGTCTGTGCGGCCCGGATGCGTCAGGGTCGGCGACCCACGCGGTGCGGTCGTCACGGAGTGTCTCGGCGTCGTGGGCAGGCGGGTCGGCGGGGTCGTGCGCCGAGCACTCTGCGCCACACTCCCGGCCGGGGTCGACGACTCGGTCGAACGCGTCACAGTAGGGTCGCCCGTCTGCTTTCGTCGTCGCGTTGGCGCACTCGGGGGGCGCAGGTCGCCACCCCTTACCGTACGCGCGTTCGGCGATCCGTCGCCGCTTCCGCGCTTTCGCCTCGGGAGAGACGAGCGCGATGTCCGTCTTGAGCCGTCGCTCCGAACGAATCTCGACGCCCGGGTCGTCCGGGTGAAGGGGTTCTGGCTCACGGACCACCGTCCGCTCGCCCGTCTCGGGATCGAACCGCCACACGCCGACCGGGTCCGGGATCCGGTTGAGGTGTGCGCGGGTGACGTAGGAGGCGGTCGCGAGGACGACAGCATCGAACAGTTCGAGCGCAACGTCGTACCGGAGTTGTGCGTCCAACTCACCCGGTGTCCCGAGGTCGGGCTTGTTCTCGATCGCGGTGAGCGAGGCCACCCAGTCGGTCGGGTAGCGGGCGGTCGCACGGACCGCCGGCCGCCCGTCCTGCCGTTCCCGTTCGAGGTACCCCGCCTCGACCGCAGCGTCGACGACACGCAAGGCGCGCTCCATCGGGAGATCGAACGCCTCGGCGACGGGGACGGCTTCGCCGGGACCGACTGGCGCGTCGATCGCGGGGTCCGGGATCCGGTCGGGCGTGATCGCGGCGCGGTCGTCGAAGGCCGGCCCGGGTTCTGCGACACAGACATCGATGATTCGGTGCCCAGCACCCGTCACGCCCGATCCGAGCTGGCGAGCTACCACGCAGTCTGGCGACTCCAGAGCCGCACACAGCGCCAGCTCGAACCGGAACTCCATGACTGACGTACGGGTGCCCACGAGTAAAACGCGTCGGCCGGCCGAGACGTCGCCGAGCCGGTCCAAGAATCGCTGCTGATAGCGCCGGCGTCAGGTTCAAACCGTCGAACGCCGGATTCACCTGCATGCACAGGCGTCGATTCATCGGTTCCGCGGTCGGCGTCGGCGCGCTCACCGCCGCCGGCTGTCTCGCGAGCGCGTCGTCGCGACCGCCGAACGTCCCCGAAAGTGCCCTCGACGACGGAGGGTGGGCGCTCGACGAGTCGATTCAGGAAGAGGCGTTCAGCGAGACGGTCGCCGGCCAAGAGTTCACGGCGACGGCAACGACGGAGATATACGAGAACGTTCCGCTCCGTGAGGAGCTCGAAGCGAAGACGCTCGGACAGATCGCGAGCGCGCCGGTCGTCTTCTTCGCCAGTCGGGTCACCTTCGATCCGGATCTGACGAATCTGCCGGGAGGTGTCGGCCGTGGACAGATCGTCAGTGAGGTGGAGGCGAACGCACGGGCAACCCTCGAAGATCAGATGACTGCAGACGGAGTCGAGAACGTCGAGGTCGTCTCCGAAGGCGAACTCGCGATCGACACCGGTGAGACGGCACGGCGGACCGACGTGACCGGGGCACTCCCGTTCGCTCCGGTGTCGGTTCCCGTAACCGACGACCGACGGATCGAACTCGAAACGGACGAGGTCCCGGTCGCGGGACGGCTGGCAGTGTGGCACGCAGAAGAGAGCGTGCTCGTCGGGGGCGGCGCGTTCCCGGCGGAGAACGTCGCCGAGACGATGGACGAAGAGCTCTCTGCGGCCATCTCTGTCTCCGTGGAGGTCGACCTCGGGTTAACGCCCGAGGAGTACGAGGCCGAACTGTTGGATCTGGTTCGCGCGCTGGAGTGAGACGCGCTGTGCGAGCAGGGTCGAAACCCGTATTCGGCACGCCCGCCTACCACCGGTATGCGCCCGGTCACCCGGAACCTCCTCGTCGCCATCGCGCTGGTCGCCGTCGCCCTGCTCGCGCTGGGCGCGCTCCCCAGCTATCTCGGCAGCGGGGATCCGTATTACCTCACTGCCGAGCAGGTCGAGACCGACGAGCCCGCGGTCGACGTCAACGACGTCGACGAACGGCGCTATCCGTTTTTGACGGGAGCACTCGACAGCCCCGAGGGCCGCTCGGATGGGTATCAGCTCGGTCCCTACGGGATGAAAGAGTGGTTCACACACACCCCATTCGACGAGGTCGACGCGCTCACCCAGCGAGTTCCCGAGGCGGCCGTCGGCGACGGGGTTCGCGTCGAGCGTGACGGAGAGATATATTACGTCGAAGTCACCCAGACCCCCACATGAGCGAGGATCCAGCCGACGACCGTATCAGCACGCCAGAGCGTGATGCACAGCGCGGACCCGCCGATGTCGACGAGCGCCCGACCAGGTCGCCCGCGTCTGATCTCCGTGATCTTCCCGCCTTTTCGGACGGCCGGCTGCACTCGCTTCCGGGCGAGGCGGCGTGGCCGGTCCGTGAGGTCGCCGTCGAGTACGACCCCGGCTGGTTCGTCGGGGGGTACGACCGCGTCGAACAGCCCGATGGGTCCGAGAAGCGCTACTATTGGGCCGAGCTGCCGCCCGCGACGGTCGTCATCGCCGTCGCCGACGACTCGGTGCTGTTCGTCGAGCAGTACCGCCCCACCGTCCGGCACACGCAACTAGAACTTCCTGCGGGGATCGTCGAGCCCGGCGAGTCGTACACGACGGCGGGCGGGCGCGAACTCGCAGAAGAGACCGGGTTCGAGCCGGCCGCCACCTCGCTGTTGCAGGAGGTGTGGTGTTCGACGGGCGTGTTGCGGCACAAGCGTGGCTACGTGTTCGCAGAGGGGTTAGAGGCGGTCGACATCGAGGCCGACAGCAACGAGTTTCTCACGCCGCGAGCGGTGCCGATCGACGAGGCGATCGAGCGGGCACGCGAACCACCGACGAACGACGCGACACTGGAGGGGTTGCTGCTGGCGCGAGCGGAGGGTCTGTTATAATCGCCTGGCGAGATCTTCGGCGAAGTAGGTGAGAATCAGGTCTGCGCCTGCGCGCTTGAGCGAGAGGAGCGATTCGTGTGCGGTCGCCTCCAGGTCCAGCCACCCCGCGTCGGCGGCGGCGTGAAGCATCGCGTACTCGCCGGAGACGTTGTAGGCGGCGATGGGCCGGTCGAACTCCCGGCGAAGGTCCGAGAGGACGTCGAGATACGGGAGGCCGGGTTTTACCATGAGGATGTCAGCCCCTTCTTCAGCGTCGAGGCGGGCTTCCCGTAGCGCCTCGCGGCGGTTCGCGGGATCCATCTGGTAGTGGCGGCGGTCGCCGAACGCGGGCGCGCCGTCGGCCGCATCGCGGAACGGGCCGTAGAAACTGGACTCGTACTTCGCGGCGTAGCTCATGATCGCGACCGACTCGTGGCCGGCGTCGTCGAGCGCGTCGCGGATCGCCCGCACCTGCCCATCCGTCATCGCCGAGGGGGCCACCATGTCGGCACCGGCCGCGGCCTGTGAGACAGCCGTTCGCGCGAGCAGGTCGAGGGTCTCGTCGTTGCGCACCGTGAGCGTCGGATCGGTCTCGGCGTCTGCCTCGACGATCCCACAGTGGCCATGGTCGGTGTACTCACACAGACAGACGTCACCGATCACGTAGGTGTCCGTCGCCGCCGTGATTCGTCGGATAGCGCGCTGGACGACCCCGTCTTCGGCGTACGCACGACTCCCCCTCGAGTTCTTGTGTTCGGGAATCCCGAAGAGGATCACTGCCTCGACGCCGGTCGCACGGATCTCCTCGACGCGGGCGACAGCTTCGTCGACGGGGACTCGCTCGTGGCCCGGCATCGACTCGATCGGGACCCGTTCTTCGGCCGTCGCGTCGACGAAGACGGGTGCGACGAGATCCGACGCCGACAGCGACGACTCGCTGACGAGCGGTCGAGCACCGTCGCTGCGGAGGCGACGCGGCCGGTCGATAGGATGCATACCGTTCGGTTGGGTTCGAACCGTCTTGTAGGATCCGTTCGTTCGGCAGGCAGGGGATGTGGGGACCGTGGTCGGCCGCGCACTCACTCCGAGGACTCGACGTCGATCCGGTCGCGGAGCGCCGTGAGTCCCTCGTCTTCGGCCAGCTCCTCGATCCGATCGCGGAAGTGATCGGCACAGAGTCCGACGACGACGCCGCCGTGTTCGGCCTCGAAGGCGGCTTCGCGGTCGCAGTAGTGACACTGCATACGTTCCACTCCGTCGTGCCTAGAGTTAATCCTGTCCCCGAACCGCTCGAGGCACATCTTCGACCCGCTGGTCGCCGGGGGCAGCCCTGTCGCCGTCGTCAGCCGCCGTCTTCGCCGACCGGATCGGGGAGTCGTTCGCGTATCGGCGTGAACGCAGCGGCGGTCAGTCCGGCTGCGCCGAGGGTTCGTTCGTGGGCGTCGCTGCCGCCGGTCGTGAGGAGGTTCGCCTCGGTCACGACGCGGTCGATACGCTCGGTGTCGACAGGGCGACCGTACGGATAGAAGCGCTCGACAGCGTCAAGCTCGCGGGCCACGTCGAGCGCGGCGTCGACATCGTCGTAGCGGAACGGATGAGCGAGTCCGACGACCGGACACGCCTCACGGAGCAGTTCGACGCCACGGTCGAGAGTGGTGACGTCGCGGGCGACGAAACACGGGCCGTCGTCTCCGATCAGTTCGTCGAACGCTCCGGTGTAGTCGTACGGCGCCGGCGACCGGGCTATCGCACGAGCGATGTGAGGACGGCCGAGCCCTGGTCGCGGTTCTACGTCGAGGTCGACTCCCAGTCGGTCCTCGACGCAGGCGAGCATCCGCGCGCCACGCTCTTGCCGGTCCGCCTGAAGTCGGTCGATCTCGGCGTCGAGCGCGTCGGTGTGTTCGACGGCGTATCCGAGGAGATCGAGCCGCTCGAACCCCGCGTCGACGCGGAGTTCGATCCCCCGGACGATCCGGACGCCGTCGCGAACGACGACCGGCGCGTCGAGAGACGGGTGTATCCGGTCGTGGTCAGTGACAGCGACCCAGTCGAGGCCCGCCTCAGCGGCGGCGGCGGGCACCGACGCGAGCGTCAGCGTGCCGTCAGAGACGGTCGTGTGGGTGTGGAGGTCGGCGACCATGGGGGCGTCCGAATCGGCGTCGGCGTCCGTCACCGCGGCCTCGGCGTCGGCGGTCATACTCGTCGTTCGTGGTCACGTCACTAATGACCGACGGTCGAGGTGGAGAGTGTATAATCGTATATAAGGAGTATCTCGCGACTAAGGTCATGCATGGAAAATCATTAAGAACTGTCGGGGATTCTCCACTGTTGATGCAATTGGATGGCGTCGACGACCGGATCGAAGGGCACCAATTTCCGACCACCTCGGAAGAACTAATCGCGGCTCACGGCAACGTGACCGTAGAGCTCGCCGACGGGTCCGAACGGATCGGAGACGTGCTCGGACGGTTCGGTGACCAGACGTTCGACGCTCCAGAGGACGTGTTCGACACCCTGCGGGCAGGCGTGTGTCACCGCGGTGTTGGCCGACGGTTCTACTCGGATCGCGATCCGACAGCGACCGGCGAAGACGGCCCGCAGCCGCTGTCGTTCTGAACGAACCGAGCGGGCCAGACCAGAACCGCTCCACCGTGGTGGCCACCTGACACTGATTTTCGCGACCGAGAACACGTCGTATCGAATCGCTCGACCAGCGGCCACCGATCACCGCCAGTCCACCACGGACGACAGGTCGAGCGGGGCCGCCCCGTTTCGATATCCCTCCACCTGACCGTTCGGACGCGCCCGAAGCACGATCGCTGGCTTGTGTCCGACCGCCGGCTTCGTAGACCGAACCCGGACCCAGTCGTCGTCGGGGAACGAACTGCAGTCGACGAACAGGGTCGCCCCGCCGCCGTGTGCCTGAAGCTGTCCGCTCGTCTTCGTCTGAACCGTGTCGCGGACGGCGGCGACGGGGTCGCCAGCCGACCGCGTTGCGACCGGCTGTGGTCGAGTGACCTCCACGAGCGAGGCCGACCCGGAAACCGGGTCGGCCGCCCGGAAATCAAGCGAGTGGCCGGTCGTCACCTCGACCTCCGGCGTAACGTCGTAGCCCGCCCGTGAGAGGAGGTCTGCCGCGGTGAACTCCGCGATGGCCGCACTCATGCGCACGAGATCCATCGAGGTCGACGTGCCGAGTTTGCCTGCCATCGTCTCACGGTACTCGTCGAGCGTTCCGGGTCGGAGGACGGTTTCGACGTAGCCCACCCCGTCCGCACGCGTCGCATCGGGGAAGCCGGCGGCGTGGTCTCGGAAGAAGGACCGGGTCGTCTCCGCACCGTCCTTCGAACAGAAGACGGGGAGGAAGAACCAGGAGACGTGTGGGTACTCGGCGAGCCACGGTTCGTCGTCGTGGAGCACGGCGAGCAGCTCACGCTGTGCCCACCGGGAGACCGGATACGGCACCTCCTCGAAGCCGTACTTGTCGGTTCGCCAGAGGTCACTCGGCGTTTCGGTGTTGCCCAGCCAGTAGCCGGCCGGACCGCCGCTCGCCCCGGTGGGGGGGTCCGTGTCGTCGGTCGTCCAGCAGAACAGTGCCAGCGACCCGTCGTCCATGTCGAACCGTCGCGCCTCGTAATCGGGCGGCGGCGCGAACCACGGGTCACCGGCGGCCGCGCCGAGGTTCTGATCGAGGGGGCGTTCGAGCCGTGAGCGAACCCGGTGTCGGTCCCAGCGACCGGGTGAACGCCTGAATCGGAGCGGTTGAGCCACGAGCCAGCTACCGCACGCGGCCGCTAAGGAGTTCCGGTGTGAAAGCGAAACGACAGTCCCCGACTCAGCGTGCAGGGAAATCCGGGGGTGTCGAAGGAGCCGAGGGTATCATCGACGATAGTTCGCCGATAAGTATATCAATGGAAGCGTCCAAGTGGCGTTGTACCATGTCAATGGGTGCCTATGACGAGGATGAACACGAGCGGCGTGAGCAGAAGACGGGCGTCGTCGACGCCGATTTCGACGCGGATCGGCCGGAGTACTCCGGATCTATCACCTACGACTCCGGCGATTCTGCGGAGGCACTCCTCGACACGTTCCACGAGCTGAAAGACGACTGACGCCGCGTGTCGGCGTACCGACGCGGCCACCCACATTCGTTTGCTGTGCGATTCGCGCGTAGTGCCGTCAGTCAGGAACCGGTGAGCAGAATCGCCGCCGAGCAGACGATCGCCACGGCGAGCACGTGACCGACGACCGCGCCCAACAGGATCGGCTCCGCCAGCAGGAACGGGACCAGAACGAGCTGGAGCGCGGAGAATCCGATGTTCTCTGCGTCGAGCCGGCGAACGCTCGCGGCGTCCTCGGGAGAGAGGTCGATGTAAATCGCCCGCCAGAGCGCGACCACGGCGCTCCACCACGAGGTGCCGATTCGATAGGTGAGATCCCAGAGGATCAACAGGGTGAGATAGACGACGGGAATCGGGGGGTCGGGGCCGAACAGTCGGTCGATCAGTGCGCCGTTCCAGACGAACAGATACGTCACGAGCGCGATAAAGGCGAGCACCCCGAGCACGATTTCGATGCTCGACCCGAAGAGGAGGCGTTTGTGTGACGCCGGCGTCGACAGCAGCCGGTTCTTCTCCCCGAGACGGTGCATCTCGACGCTCCCGATCGCCGCGACGATGACCGCCGCGGTCCCCGCGAGCACGGCGTTCCACAGCCCGTAGTACCAGCCGAGCAGCAGCACGCCGACCTCGAAGATGACGAACTGGATGATGACCGCGAGTCTGCGGGGGACCTCAAGACCGGGGATCCCGCTCACGAGGCTCTCGTACACCCAGGTTTCACCGTACTGTCGGCTCACGCTACTGACCCCACCGCTTTCGCGGCGGCGTTCCCCGACCGGTCGTCGATCGCTCGGGCGACAGCCAGTTCGAAGGACGTCAACTCGACCGGAACCAGCTCTTGGATCCGGTCGTCTTCCACGATGACAGTGTTACGAAGCCCCTCGACGAGCGACCGCGCGAGATAGGGATTCACGTCCGTCACCAGTCGAAGCCATCGGGCGGAGAGCCCCGGGCTCAACACGGGAACTCGAATGATCCGGAGCCCGTGGCCGAACTGGCGTCGAGTTCGCCGGAGTATCTCGGCGTACGTCAACACCTCTGGACCGCCGATCTCGAACGTCTCGTCCGCCGTCTCTGGGGCGTCGAGGACTCCCGAGAGGTACGCGATCACGTCGTCGATGGCGATCGGTTGACACAGCGTGTCGACCCACTTCGGCGTGATCATCACCGGGAGACGGCTCGCGAGCCCGCGGATCACCTCGAAGCTGGCGCTACCCGCACCGATGACGATTGCGGCCCGGAGCGCCGTCAGCGCGTAGTCACCGTCGTCGAGTATCTGCTCGACCTCCCGGCGCGATCGCAGGTGTTCGGAGAGGTCCTCGCGGTCCTCGCCGAGCCCGCCGAGGTAGACGACACGCTCGATGTCGGCGTTGGAGGCGGCGGCCGCGAAGTTGGTCGCACAGTTGCGGTCACGCTCCTCGTAGCCGGGACCGCCGTCGAGCGAGTGGACGAGGTAGTACGCCGCATCGACCGGGTCGCCGTCGATGTCGAACGCGGGCGGTAGTGTCTCTGGCTCCAACAGATCCCCCTCCACAACGTGGACACCGTCCGGGGGGTGGTAGCCGTCGGCGTCGCGGACGAGCGTGACGACCTCGTGGCCGTTATCGAGCAGCGCCGGGACGAGCCGAGATCCCACGAACCCGGTCGCACCAGTGACGAGAACGCGCATACCGTTCACACGGCCGGCACGAATATAAGCCCCGGGCACCGTTCGAAGCCACGCCGCAGTCCTCCATCGGCCATAGTCGACCGATGGTTACAACCGCTCGGGATCCGACCGTCCGGTATGCACGCTGGCGAGTTCGAGCCGGTCCACGGGGTTCCCGACCTGTACGTTCACGACACCGGCATGTTCGACACCGACGAGTACGGCTCCGTCTACGTGTACGACACGGATCGGCCGGTCGTGATCGACACCGGAACCGGAGCGAACCGGGAGCGGCTGTTCGGGACGCTCGACGCGATCGGGATCGGTCGCGACGAACTCGCGTGGATCCTCCCGACCCACGCTCACCTCGACCACGCTGGCGGGGCGGGCCACCTCGCGAAGCGGTATCCGGCAGCCGAGGTCCTCGTCCCGGAACGGGGGGTTCGGCACCTCGTCGACCCGGAGGCGCTCGTCGCTGGCACGAAATCCGCGGTCGAAGACCAGTGGCGACACTACGCCGAGCCAGAGCCCGTCCCCGACGACCGCATCACCGGACTCGCCGACGGCGACCGGGTCGACCTCGGTGACCGCTCACTGGTCGTCCACGAGGCACCGGGACATGCGCCGCACCACGCGGTGTATCACGAACCCGACGCAGGCGTCGTGTTCACCGCCGACGCGGCCGGGATATACGTCCCCGAGATCGACACCGTCAGGCAGACGACGCCGCCGCCGCAGTTCGACCTCGACCAGTGTTTGCGGGACCTCCAGACGGTCGCCGACCTCGATCCCGAGTTCCTCTGCTTCGGCCACTTCGGCCCCCGAGAGTACGACGATGCCCTGATCGGCGAGGCGAAGCGAGCCTACGTCGAGTGGGTGGAGGCGGTCCGCGCGAAGCGGGCGGAACTCGACGGCGACGACGAGGCTGTCGTCGAGCACTTCGAGTCGACGAGCAGGGACGTGGCGTTCTGGAATCCCGAGCGGGCGCGGGCCGATGCGAGCCTGAACGCTCGAGGCGTGTTGACGTATCTCGATCGTAGCGAGCCGTGATCGGAGAGCGGCTGAGCACGCCGAGAGAACACGAGACAGAGAGGCCGAGTGGCGTGTGCCAGGGAGAGTGCTGCGCCCCGAGCGCGACGCCGCGACGTAGAAACGCCCTAAACCCCACGTCGCTTACGATCAGGTAACAGATGGGACTCTTCGATACGATACGGGCCGTGCTCGGAACGAACGCCGAGGCCGGCGCGAGCCGTGAGGCCGACCCGGAGGATCTCTTCGGGATGTCGACGGCGTACATGACGATGCAGGCCGACCTCGGATACGACCACTGTGGCGAGGCGGCGCTGTGTTTCTCCGGCGTCGACAGCACCCGTTTCGACGACGCCGTCGACACCGTCGAGGCGATTCTGGAGGCCGGCGAGGTGGAGACCGGGACCGGCTTCCACCGATACGAAGACGACCACGGCTACCACTGGTTCGTCTTGGAGGACGATGACCCCGAGGACCTCGTCACGAGCATCCACTTCGCAGCCGATCAGTTCATGGAAGAGGGGTTCGGCTCTCGGCTCCTCGCGGCCGTCTTCGGCTTCGAGAACGACGACGGCCCAGCGTACTGGATCTACTCGTTCCGGCGCGGGGCGTACTACCCGTTCGCGCCGGACGGGACGAGCAGCCGGAACCAGCGGGTCGAGTTCAAACTGCAGTCGATCCTGGACGGGGAGTTGGGAATCGAGGACGACGAGTCATACTGGTACCCGCTGTGGCCGGATGCACCGGGACGGCACCCGTGGGAGTGACCGGATGAGCGAACGGTCGGCGGGGGGGTCAATGGGTGACGGATCCAATAGCGGCCGCGACGCCAGCCACAAGCGGATTCTGCGTGCGGTGGCCGCACAGGCGGCGGTGTTGAGTGCGGCGGTGCACCTGCTGTGGGCGTGGCCGCGGCTGACGGAGCCGGCTGACCCGCGACCGTACGTGTTCGTCCTCGCGGCCGTCTTCACCGTCCTCGTCGCGGCGGCGACGCTGAAAGCCGACGAGTACCGTCGGTTGTACGCGCTCGGTGCGGGAACCCTGACCGCGTTTCTCGTCGGGTACGCCGGGTGGTACGGCGGCGAGGCGGTCGCCGCGCTCGCGGCCGATCCGCTGGCGATCGTCGGGAAACTCGCGGAGGTGGTGGGCGTGGTCGCCTTCCTCGCGCTCTACCGGACGGCCCCGCCGACGAGCGTCGTGGTCGAGCGGCAGCGCGAGATCGACAGGGGTGACGCCGGCAACCGTGACGAGGGGACGCAGGCGTCCGGCACTACGACCGAGGCGGAGGATCCAGACGCCTGATATCGACGCTGACGAGCGACTCAGACGACTGCTGATGTCGACTCGAACAAGCCGGACAGCCGATATCAACCGATACTGACGGCGTGAAGACCGAGACGAGCGACCGATACTGATAGCCGGCTCTCTTGAACCCCTCAGGTGTTGATATGTCTCACACGTCGTGCTGAATGGAGAGGGTTTATTCAGCGCCGAGCGCAGTGACGCGGCCTCCAGGACCACTCATAGCGATGGCGTCTGGCGTTGTGATAGCGTCCCCACTGCCGTTCGTCTCGACACTCCACTGAGTTGTTCCATCAGCTTGCCTAAGCGCAGTCAGCGTCTCCTCCTCGTCAACGAGTACCTCATCACCAACAACTGTCGGTGGACCGACTCTCTCATCTGCGGGTTCGTAGGTCCACGCCTTCTCACCCCCTCGGGTAATCGCATGAAGAGTGTCACGTGTGGGAACGTAGACGTGCTGATCATCCAGTGCAATCGGAGTTCCGTAACCGCCGGGCACACTGAACGCCCAGCGTTCGGTGCCATCAGTCTCGAATGCGCTGACAACACCGTCATCACGTACTACAACTAATCCCTCGTCAACAACCGGCCCTGCGAGCACACGCCCTGTCGGTTGCGTCCACAGCTCGTCGCCAGTCGCGGCATCTACAGCAATTACGCCAGTTCGTCCAGAGTACGAACCGACGTACAGCGTCTCATCGTGAACGGCGGTCGGAGAGGGAAATGTGTGGTCCCTTTCATTTGCCCCGACCTGTCGAGACCAGCGAACCATCCCATCAGCGAGAGAGAGCGCATGAACGCACCCGCCCCAATCCGGCACAAAGACAGTCCTGTCGGCAATCATCGGTGCAGCAGTTACCCGAGCATCGATATCGTACACCCATTCTTCACGGCCGTAGCGGTCCTCAAAGGCGACGATCCTCCCCGAGTCCGTTCGACGTTGCGCACTAGCGATGATACGCCCACTCCCGATTGCTGGAGCGCCGTTCGGGTCCGCCCGAAGCGGGACATGCCAGTGTTCGTCACCAGTTCTCGCCTCCAGGGCGTATAGTCGGAACCGATGTCGGGAACGATCAGTGACGGCATCGACCGGTACATAGATACGGCCGTCAGCGATAGACGGTGTCGACGTAGCTCGGGCATCGTCGAATTCAATCGTCCAGACCGTTGTGGGATCAGTAGG